>CAZNMC010000145.1:0-1569 GCA_964574285.1 uncultured Sangeribacter sp. | reverse complement strand
TCATTGTCGGAAAGATCGACAGAATCAAGCACATCTTCCAACAATGAAATCATTGTGAACCTCACATTTTCCATGCCCATTGCAAACTTCCGGCATAACAACTCGCAGTACAATCCAAGAAGTGCCTCTCCACCGTTTTTCAAATTGAAAACTTCACAATTACCTTTCAAAGATGAAAGCCGGGGCACGCCTCTCTTGCTGCGGCTTTCAAACGGTACCGCCGCATCAAGCCCGCAAACCATACCATCGCTGTCAGGCGAAAACAACACATCAGAAATAAAGTCTCCCGCTTTATAAAAAATTATCTGCCCGGCTTGAGCTCTCAGAGAGATATCGTTGAGTGTAACGGCGATTTTGCCCGTCGTAACATAAATAAATCCTACGAAGTTTACTACTATCTTGTTTGTAAGCTTTCTGAGAGCAGAGAAATCCTTATAAAAAATATAGTCGGTGCCAAACATCATACCCTGCGCTGCAGAGTTGATGTCACTGATTGTCCATAAAGGAGGAAGGTTATTCTGAGTCATCGTCGGGTATTTTTTATTAAACATTCTCCAAGTCACTTTAGTTGGAACAAAATTAGACTTTTTCATCGAAAAAATATTCTATTAGTTGAATAAAACATTCTAAAGGTTGCTTTATATAATCTTTAATGAACCAATACGTTTTATAATTGGTTGGATAGATATACTTATCTAAACGACGAGAAAATAATGGCTCAAGAATTCACATCAAAGCACCTGATTGCAAAAGAATATCAGCTACCTATAATCGATAAAATATTTGAAGCTTGTCAATATCCCTTTGCCAAGAATCCATTTATCGGTATGATAGGCGAGAGTAAGGATTTGCCAGGCTCTCAAAAAGTTACTATTACCGGTATGGACAGTAACAGTATCGACCTGTACATCTGGCAACCTACCGCCCTACCACGCAAAGGCCCTCTGCCGATACTCTATTTTATGCATGGTGGCGGCTATCTAATGGGCAATGCAAACACAATGGCCACGGCCCCCGATGTGCTTACAAACGGATTGCAGGCTATCCTTGTGAGTGTAAACTATCGACTGGCAACCGAAGCACCATTTCCGGCAGATTTGCACGACGCCTATTCAGGTCTCGAATATATCCACGACCACGCTTCTGAATTTGGAGCAGACCCGACACGCATAGTGATTTTAGGCGAAAGTGCCGGCGGCGGTCTGGCCGCGCGACTCGCCATCTATAATCGCGACCATGGCAGAATACAGTTGTGCGGTCAAGCGTTGACATACCCTATGCTCGACAGCAGGACAGGAACTGACAAAGATCCGATGCCGGATTCGTATGCCGGACAATTGGTCTGGACACCGGCATACAATAGGCTTGGCTGGGATACCCTCCTCGGTGGTCACAAGCTGTCGGAAAACGAACTTCCATACTCCTCCGCTTCACTCGCCACAGACCTATCAAATCTCCCGCCTACATTCATAGCCGTAGGTACTCTTGACCTCTTCTGCATGTCGTGCCTCAATTACACTGCCCGACTGACATGTGCAGGCGTCAACACCGAGCTCCATACCATTCCCG
>CAZNMC010000144.1:0-1584 GCA_964574285.1 uncultured Sangeribacter sp. | reverse complement strand
CTCCCCTTCCGCCGTCGGGGTGTTGCAAGAAATAAACTGATTCTGACTCAAGGAAAGCCGCAGGTCACGACGTGGTGAGCGGCGTGGGGCAATCCCAGGACAGCACATGCCGGGCTCGTTTGGGCTTCTGTAAACACATGAGGAAATTCCGTCCGGTGGTAGATGAGCGTTCACCTGCGACAGACACGTCTGTCTATTCCTTTGCGTTGGGCTCTCATGTCTGTGGGGGTGAAGCGGACGTCTTCTTTGAGTTGTCAGTCATCAGTTGTCAGTTGTCATCTGGATGGGATGACTGGGCTCTGGGTGGGTTACTTAGGAGGGTTCCCTTAATCCAATGATAAATGATCATTTATGAACTAAGGGCTCTTATTCGCCTGGAAGTGCGGGTACTTACTTGCCATAGACTTGATTGCCACGAGCTTCGGCAACCATCCGGATTTCGTTTCCGAGTGCAAAATTAGTGCAAATTTTAAGAGTAAAGCCTTATCGCACAAATATCATTAAGATTTTCGTAGAGGCCAAAGCCACTGCCAGTAAGAGAGATGCGTTCTTAACCCTACGGCTTCCGCCTCGGCACTATGGGGCTTCGGGGAACTTTTCTGTTGGGGGAACTTCGGACTGCGTCCTCAGCGCGATAGGGAGGAGGATGCAATTCAGATATGCCAAAGGTAGGATTTGGAGGAAACTAAAATTTATTGACCATTTTCGTGACGTTACGAAAATGGTCATTTTTTTATTTCACGGGAATTTAGCAGTTTGTTATGTATCCTTATTGATTATTGAGATGTATTCAAAAATCTCCCTCAGATTCCCTCTTTTTTCAACTTATACTAAGCCAATATTTGTAATATATTGATAATCAAAGATATTGATTATTGTATTTTTTGTCTTTTATCAGATAAAAGACAAAACTTACTTTCGCACCGCGAAGGACCGCCTGCAAGAATTCCTTTTCCGGATGTAGAAGGCCAATTTGAATTCTACTTCTTGGGAAAGCCTCTTGCAGATGCTAAAAAACTCTTCAAGTCGGCTGACCGGTCTTCGGAGGCTGCGACCCTCTACTGAGGGGGTTCATAAATTACTTATTTGGGATGCAAACCACGGACATTGCATCACAAAGTTGTTTTTCAATTTACTTATCCACTGGGGAGATTGGCCAAGTATTATAGCCGATATATGTACAGCTTTGCTCCAATTCTATGACATTCTTACTCCTGAATAAAGATTTGAATGAACAAATCTATACTATATGTTTTGAATCTCTCAAAATTTTAGTAATTTTGTAATCCTAGCATTTGAATTCCATTATGAAGGGTGAAGATAAAAAACTAATACGATTTTTTGAAGGGGCTGATAAACGATTTATCATTCCACTCTATCAGCGCAATTATGACTGGGAAATAAAGCATTGCCAACATCTTTTTGCTGACTTGGTGAAACTACATGAAGAAAACCGTAAGTCGCATTTTTTCGGAAGTATTGTTACCAGCAGAGCCAATGATTATAATGATGATTATCTTGTTATAGACGGTCAGCAGCGAATCACCACAATTTCCCTTTTGCTAATTGCTATGGTCAATGCTG
>CAZNMC010000143.1:0-1675 GCA_964574285.1 uncultured Sangeribacter sp. | reverse complement strand
ACCGGAGAGATGGGCAAAATTCACCGGAAAGACACCGAGCAAAAAGTAATTTTTTATCTGGGGCTGGAGTTTGAAGGATGATAAGGAAAACATAAATATTTTATTTTTCTTTACATCTCATTTTAAAGAACAGAAACATAAAATAGTTAATTAAATCAAAATAATGACCTCACTTTCTCACTGAAAGTTACCACCGTCCCGCAGCTGTACCCCGCCTTCGGCCTTTTGGTTCAGTCGTTTAGCCCGCTAAACTCCTTCACGCTGCAAGGCCAAATTCGGGGCACATCTGCGACCCTGGATTTAACATTTTTTTGTGGGACGGGGTCTTAGATTAAATCTGATTTTTTTCTTTGATCAACAACATAATAGATCTCATAAACACTCACGAAGTCAATCTGACGAATTCAATGTTCCGGATGGTATTGAGCATGATGCTCGGGGTAATCATCGGAGCTGAACGCAAACGTAAGGGTCAGATTGCAGGAATCCGCACGTTCTCACTCATCACGATGGGAGCGTGTCTTGCTATGTTGCTGTCGATCTACGTTCCCCAGGAGTATATGGGACTGAAAAACGGCGATCCGGGGCGTATCGCGGCCCAGGTCATCACCGGCATCGGCTTTCTGGGCGGCGGCGCGATAATCCGGGCGAAAGGATCGGTGAAGGGATTGACGACGGCGGCCGGCATCTGGATTTCCGCCATAATTGGAATGGCCGTCGGAATCGGCATGTATGTCGTGGCCGTCGGCGCGACTATGCTTATACTCATAGTGCTCGTCATCTTCGACTGGTACGAGCATTGGCAAAGTGTCGGCCAGGAAAGCCGGGCTATCATCCTGACGGTCGATGAGATTATAGAAGACATCACTCCTTTTACTTCTACTCTTGACACTCACAACGTGCATATCAGCACGTACTTCATAAGTTACGACTACACCCACCACAAGACCGAGATTAACTTCCTCGTTCTCGCTCATCCGCGTATTGATTTCATAAAGATATTGAGCGCCCTGAGCCGGGTAGCCCCTACAGCCTCCATCACCCTATCATCGCAAGCAGATATATGAATCGACTTTCTCCCCGGGCTGCTTCCGTCGCTCTCGCACTCCCTTTGGCTGCGGGATTCGAAGCGCTCGCTCAGGAATCCATTTCCGAAGTTGCCAACAAAGTGTCGACAGAAATCAATCCCGACGAAGACACCTCCGCCGACGACAACCATTCTTTCGGTCTGATCGCCGACTTGGCGTGGGTATTATTATTGGGGGCGATCGTGACGCTTCTGTTTAAGAAACTGAAGCAACCCGTAGTCCTCGGGTATATCCTCGCCGGCTTTTTAGCGAGTCCGAAGTTTGTCTACATCCCTTCGATATCGAATCTCGGAAATATTGAATTCTGGGCGGAATTAGGTATCGTCATCCTTATGTTCTGCTTAGGTCTGGAGTTCAGTTTCAAGAAGTTGCTTAACTCCGGCAGTTCGGCAATAGTGACGGCCCTTATCATCATCACCGGAATGACGATGGCCGGATTCGGGGTCGGATGCCTTCTGCATCTCAACACTATCAACTGCATTTTCCTGGGCGGCATGATTTCCATGTCGTCAACGACCATTATTCTTAAATCGCTCGGTGACTTAGGGATGAGCCAGCGGAAATTCGCGACCCTCGTCTTGTCTGTC
>CAZNMC010000142.1:0-1763 GCA_964574285.1 uncultured Sangeribacter sp. | reverse complement strand
GTCGCCTCGGTGGGCCGTTACCCCGCCGACTAGCTAATGCGCCGCATGCTCATCCATAACCGCCGGAGCTTTAATCCCAATGGGATGTCCCAAAGGGATGTTATGCGGTATTAGACGGAATTTCTTCCGCTTATCCCCCTGTTATGGGCAGATTGCATACGTGTTACTCACCCGTGCGCCGGTCGCCGGCAGGCGAGGCCGAAGCCTCACCCCCGCTGCCCCTCGACTTGCATGTGTTAAGCCTGTCGCTAGCGTTCATCCTGAGCCAGGATCAAACTCTTCGTTGTTATTTATCTTTTTCTTTCTTTTTCTATATTAAAAGGAAGCAAAAGACAATCGAAATTGTTGTTTTGCTTTCGCAAAACCGTCTTATATCCGATCCGGCCTCACGCCTGACTTATTTCGTTTAAGAATTGACTCGAGTTTTTAATGACTCTTGTACTACTCTTGTCTATTGTAAATCTTTCAATGTTCTCGGGTTGCTTCCGGTTTTCAGACCGAAAACTTTGCAAAGTTACGGACTATTTTTGACATGGCCAAATTTTTCGTCCGTTTTTTTTGATTTCTCGTTTTTCTTTGCTGTTTATCGGGGCCTCCGTCCCAAAAGCGAGTGCAAAGTTACACACTTTCCACGAACCGACCAAATATTTTCGTTACTTTTTTGTGGGGAAATTTTATATTTATTCATAACCAATTATAAATAAGGCGAATAAATTTGAGCCAAAATTAGAATCAAATTTAAATTTCAAATAGGCATGTATTTTACATACATAATTAAATATAATTATACCTACCCCAAAGACATAAATACCCCTTCTCAAATTTCAAACAAAAGAGAACTACAATAAGGCGTATTTTAATCGCAACTCAACCATAAATAAAAAATTAAGACGCTCAAACCTACCTATAAAAACAATAAAATCGCTAAATCAAACGTATCCAATCGCCCTAAATTAAATCCGCATTTGAAAATTCAAAACAAGTTTTTTTATTTCAAAATTACCCATTTGGAAAATATTATAAGAATCCCACAACATACATCGAATTAGTTTTCAATCACTTAAGTTATGAACATAAAAACTTATCAACATTTATAATTAATCCTTAATTAATCACTTGTGAATAAAAAAAGTTTTCCCGATATTTGCAGTCGCAACAAAAAATCACAAGAGCAATCAAATATCACAATACAATCTCTCACTACTTCAACAAAGCCGTGGAACAAAAAAAGTACAATTACGACGATGCGTTTGAAGCTACTCTCCGTTATTTTAACGGAGACGAGCTTGCCGCACGAGTGTGGGTCAGCAAATATGCGCTGAAAGATTCGGATGGCAATATCTACGAACTGACCCCTGACGACATGCATCACCGACTGGCCGGAGAGCTCAGCCGGATTGAAAACCAATATCCTAACCCGATGTCAAACGAGGAAATCTTCTCATATATGAAAGACTTCCGATACATCGTTCCTCAAGGCAGCCCAATGTCGGGCATCGGCAACAACTTTCAGGTTGGCTCATTGTCAAATTGCTTTGTAATCGGCATTGACGGCGAACCCGATTCATATGGCGGCATTATCAAAATTGACGAAGAACAGGTACAGCTAATGAAACGCCGAGGTGGTGTGGGCCACGACTTATCTCACATCCGTCCTGCAGGCTCACCAGTCAAGAATTCAGCCCTGACATCGACCGGACTTGTTCCATTTATGGAACGCTATTCCAATTCTACCCGAGAAGTTGCCCAAGGTGGACGTCGAG
>CAZNMC010000141.1:0-1825 GCA_964574285.1 uncultured Sangeribacter sp. | reverse complement strand
AGAGTAATCATAGTCGATACTGCTATCCTGATGCTGTTGAGTAGGAGCCGTGTTGGTTGATGTCTGCTGCTCCTGAGATTGATTTGTTTCATTATCCGGATTTGTCGGTTCAACAATATCAGGAGTCCGGCTGACCTCATTATCTCTGGAGAATCGTTCATTAAGAGCATTGGCGGCATATTCCCTGCCAAGGCGAGAGCCATTCAGTACGGTATGTGTATCATGGTCTATGAAGGTTGCGCCATAGATTCGGCCTTCATCGGTATATCTCAATACAAGGTCGATGTTGCACTCTTTCAGTGCAGCAATCAATTCTTCCTTACTGTGAGATTCATTCAGTGCCTGAGCAACTCGCCTTCTTGTCTTTGCCACTGTATCATGAGTTATCTTCTGCTCGGAACGGTTGATTTTCTCGTGGACAGCATTAAGGCTGGCGAACTTGCCGAGACGTGAAGCCTTGAACGGGTTACCAATCTTTCTGCCGTTTTCATCCAGTACAGAATAAACGATGCCATGATACTCCCTGCCATTGACTCTGCCATTGGTTTCCTCTGAGGTCAAGCCATAGAGCGACAACACAGCGTTGTATTCTCCCATTGTCCGGAATGAGTAACGGCTCATTATGAGCTTGACATTGTTGGCAACCTGTCGTTTGACATCACCTGCATTGTAGTCAACTCTCCTTAATGGAGTGTCCGTATCCAAACGCTGACGCTCGGCCTTATGGAGATTGTATTTTTCCTCAATCTCGGTAGTCGCTTTCTTGCTTCGCCGATGAATGAAATCCATATTGAGCCTCTTGCCCTGCTCATCTACATTGACCGTCACGATGTGGATGTGGTGGCGTTCAATGTCGGTGTGCTTATAGATTATGTAGGGCTGCTGACCGAATCCGAGTTTGTCGAGATACTCGCGGGCAATGTTGGCGAGGTCGGAATCCGACAGTACATCATCTGGATGTGGATTGAGGGAGATATGGAGAACCGGCTTCTTGGTGCGTCCGGTCTTCGGCATGTAGTTTTTGAAATCCTCCACCATTTCCGGAATGCCGATTTTTCCGTCAGGTGGCACATAAATTTTATTGGTACAAAGGACGCGACCCTCCTCCTTGTTGATTTTCTCTCCGTTGTATGAGAGTGCGCCGTAGAGACTGCTGCCTACTGAGATTTTTGCGACCATTGGTTGCGCATATCCTCAGTAAGTGCAAGGACTTTGGCGGTGACAGCCGCCAGTTCCTTCGTTTCCTTTTCAAGACGGTAGAGCAATGTCATTGCCTTTTTCTCAGAGAATCCGGCTTTGAGTTCCCTCACCACGATGTTGTAGTTGACGCCGATATTACGGTATTCGGCAAACAGGGCTGAAAGTTTGGTGAGATAGTCAAGCATTGTCTTGTCGATTTTATGCACCTTGAAAGTCTTTCCAAAGACCAGACCCTTGATGAAAGTAGCCTTGACGCTCTCCCCGGCAAGCTCCATCATGCGGACAAGTTTGTCAAATTCGAGGTCATCGAAGCGTAGCATTACGCAGTTGTGGCAACGGTTGGCGACCGTTGGACGCCCTCCTTTGTTGAAATTTTCTGCCATAACAGAACGGGATTGAAAGTGACGCATGGCGTTTTTGTAGCCGGCGGCAGGTCTATTCAAGGTAAATGCGACTTCGGAACATTTACCCAACATTGCAAGGTCGTTTTGTGGGTACCCGGTAACCCAAAACCTTTTCAGTTACTGAAAAGACACCTTGCTATGTTCTTGTGAACATCCGATATAATATAAGGAAGTGGATTTTGGATTGATGTATATCAGAATCCGTGTTTTTCATTCGCTCC
>CAZNMC010000140.1:0-1869 GCA_964574285.1 uncultured Sangeribacter sp. | reverse complement strand
CGAGTCTCCACCGTGAGAGGGTGGCGTGCTAACCGCTACACTAATCGGCCATATCTTACAACCATGTTGGTTGCTTTTTATTTAGCGTTGCAAAATTAAATATTCTCACGGAATAGACCAAATATTTTACCAACTTTTTTCAAAATACATAGAAATAAATATAGGACTAATTATATTACCTGATGAAAAATCTTTTTTCCCATCTACAAAAACAAAGACTGCACGAATTGTGCAGTCTTGTGTAGCGGGACCGAGAATTGAACTCGGGACCTCCGGGTTATGAATCCGACGCTCTAACCAACTGAGCTATCCCGCCAATAATTATCACAATGCCATTACTTAATCCGTTGTGGCTTGTTTGCGAGTGCAAAGTTACTACTTTTCGACAGTTCTACCAAATTTTTTTAAATAAATTTTCAACAATATTTTTTTGAATACTATATTGCCAAAAATTAAAATTAATAACTAAATCTAACTCAATTATTAGGAGGCTTAATTATTGGTAATAAAATTCTCCTAACTCCGATTTTATAGTCAGACCTCGATTCTCATCCGCTATCACCCGACCCACAATCTGTGCCTCAACTCCAAAACTCTGCGAGATCTCTATGATACGATCTGCAAATTCCGGTTTTACATAAATTTCGAATCTGTGGCCCATATTGAAAACTGAATACATTTCACGGGCTGGCGTACCACTCTCCTCTTGTATTAAGCGAAATAAAACCGGAATGGGGAACAAGTTATCTTTGATTACACGAAGTCCCTCTCCCAAAAAGTGTAGAATTTTAGTTTGAGCTCCTCCAGAACAGTGTATCATTCCATCAATATGCGTTCTCATCTCTCTCAAAATTGCCGCCACAACCGGTGCGTATGTACGCGTGGGAGAAAGTACTAATTGTCCGGCATTGAGAGGAGAGCCTTCGACACGATCAGTAAGTGTTCGGGTACCGGAAAATTTCAGGTCATCCGGAACCGCGGGATCGCAACTTTCTGGATATTTATTTAGAATATATTTTGCAAACACATCATGTCGAGCTGACGTCAGACCGTTACTACCCATTCCACCATTATATGATGTTTCATAGATAGCTTGCCCAAAAGATGCAAGACCGACGATAACATCTCCTGCTTGGATATTCGCATTATCTATAACTTCGTCTTTACGCATTCGACATGTGACTGTACTATCTACAATTATAGTACGAACCAAATCTCCCACATCTGCTGTTTCTCCACCAGTGGATACAATGTTAACCCCATATCGACCAAGTTCCCCAATCAACTCTTGTGTTCCATTTATCACCGCAGCGATAACTTCTCCAGGGACTAACAATTTATTCCGGCCAATCGTAGAAGATAGCAAAATATTGGTGGTCGCCCCACAACAAAGCAAGTCATCAATATTCATTATAAGGGAATCTTGAGCTATACCTTTCCAAACAGACATGTCGCCGGTCTCTTTCCAATATGTGTAGGCTAAACTGGATTTAGTGCCGGCCCCATCAGCATGCATTATAATACAATGATCATCGGAACCAGTCAAAATATCCGGAATAATTTTACAAAATGCTTTAGGGAAAAGTCCTTTATCAAGATTCTTGATAGCGTTGTGAACATCTTCCTTTGCAGAGGAGACGCCACGCATCATATATCGGTTATCGCTCATATAAAAAAATTGAGAGAGATCGGTGTTAAATTTCTATTGCAAAATTAAGTCAATTTTATTAAACGACAAAACTAAATAGGTCTTCATACGCCGGTAGTCTCCCACAAAAAAACGAAGACATCCATTTAAAGGCATATCTTCGTTTAAAAGTGACTCCTACAGGATTCAAACCTGTAACCTTCTGATCCGTAGTCAGATGC
>CAZNMC010000139.1:0-1887 GCA_964574285.1 uncultured Sangeribacter sp. | reverse complement strand
ACTTTGAGAGAATTTTTTCACGAAAATCCTGCTCGAAATCCTTACGGATAACAAACACTACTTTTCCAAAACCAGCTCGGATAGCATCAAATATCGAATAATCCATAATTGTCTCCCCATTCGGTCCGAGAGAGTCCAATTGTTTCAATCCCCCATAACGGCTGCCCATACCGGCAGCTAATACGAATAATGTTGGTTTCATAGTTTTATTGTCTTATATTTTTTAATTTATTCCGATACTTTGTGTGCTCCGTCACTGATTATTACCGGATAAACCTTAGGTTCATGTCCGTATTTCTCTTTGAAACGCATTTTGGCCGTTTCAATAAAATTATCGGCAAGATCTTTCCTGACGAGATTTATTGTGCAACCACCAAAACCACCTCCCATAATACGGGAACCCGTGACCCCACATTCCCTGGCAATCTGATTTAGAAAATCAAGTTCCTCACAGCTTACCTCATAATCATCGGAAAGTCCGGCATGAGTCTCATACATTTTCTTACCGACAGTTTCATAATCACCGGCATTAAGAGCGTCACAAACTTCCAACACACGCTCTTTTTCTTCAATTACATATTTTGCACGGAAATAGTCTTCAGCTGTGATATCAGTACGGATAGACCTCAACATCTGCAATGTTGCATCGCGAAGTGTCTCAAGGCCAAGACGTTTTGCCACACGTTCACACGACGCACGACGCTTATTATATGGAGAGTCAGCAAGTTCATGCTTAACGCGTGAATCAATCAAAATCAACTCGTAACCTTCAGCATAAAATGGGAAATATTCAAATTCCATTGACCGACAGTCAAGACGCATCAGCTTGTCTTTTTGCCCCATAACAGAAGCAAACTGATCCATGATTCCACAATTCACTCCACAGTAGTTGTGTTCGGTAGCTTGACCAATACGTGCCAATTCTATTTTATCAATGGTGTTATCATTGAAAAGATCATTGAGAGCGAAGGCAAAGCAGCTTTCGAGGGCAGCCGATGAACTGAGCCCGGCACCCAAAGGCACATTCCCTGCAAATATGGCATCAAACCCATTTACATTTCCTCCTCTTTTTAGGATTTCACGACATACTCCGAAGATGTAACGTGCCCAGGGTTGTTCAGGCATATCCTCTTCATTCAAGCCAAATTCGGCATACTCATTGATATCGATTGAATACACACGCACCTTTTCTGTATTGTTTGGTGATATGGCTGCCATTATAACCTTATCAATGGCTCCTGGAAACACGAAACCTCCGTTATAGTCAGTATGCTCGCCAATCAGATTTATTCTGCCAGCCGATGCGTAGAGTGTAGGTTCACCGCCGAATTTTATTGAAAATTCAGCTAAAATCTTATTTTTCATATATTTAAATAAATTAATGATGGTCTAGATTAAGCACCAAGACATGGGAGATCACTCCATCAAGTGTCTCGGTGCCGACTTCAATTATTAACAAACCAATCTTTTTACCTAACCTGTAAGTCTAATTCTTGGGGATTTATGTGTTTTTATCCGGACTCTTTGGAATCCTCGTTCACTTGTCGGGCAAACTCATTGGGCATGATATTAAACTGCTTGAAAAACATCTTAGTGAAATAAGACTGGGAGCTAATCCCTATCATCCTTGAGACATCACCTAATGTGTAAGCTCCTGTCTTGATCAACTCGGCAGCTGTCTTAAGTCTGACTACCCTTATTAATTCGCTGGGCGACAAGTTAAAGACAGCCTTTACGTGGCGCAGAAGGTTAGAACGACTCATGCACATCTTGTCGCCCAATGCTTCTACATTGAAACCTTCGTCGCTCATATTCTCCTTAATAATCGCCAAGACTTTCTCCATAAACCTCTCGTCTTCCTTATTCACCGGAATATCTTCTGCCTGA
>CAZNMC010000138.1:0-1943 GCA_964574285.1 uncultured Sangeribacter sp. | reverse complement strand
AAAAAGAACATAAATGAAAAATGAGACCGAGAAATGTAAAATGAAAAATGAGAATTGAAAAATGAGAATTGAGGATTGAGAATTGAAAAATGAGAAATGAAAATGGGGAGGAGGGTCGGGAGTTCGGGAAAAAGCATTATCTTTGCACATTAGTTTATTTTAATGCTCGCGCGCAAGGCGCGTGAAGTTTCACCAATCAACATCACAGCAATGACATACAGCCGCCTACTCCTCACCGCCCTCATAGCAGTCGTAATGACCGCCCTCCCCACCCACGCCCAAGACAATAAGGACACTCAGCTCCCCAACTCCAGCTTCGAGGACGGCTGGGAAGATTGCGTGCCTTGGACAAGTAATGATAACTCAACTGTACAAGGCCAAAATCCTATAGGGTGGTGCATTTCAAATACCATCGGAGCAGATGGTACCGGTAAAACAACTGTTGGGTCGGAAATTAATGGTTTCTCCGGGAAAGCCGTAAAAATCGAAAACAAAGATATTTTAGGGAATGTTATTCCTGGCTATTTCACTTTAGGCACCACCTGGTCAACTGCTGAGGGGATTTTCGCTAAGAATAAAGATGGAGGAACTTTTGGAGGATATCCTTTTAGTTATCGACCAGATGCCATTTCTTTCTATTATATATCTTCTGGAAGTGACACACATACTGTTGTAGCCTATTCTTGGGAAGGAGAATTCAAGCAACCAAATGTCCCTGGAAATATTGTAATGAGCGGATCGACGACAAAATCTGAAATGATTGACAGAGATAGGATTATCCTTGGGAAAGATTACACGGTTGGCGGCCAAGCAACTCAAAAAGGAACTTTAATTGGCTTTATCCCTGAATCAAAAATCATTCCAACAAATACATCGAATTGGACGCAATTAACAGTCCCTATTTCATATAAATCTGATAAGACACCTGAAAAGTTTAATATTATATTTGGAGTTGGAGACTATTTTAGTTCCTCACCCAAAAAAAACCATTCGCTTTCGATTGACGATGTAAAGCTGATTTACTATTCGCGGTTGGAGAGCCTTAAGGTGGGTGGCGTAGCTGTTCCCGGATTCAAAAATGATACATATACTTATGATTTCTCCACCGGAGAGAATGCGATGGTTTTCCCGGCGAATCCGAATGATGTTGTTTGCACATTATTGGGAGGTGGTAAATCTGCTACTGTCAGCGAGCCGACCATTGACTATCAAAATGCAACTATTTCAGTCACGGTGACTGGCGTGGATGCGGACTCCGACGGACAGACGAGCCACACATATACAATCATATACAAGCCCTTCAAGGCCGAACTGACAGGAGTGGAAGTGGATGGTAAGACCTATACTACTACCTCCACTACCTTCAACATCGACGACAAAATCTGGAGCGACGGCCTGGCCATCAAACCGATTGTCAATACCGACTGCAGCGGCAATCCCACAGCAACTTTCGACCGTGCCACCAAAAAGATAACCGTAACAAATGCCTCTGTCAATCCTCCTGTCGTAAAGACTTACACCCTTACCTTTAAGAAGCCCTACTACTCCCGTATCAGCAGTGTAACTATCGGCGGCACGGAATATTATGTCGGCTCAGACGGCTGCACCATTGATGCAACAAATATTCCTCTTCCTATGCCTGCAATAGCGACCATCGTGCCTAAGATAATGGAAGGCGGAAATGGCAACCCGAAAAAATCTGCTCTCACTTCCAACACCGAGAACGGAACCGTTAGTTTTACAATAAGTAATTCACAGCCTGATGTGGATGGTAAATCCGAACATACTTACAAAATACAATTCCCCACGCCGGCGGTGTCGCGATTGAAGAATATAGGGTTTGAAGCTGACTGGGACCAAAGTTTCAGTCCAACTGTCTATGAGTATAGGGTTCACGCAGTTATCCCTTCAAATGACGAAGACCTGAATCTGGAAATGTACCC
>CAZNMC010000137.1:0-1944 GCA_964574285.1 uncultured Sangeribacter sp. | reverse complement strand
AAAAAATATTCGTATCTACCAAAATTCTTATTACATACTGGACACTAAGTACGGTGGAAATTTTCATCATACGCTTTTCGATAGCTTATCTCTGTTGCCATGAGAAATAATAATTTTACCACTAATCAGGTGGTATGTTTGCGCGTGAGTGGTACATTTTGTGCCTTTGCAGCAAATAATCCGATATGTGCTGGGATTTAGACCGTGGGATATTCGGGATGGCGTTGGAACCAGGCAACAGCATATGGACACGTGGCGGCGATTTTGGTACCATCAGCCAAAATTTTATCTGCTGCGAGTTTTACTAATTCTCCAGCTATACCTTGTCCTCTCAAGGAGTTGTCAATAAAGGTGTGCTCGATTGTCGAGATGCCGTCTTTGGTCGGAAATGTTATCTCGGCTAATATCTTACCAGAAGGTGCTGTCGCATAAATACGGTTGGATTCGGTTATAAAATTCATTGTTGAAGTTTTTTAATGTTTATAACATATCAACAAATCATTCCGCTTGTTGGTTTCCGTGATATAAAAATCCTACCGGTATCTCAGGGTTATTAATTGCTTTTGCAATTGCCGCAGTTTGAGCAGCCGTTGCAGATGTATCGAGATCCACAAGTATCACAATGTGTGCGGAAGCGCGGCCTGTACATATCGTCTTCAAGAGTGTTGTCATAAGTGCCAAATATGCTGTCGTGAGCCGGTGTCAGTTTGAATGTCGGTTTTCCGTTATAATGGCTGAGACCTGATTTGTAGGCTTGCAGGCTTTGAATCCGTTTTGTGGGGATATGGTATCTTTTTCCATTCATAATAAAGTAGGTCCCTGTTTCGATGAAGCTGAATGTCACATCATGGGCCGCGCACTGTTCCGATAGCGATTTCACCCACTCGTAATGGCATGGTCGAGCTCCATCATAGTTCTCGCCACCACACAATACCTCTTCGATCTGTCCGGTCGACAGATATTTCAAGGCGTCTATTCCACCAATAAAAGGCGCAGCCATGAATCCCTTGTGCCGTGCCGGAATTTCAAGAAGAATAGGGAGTCTTGTGTCGGCATTGCATTGATTCTCACATGATACCGAGATCATGACATTCTCGTAGCCGTCACCCCAATCGGAGGGTAGGCACTTGCCGATGCGGTGGGCGCGTTTTGTCAATATTCTGAACGCTATGTCGGGGCGTTGCCGTATTATATGCCACGTCTCATCACGCCATTGGTCGGCTTCCTCGACGAAAAAGTCGGTCGATAGTCCGACGAACAGCTGCATCCCCGATTTGAGTTTGAAATTGCCGTAACGGTCACATCGTAGCGGCAGGTCGAAGTTGGAGGTGCGAGTCACATTGGAGGTGTCAATGCCGCGCTTGCTATCGAGGAAATACATATAACAATGCTTGCATCCCTCGCTTACACGATGGCAACCGTGCCATGGATTCCATATTATCATTTCCTGTCTGAGGTAATTGTGTCGTAATTTTTAAGCGCCCACGAAATAAGATTGCCAATGAGCGGTACCAATTCCTTGCCCAGATCGGTGAGCGAGTATTCGACTCGTGGTGGAATCTCGGCATAGAGCGTACGTACGATCAGATGATCCTGCTCAAGATTCTTCAGCGTATCAGACAATACCTTTGGTGAGATGTCGGGGATAGCCCGGCCGATGGCATTAAAGCGTGTGCTCTCGTTCTCGGCAAGAATACATAGCACAAGTATCGCCCACTTACCGGAAAAGCGCGAGATGATGTTCCTGACAGGGCAATTGTCTATGCTGGTATACTTTTTTAAATTTTCATGAAGTTCTAATCTTTTCATAATCAGTAATAGTTACGTGCAGGTAAGCACCTTATGTTTTTGTAACTTATTGTATATGTGTAAGAACGTTATTATCTTTGCGCTATTAAAAAGAAAGCGGATTGCATCTGCAAAGTTAGTAAACTTTTTAAATTA
>CAZNMC010000136.1:0-1960 GCA_964574285.1 uncultured Sangeribacter sp. | reverse complement strand
GCAGGGGAGTCTACGCGCTCAGGAGCGATTGGAGCACGAGAGCGTTGTTGTGCTCTGATGTGGTGATGGCAGTTCCCGCTATGCAAGGTTGTCAAAATGTTTGGATTTCAGTGTTTAACTCGCGAATATTTCGTATCTTTGCATATGGAAATGGCAAAATTGATATCGACCGTACATAAATTGACTGCTTTACCTAAGGAAACTGAATGGGTAGAGTTCAAGCATAATTTTCACTCACCCGAAGAAATCGGAGAACGAATTTCTGCCCTGGCAAATAGCGCAGCACTTTTGAACGAGCCATTTGGTTACATAGTTTTCGGTGTGGAGGACGAGACGCATCATGTGATAGGAACTACTTTCAAAGCCAAGCAACACAGGAAGGGTGGTGAGGAACTTGAAATGTGGTTATTAAATAGGCTCAATCCAAGAGTAGACATAGAGTGCTATGAATTTGATGTTGATGGCAAACACATTTCAATGTATAAAATTCCTGCTGCTTCGGATAGACCGGTGAGCTTTCTTAATGTTGCTTATGTAAGGGTTGGATCATTGACAAAGAAACTATTTAACTATCCTGAAAAAGAGAAGAAGTTGTGGAGACTCCACAATGAACGCCCCTTGGACAAATCAATAGCAAAAGTGTGCTCAGATGTGACTGAAGTTGTTAGTCTTCTTAGTGCGGAAGCTTACTTTGACTACCTCGGAATCCCAATGCCCCAAAATAGTGAAGGCATAATAAAAAGGTTTGTATCCGAACACTTCGTGAAAGTAATAAATGAGGAATACTGCATAACTGAATTGGGTGCATTATTATTGGCAAAGAACCTGCGCGATTTTGAGAATCTTTACCGTAAAGCAGTTCGAGTGATTGTTTACCGTGGTAAAAATAAAGTGGAGACAATACGCGAACAAATTTTTGAGCAAGGTTATGCCGTATGTTTTGTGAATTTGCTTGATTGGGTAAATGGTCAGCTTCCGGCAAATGAAGAAGTTGGACGTGCTTTGCGTAAAGATGTTAGGATGTACCCTGAGCTTGCCATAAGGGAGATAACGGCTAATATGATAATCCATCAGGATTTTTCGCAGCTTGGTTTTCCAATGATAGAAATATATTCCGACCGTGTGGAAATATCATCACCGGGACAACCCTTGATTAGCACTGACCGCTTCATAGACGAATACCAATCGCGCAATGAGGAGCTCGCCGACATTATGCGTAGAATGGGATTTTGCGAAGAAAAAGGAAGTGGAATGGATAAAGCGCTCGCTTCAATCGAGGAATATCAGTTACCGGCAATAAAATATCGAGTGTCTGATATTCGCACTACGATAATACTCTCTGAGTATAAAACTTGGGGAGACACAACCAGAGAAGAACGCATACAAGCCTGTTACCAACACGCGTGCTTGAAATATTTGTCAAACGAAATGTTGACTAATAAATCGTTTCGTGAACGTATGGGTGTGCCTGAAAAGAATTATACGGCTATTTCCGGAGTAATAAAAGAAACCCTTGAAAGAGGATTGATTAAAGTTGGTACACCTGAAGGGACCAACCGTAGGGATATTGCTTATATCCCGGTATGGGGATGAGTTCATGTCATTTCATGTCAAAAATTGGCGATCATGCGCGAATATAATTAACATAGTTGCGTCTAATTATATTTAATTTCAGGTATTTATGTGTCCGTTTTTCATGTTGCTGTCATGTCAAAGCCTGTTCGATTTTAAGATTAGAAACAATTTCGACTGCCAGGTAAGTTTCGGAGGGCAGGGGAGGCTACGCGTTCAGGAGCGATTGGAGCACGAGGGCGTTGTTGTGCTCGGTGTCGTGAGAGGAGTAGAGTAGGGTTACGACGGGCTTGCCGGCTATCTGTTTCTGCAGGGTAGCGAAGGCGGGATTGACAAGGAGTTCCTGCTTGTAGCGCTCTTCAAATTCAAGCCATTCGGCCGTGGGATT
>CAZNMC010000135.1:0-2000 GCA_964574285.1 uncultured Sangeribacter sp. | reverse complement strand
CACCTAATTCGGCAAAAAAACCGGCCAGCGCAATCCGCCACTACCTGCGCAAGTTCGGCAACAAGAAAAACTGAAAAATAAGTCTTCTTTACTAATTCCTAGGCCGTAAATTTGCTCAGATAGACGCGGATATTTGTCAATAAATTCATAATAATTTGCAATATCTGAACTTTTTACATTATCTTTGCATAATAATAGCAGGTCGCTTATTACATCAAACGTCTTTACCAATTAAACGCATAAGTTATGGAAATAATCCAGATCTTTCAGGATATATTAGGGAGCTATGTGGTAGCAGGCGCTATTATACTATGCGGCTTAGGTGTATTGATTTGGAAAATTGCATCGCGATCTCAGTCGATCGATGATAAATTGAAGACAATCGACACCTTACCGTGCACTCATCATGATGCAAGACTTAACTCTCATGATAGATTCTTCAACGAAACACGTACAACTCTGAGTGAAGTTAAGGGCCAACTCGATCTATTGGTAAAACTCTCTACCGCCACACGCACCAAGCCATTGATCACTGCAACTGCAGAATACAGTGAGAAGCTTAGTCCGAGGAAACTGAATAAAAACGGCTTAGCGCTCTATGAAGACATACAGGGAGAGAAGTTCCTTACAGACAATTTAACCTATTTTTTATCAGAAATCGATA
Source organism: uncultured Sangeribacter sp. (assembly GCA_964574285.1). Taxonomy (GTDB): domain Bacteria; phylum Bacteroidota; class Bacteroidia; order Bacteroidales; family Muribaculaceae; genus Lepagella. The sequence continues at coordinate 1,336 of CAZNMC010000135.1, read as the reverse complement.
AACTACATCCTAAGACGGCCTTAGATGTTGAAAATTTTGCTCTTTCAATATTAAGAGCTTCATCGTCGGAAGATATTTTCATTCCCCTAAAAAGTTGGGTATATAATGCGCCAACACGTCAAATAGTAGATCGGGCCGGAGAGCTATCCCCCACGGAGGTCAGCATGGATGATATATTCTTTGTCCTTTCCCTCCCTCTCAGAGACAAATATTTAGAGCACAATCCCTCAATAATTCAATAGCAAAAAGGGCTGTCGTAAGGCAGCTCTTCTTTTATTCTACGCTCATCAATTCTCTTGTTCCAATTTGCTATATGCTGAAAAATACAGACCTTTGCTGCTGTAATAAAACTAAACCCGATAGCTTGACGAGTCAGGGGCTACCGGGAATCAACACTGCAAATTTAGTGCGATTTTTATTATAAACCAAATTCAGGTTCAAAGATTTTTATAGCCTCACACAACTCTTTCATTTAATTTTGTCAGTACCCAAAATATACGTAGCTTTGCATCGTATTGAAGAAATGCAATGTCATGATTTACCCTCAATTCTCAATGATAGGCGACTACACAAATAAACGATTTGTGCTACATCATCGTGGTACAAAAACATTAGTTGTTGTGGGTTGTAATCCAAGTAAAGCATCTGATTTGTCTCCTGACCCAACAATGCAAAACGTTTGCCGTATAGCCGACTATAATGGATATGATGGAATAATAATGATAAATTTATCTGCCCAACGTACCTCTAACCCTGATGAGTTGGATCTTGTGCAACAAGATGATTTACACAGAGAAAATTTATCCGTAATTTCAAGTATTCTTAATGAGATAACCGATTTTGATATTTTGTTGGCGTACGGGGGACTTATACACAAAAGAAAATATTTAAAAGAGAATCTCCAAGACCTGCTAACAATATTTGCAAGATTTAATGCTTCTATTTTTGCATTCGGAGTAAATAAGGACGGCACTCCTAAACATCCTTGTCCAAGAACAGGCCTACCGCACGATATTTCATTAAAGGCTTATAATACGCCTTATACTGTCATATAAACTTTGATTTCTTTAATACCAGTCATGTTTTTCGTTGCGGTTGAGAGCCTCTATCTGAGCCATATCCTCATCGGAAAGATTGAAATCAAAGATGGATATATTCTCTTCCATGTGGGCAGGATTGCTTGAACCGGGAATGACCACGACGCCACGTTGCAAGTCCCAACGCAGTATTACTTGAGCTACTGACTTATCGTGTTTCTGAGCAATCTCAGTGAGCACGGGATCACTGAGCAATTCCTTCTGATGACCACGACCTCCGAGCGGATACCATGCCTCGA
>CAZNMC010000134.1:0-2007 GCA_964574285.1 uncultured Sangeribacter sp. | reverse complement strand
CCGTTAGCGCGGCAATGAGGAGAGGTCCACCGAACTGATACAAAGCCTAAAGAAGAAAGAATAGGGACACGACGCCGTATTTATTAGAAAGCTATTAGGCTAGCATTTCATCATATGGCCTATTGACAAAATGCTTATGCTGTGCTAATATGGTACCATAGCATTCCAAAGGTCCTAATTTTGATATCATCTTGACAAAAACACAATTTTAAACTACAATTGTAATGTCTCACACCGTGGAATTTCGTGAGACACATGTAACCCGTCTCTAGCCCTCTTATATTCTGGAGGACAACTAGAGATCAACCAAGTTCTTTTACAACATACAGAAAGGAGTGGTTCAAAATGACCCTCAATAGTATTTTCCATCTCGACGAGAGGAAAACGACAGTTGGCCGAGAACTTATGGCCGGAACGGTGATATTTTTCACCATGGCTTACATTCTCGCCGTCAATCCTAGCATCTTGGGTGATGCCGGGATGGACTCAACCGCAGTACTAATTGCAACCGCCATCGCTTCGGCGATTGGCTCAACCTTGATGGGACTTCTGGCAAATTTACCGTTTGCTCTGTCTGCCGGCATGGGCCTCAACGCATATTTTGCGTACAGCGTAGTCATAGGTTTAGGCTACGACTGGGAGAAGGCATTATTGGCGGTATTCGTAGAAGGCATCATATTCATTATACTATCGATCAGCGGCATTAGGGAAGCGATTTATAACGCCATACCGCGAACTCTGCGTAGCGGAGTATCCGTTGCGATCGGGCTATTCATCGCATTTATAGGCTTACAGAATGCCGGCGTTTGCATCAGTAATCCATCGACTTTGGTCGAGCGTGCTAGCTTTACAGCAGATTTTAGCACATCAGGGATTACAATCTGTTTGGCTTTGGTCGGAGTGCTTTTAATCGGCATTATGCTGGCATTAAAAGTGCCCGGTGCAATGTTGATCGGCATAATGGCAACGTGGGGCCTGGGAATTATCTGCCAGCTTGCAGGTATCTATACTCCGAATGTTGAGACAGGTTTTTATTCGTTGTTTCCGCAATTATCAGCACCCGATCTTGGAGCGATTGGCCTGACATTTGGTAAATGCTTCAAGGCTTGGGGAGAGATGAGCTGGGCAGATGCACCGCAATTCGCCACCGTCGTTTTGTCGTTCCTGTTTGTCGATATATTCGACACGTTAGGCACCTTGATGGGATGTGCGACAGCAGCTGGTGATGAAATTCTGGACGAAGACGGTGAGCTGCCAAGAATTAAGTGGGCTATGTTAGCAGATGCGGTTGCTACGCTGCTTGGCGCCATCTTGGGTACATCTACAGTTACAACTTATGTAGAATCGGCATCCGGCGTTAAATCTGGTGGGCGTACTGGCTTGACGGCTCTTACGACTGCAGGATGGTTTGTGTTATCGATATTCGCAGCTCCGGTATTCATTTCAATCCCGTCGTTCGCGACGGCGCCTGCACTTGTAGTGGTCGGGGGAATGATGCTGTCATCCATATCGAGCATCAAAAAGGAAGATATGAACGACTATTCCGAATTAATACCGGTATTTCTCTGCGTTGCCGCCATGCCATTTTTCTACAGTATCGCCGAGGGGATTGCTTTCGGTATTATTTCGTACGTAGTGATTAATACTGTTGGCGGACTTATTTTATCGTTAATTGATGACTATCCGGATAATAGGGGATGGAAAATGTTAAGTAAGGTAAACCCCGTGATGGTTGTTTTGGCTGTGGTGTTTGTTTTAAAATACGCCTTTCTGTAAGAAGGCACCATATAATTATTAATTATATGGTATAGAGGGTAAATCCATGTTGTATCGGATTTACCCTTTTTTAATTAAGTTAGAGGAGTTTAAGGCGCTTGCGCTGCAGCAAAAAAGCAGATATTACCTTCAACAAATTGCAATTTTACCACAAAAACCATAAAAACTATTGACTTTTATCATAATGTGTGCTACAATGTAAGCACGAGTGGAAACATCGCTCGTGTTACT
>CAZNMC010000133.1:0-2016 GCA_964574285.1 uncultured Sangeribacter sp. | reverse complement strand
GCTATCTGAAAGCCTGCTGACGCGATAATCGCGAGAACAAGTGGGCGGAAGAGCAACCTTGTTAAATAGTTTCTACGCATTGACATTATTATAAAATGAATCGGCTTTTTGTGAAGCCACACCGATACCTCTTACGGACAACAAAATTACCACCATTTAACAAAAAAGACAGATTTTACTTTGTTAAAATTTATTAACCCGTCTTTCTCTTTCCTTTCCGAATCGTTATAGTAATAGACATAATTTTTAATTTTGTAATAAGTAAATTTTTCAAATATCCTACGGACATGAAATATTGTAAGAAATACACGGTAATAATTGCTGCAGCGATGATGTTGATGGGCTCTCAGGCGGCTAAAGCGTTCGATCCTTCAAGTTTGTTTTCCGGTCAAGGATTATCCGGATTGGGCAACACCATTACCAGCCTGATTGCTAATGATAAATTCGATGTGAACGACCTCGTTGGCACATGGGACTATTCTGACCCGGCAGTGACTTTCGAAAGTGATAATGCCCTCCAAAAAATTGGCGGGGCTGCAGCCGCTACCACAATCGAAGAGAAGATTGAACCCTATTACGAGCGGTTCGGCATGACTGCGCTTAAGCTCATAGTTAACGAAGATCTCACCTTTACAATGAAACTCAAGAAGGGACAGATTCAGGGTACCATCTCGAAAGATGAAGAGAACGGACGTCTAGTATTTGATTTCAAGGCGTTGAAGAAAATTAAATTCGGCCGCGTTGAGGCGAGAGCTACCAAAGCCGGCAGTACGCTTATACTTACTTTCGACATGTCCAAACTTATCCCCATCATAGAGAAGATATCCTCTCTTACCAACAGTTCGTCGGCTACGGCTCTTTCTAAAATTCTGTCGAGCTACGATGGCCTGTATGCCGGATTTAAACTTAAGGAAGAAGGAAGCGCCACCACTGTTAGCGATTCTTCTGATTCCTCAACCAAGTCTCAGGAAAGCGGTGTCGGCTCTTTACTGAACTCGATTTTAGGCAGCAACTGACGTGGAAAGAGAATTTGAATCCACTTTACTCGAAAATGCAGTCAACGAACTATCCCGGCTCCCCGGAATAGGCCGGAAGACTGCATTACGTTTAGCCTTACACCTTCTAAGGCAAGATAAGGACGTTGCCCGGTCACTCGGTGAAGCAGTCATTAATTTACGCACCGGGATACGCTATTGCAAAGAGTGTCATAATATATCCGAAACTGAACTATGCCCCTTATGTTCCGATCCCGTGCGTGACCATCGTGTCATCTGTGTGGTTGAAACTGTGAAGGACGTTATGAGCTTTGAAGCTACGAGGCAATACAACGGGGTGTATCACGTTTTAGGAGGAGTGATCTCACCTATGGATGGCGTTAGCCCTGATCAGCTTGAAATAGACTCCCTCGTGGAAAGAGTCAGCCAGGGCAACATTGATGAAGTCATTCTTGCCCTAAGCGCCACTATGGAAGGTGATACTACGAATTATTATATTTTCCGCCGACTGAGCGGACTTCCAGCCAAGATTACGCAGCTTGCCCGTGGCATCTCTGTCGCCGGTGAGATTCAATATACCGATGAACTGACTCTTGCCCGGTCGCTCATCAATCGCACTCCTTTTTCTCTTTACTCGAATTAATTCTTATTGATAATGGTAATTCTCCGCGCACCAGAACCTTCCGATGTAGATAGACTGTTTATCTGGGAAAACTCTTCCGACGCGCGTCGCGTAAGTTTTCAGGGTGTCCCGGTTTCCCGTCGCCAGTTGTGGGACTACATTCATAGCTACGACGGAAATCTGTTTGCTTCCGGCGAATTGAGACTTATGATAGCGGATACCGAATCCGGCCTCACTGTTGGAACGATTGATCTCTCAGGTGCTTCTTCGCGCGATTTACATGCAGAGGTAGGTGTCTATATAGCGCCTCCTTACCGGCAACAACATTATGCTTCTCAAGCTATCGAAAAAATTGCTGAATTAGCATCCGTGCAATTCGGATTACATTGCCTGACAGCA
>CAZNMC010000132.1:0-2025 GCA_964574285.1 uncultured Sangeribacter sp. | reverse complement strand
CCCCGCAATAGTCGCGGAGAAGCTGCATGCACTCCATCTCCTGATGAGCCTCGTCGGGGGTATAGAATTTGTGACCCTCAGCCTCCAGCTGAGTAAGCCAACCTACATCCGCCCCCTTGGCAAAGTCAGCCTTAGGAGTTGCTGCGAAGCTGGCCAGAGAAGGCAACATAAGTACCGACAAAAAGATTGATTTAAGTTTCATTATAGTTTACAGTGTTAAGTTTTTGATTTCATACTCCAGGCCACGGGAATCCTTTTTCTCATTAAAATTGGCGGCGATGAGGTATATGGGTCTTGAGTCCATGGCAAAGCGGCCTGCATAGTCGCGCGATTGGATTTGATCCATGGCTTCTTTGACGCTCTTGTTGTATTTGAACTCGAAGACGTAGATGTATCTGCGGGTGAACACTTCCAGGTCGCTGCGTCCTTTGTAGCTGTGGTGTTCGGCCAAAGCAGGAGTGCCACAGAGGACGGCGAGGAGGTAGGTGACAGCGCGATAGGTGGATTCGTTGTGATCCTCACCGGGAAGATTCTTCAGAAGAGTAGCCAGTCGCTCCATGAAGTCGTTGATACGTCCAGCGATAAGGTCTGTTTTAAAAAGTGTGAATCTGAAGGGACTGTCGGAGTCGGTTACGTCGGGAACATAGAGCGGCAACAGTTGGTGGTAGAAACCAATCTCAACCTCGCGGTTTGGGAAGCGGAGTTCATAAAGATTGTCTTCCTTATCGTATTTTCCTATTGTCAAGTAGCCTGTCTGGAACATGAGGGGGACCGGATCGCGATCGTTGATACCGACGGCGATCAGCTCTTCCCGCGTACACATTCGGCCATTGAGGTCGGGCGGGAAAGTGCCTCTTGCCTTGACTCTCCTCGCAAGAAACTTCGGGGTGCCACTGTCAAACCAATAGGGGTCAATTTCTCTTTTCTTTAAGGCTTTCAGTACACTGAAGGGATTATAGAGACGCGAACCTTTTGGCGTGAAGAGATAGCCATCGTAGAAATCACGCATTGCGTTCAGGGTTGTCTCGAAATCCTCTTCGCGTTCTTCTGCAAGCCTCTCTATTCCGCTTCTGAAATTGGCAACCAGTTCCTCTTCACTCCAACCGCAGATATCAGCATAATCGGTGTCTAAGGAAATGTCGTCAAGGTTGTTGAGGTCGCTGAAAATGCTGACTTTGGTGAAGCGTGCCACTCCTGTGATGAAGGCGAATCGGATATATTTATCCATGCTCTTGAGATTGCCGAAGAAGCTCTTGAGGGTGCGCTGGTTCTTTTCAAACAATTCCTTGTTTTCCTCAATGTCTAAGAGGGGTTTGTCATACTCATCCACAAGAATTACGACGTTTCGGCCCGATGTCACTGCCACTTTTTTAATAAGCTGCGAGAAGCGTCCGGCTAATGTGTCGGCAACCTCGGTCATCCCCCATTGCTGCTCATATTCGGCCAAAAGGCGATTGAGGAGTCTGTTGAGTCCGTCATTTTCTGAGAAGTTCTCGGAGTTCAAATCGAAGTGCAGCACTGGTGATGGAGTCCAATCGAGGTCCATCGTGTCGGCTGCGAGCCCCTTGAAGAGATCACGTCTCCCCTCAAAGTATGCTTCTAATGTAGACAGCAGCAGACTTTTCCCAAAGCGGCGGGGACGGCTCAGGAAAATGAACTTTCCTTGGCTTAAAAGTGGCTTTATATAGGCAGTCTTATCGACATATGTATAGCCTTCTTCGATGATTTTCGAGAAGGTCTGCATTCCGATTGGGTATCTCAGTGCGCTCATAGGCTGAAAGTTTTTGCAAATATAGCGAAAAGCGGTGTAAAATGCAAATAAATGTTACCGTGTGTCGCGCGCAGACGGATGCGGAGCATCCTATCTACACTCAATGCCAGCAGGGGCTTGGTAGGGAATTTTAAAGGGCGCTCCGGAAAGTCCGGGGCGCCCTTTTACGGTTATAGCGATTTTGGATTACTTCTTTACCGCTGTGTAGGAGTAAGGAACGGTGCGGAGGTCGAGGGTGATGGTATATGTGCCAA
>CAZNMC010000131.1:0-2076 GCA_964574285.1 uncultured Sangeribacter sp. | reverse complement strand
GAGGTATGAATATAAAATATTCTGCCAAAACAGGAGAAACACTCGGTTTACGTCGGCCTGACTGGGGTCAGATAATTGTTGATTGTATGAAATTCTGTCTTCAAACCAAGTACGACCAATCGGAAGAATTCAGAAAGTCCCTACATGAAACGACAGGCTTCATCATTGTTGAAGACCAAACCAACAGACCAAGAAAAACGCCTGACTCTTGGGGCGTGAAACCCAATGGCGATAAATACGTTGGAAGTAATCTCTTGGGAAGACTTCTTACGGAGTTAAGAGACAATGGCAAACTCGATTACAAACTACCTGCTGACATTTTTGAGTTCCTCAAACACATCAAATGAGTATTGGTCACCCCTTGGTCTCCTTTTTGGTGGCGTATTAAGATAATCTTGAAGATCATTTCAATTACCGCCTACGTATCAACGAGTTATGACATTCTACAACCAATTCCAACGTCACTGTTCTGGGCACCGGCAAATTGCGAGAGGTTATGTGACCCCTCGCAATTTTATATTTTAGGGGGATTGGGGGATCAGCAGCAAAAGTTGGTTGAAGTGTTAAAAACGCTACTCGAGTGTGGATTTATTTTTAGGCACATAGTTTGGAGAGGCAGAACAGGAAGAATGGGATGTCTGTTACGCCGCGGAATTGACTCCGGAAGGCTTTGACTTTGGCATTGGATGATTCGGCTCCCGCGTTTGTCGACCGCTATCGAGCGGATGCTCTCCGGAGTCGACTCAATCCTCCTCTTTTAAAAAACCACGAACTCAGGGGTCAGGCGAGAGTCTTCTTCCGCAAGATCGTAGTCGTAGGAAAAGATGCTTCCATCCTCGGTGTTTCGCCATTTGCGGCGCCTGAAGTGAAGATAGACCGCCTTCTCTCGTATAGGAAATCCTGAATCACACGCTCTTCGGAAAAGCCGTATTCCCGGATAGTGCCCTTCTTATAATCCTCGCGCGATAGAAAGCCGCGCTCATCAAGCCAGTAGTCCAATCAGTTGACTCCTGAAAATCTACAAACTCAAAATTATCCGTGATAACCTCCGGGAAAATCGTTTTTAATACTTGCCATTGTTTCATTCCGCAAATTTACGTATTTTTGCCCTAATTTTAACAACCCACTTTTTACTCTGACCCCAAAATTCAAATATTCCGCGTAACTTTTGCCTGTAAATACGCATAGACGACATTTGGCTATAAGCCTACTTCTTTCCACACCGGAGTTTCTTTTGCAGGCTTCTCCGACAGCGCAATCTGACGACCTTCCTCAATTTCAACTTGTGCATTTTGTGCACAAGTTAGATTTGGGCTCAATTCCTCCTCGTTTTAAACAGTTGCAAAAAGCAACTATTCGATTGTGCTCTAACTCACCAGTTTCATATATACCATAATATGCCTTGAAATTGTTGATTTGTTGCGTTGAAACAGCTCCGCCATCTGGTCGGCGGTAAGCCACACCGATTCATTGGCAAGCCGAACCTCAATCTTCGCCTCGCCCCCCCTGCGCCTGAAAAAGTATTATCTCTCCGCTATCCATAATTAAAAGTCATCCATCATATCGTAATCATATTGTTCTTCGTGAAAATCGACAAAAGATTGGTCGTAGTTCCCACTATCCCAATAATGATTATTGCTGTAATTACCACTGCGGAAGGAATTATTGCAATTTTCTATGACGCTATTATACCGCATGAATATATCCAGGTCATCAAGATTATCCGATTCATCGTAATCACCATCATAGTTATCACCTGCTATTGTGATAGTGTTATGAATATAATCTGCGTCGTCACTGTCATTTACACTCTGAATCCTACTTTCCTCGTCACTGATATCACTGTTGCCATTTGTTAGCACGTCATTATCTCTTTCGGGGCTATGTAGTTTATCAAACAGCCAACGAAACAAGAAGAACTCTCCGATATAATTCCAGAACTTCATAATACTTATTTGGTTGAGGTCATCGCATCAATTAAGTCTTGATAGCAGGTTACTTTATGATACTTGACATTATCAGTTGATATTTCGTTGAACAGCTGAGTGCAGCAGTCAATCTTGGCATTTTCTATTG
>CAZNMC010000130.1:0-2132 GCA_964574285.1 uncultured Sangeribacter sp. | reverse complement strand
ATCCGTATGGGCACTGAAGTTTTCCACCATTTGAAAAAAGTACTCAAAGATCGTGGCCTTTCAACTGCAGTAGGCGATGAAGGAGGTTTTGCACCCAAGCTCAATGGCACCGAAGACGCTCTTAACGTCATTATGCAAGCCATTCGCGACGCTGGCTACGAACCTGGAAAAGACATCACCATCGGTCTTGACTGCGCTTCATCCGAATTCTTCAAAGACGGCAAATACGACTATCGTTGGAAACAAGCCGACGGAAAAGTTCTTACAAGCCAAGAGCAAGCCAAATACCTCGAGGAACTTATCAATGAGTACCCCATCGACTCAATCGAAGACGGTATGGCCGAAAACGACTGGGAAGGATGGCGCATTCTTACTGAACTCATTGGCAATCGCTGTCAGCTTGTCGGTGACGACCTTTTCGTGACAAACGTCAAATATCTTGAACGCGGTATCGCTGAAGGATGTGCAAACTCAATCTTGGTAAAAGTTAATCAGATTGGCACGCTGACAGAAACACTTCGGGCTGTAGAAATGGCTCAACGCAATAATTACACTGCCGTTATTTCTCACCGTTCAGGCGAAACTGAAGATGCGACCATAGCCGATATTGCCGTTGCAACCAATGCCGGACAAATCAAGACAGGCTCCGCAAGCCGCTCCGATCGAATGGCTAAATACAATCAGCTTCTACGCATAGAAGAAGAACTGGGAGCCAATGCAGTCTATGGTTATAAGAAAATTGCTAAGAAATATTAATGATTTCTTGCACCAGAATTTAATTACAAAACTTAGTTTAATAAAGATGACGGCCTCTTGCAGGTCGTCATTTTTATTTAAGATAAGTTGCTATAGTCCGTATTCCCTGAATGTCGCTGTTATTTTGGGATTGTTTGGGCTGCGCTTTTTTGACACAGCCCCATGAATGCCGGGTTGCCATCATTCGTATTGATACTGCCCTCGGCACAGGCAACTTACCCATACTAATAATCCATCTTGTTTTTGCAGATTATGGATCGATTCGTAACAACACAATCTTCCTTAACAAGGTATTTTATAAATACGCTAAACTTCCCAGACTTATCAAATAAACCCTTTAGGGGTCTAATATTAAGGGGAAATACAAAATATCAATTATTTTAAAATCAAAGATTAAGGGCTTTTAAAAAATAATCTGTGCCATAATCCTTAAATACGGCACAGATTCATAATTTAAATTGAAAAATGTTATAAGCATTTAGAACCTCTAATACCAAGCACAACAACAGAGTCTATTGTGTACCTCGTATTACCATTCCAATTTGGATTAATAGGAATAGTAATTATAGAAGATGAATGTGCTTTTGCCAATCCTTTGCCTTCATATGATTCTTTTTGCGTCAAACTTCCATTCTTGTATGTTACTTCTATTGACACTGTAACATTTGCACTATTCTGTTGACTATCATTTGATACTGTTACTTCCACCTTCGAGTTATCCTTAATCGTAAAGCTAAATACTTCTACAGAATCATTGGTTTCAGAGATTTTACACACTTGTGAATAAACACAACAAGTGGAGAATAAAATTAGAAATAACAGTAGTGCAAAGCGATTTATATAATTATTCACGGGTAACTGTTGATGGAAGCCATTCTACGTTCAAGCAAACTTTCCCATTACTTTGGAACCAAGCATTTTTGTTTGCGGAGTGTGATACACCAGTCTTATTGTCAGTAGTTGAGAAAGAACCATCTGAGTTTTCAGAAGTCACTATCAATTCATGCCGACAATTCCCTTCACGATCGAAAATATAGATTACTTTGCCATTGTCACCTACTATAGCTTTTAAGTTACCTCTATTATCATAATAACGACCAGCAGGAACCGCAAACATAGAGCCTACGGCGAGAGCCATACAGGCACATGCTACAACGAATTTTTTCATACTAATTGCTTTTTGTGTGGTCTTACAGCCCTAACGACCGTTATAAAATGAAAAAGACGTGGGCTGCTATGCCACGCCTTTATGTGAAGGTGGTAGGAAAACCTTTGTCGGAAGATGTGGATATAACAACTCCACGTCATATGGACGTGGAGACAGTTAAACCTACTCTTGCCGATTGTGATTAAGTTTCCTACGCTTTTCACATACA
>CAZNMC010000129.1:0-2139 GCA_964574285.1 uncultured Sangeribacter sp. | reverse complement strand
CATGTACTAAGCTCAGTGTCTGTATCTCTGTCCCCCCCGTTAGCAAACAGGGTATCATAACTAAAATTTTTGCCAAGGCAAGAATGGAGATTATTATATGGTCATAATAAGCATGATCGTTACTTAAATTACCACTTCAAAAAGAACAGCACTTCCCTTTAAATCCGAATTCGATAATGAAAAGACCTGTATATCCAAGATGTTTAATGATTGCCTTTGCCTTATCAATTTCGGGTTGGTGTTTCTCTACCTAGGTTATTGCCCCAGCAAGGGCATATTCCCCTTTTGGTGATACTATAGGCTTCTTCACCAGTACATGAACTTCTGATCCACAATTAGGGAAAGATTCCTTTAAAAAGAGAAGACAGGAAACCTGGAATATTCGATTTAAGTACTCTCATACAAATAGTATTTGGAGTTTCTGATACATTATTTTGTCCCTAGTCATGCCGTACCGCATCCGCAGAAAATGAAATATTTGGAAAGTTTCGGGATGCGTACACATAGAATAATATCTTTTTTATCTTCATAGGAGTAGATAATACGAATCTCTGGAAATTGATTGTGAGTTTCAATAAGCCATTTGACCTCTTGCTTAAAGGATACAAATACTTTGAGATTGGGGGCATTTCCTGTATTCCATTAAATTGCCACTCTTCCCGTCTTTAGATTTTCCAACGCACAGAACAAAGCAATCGACCTCAGCTTCCGCCATTGCGTGCAGAACGCCCAATGAATTGTAATTACCAGTGCCAGAGATTATAAAATCCGGTTTCATTATCTAATTTTAAAATAGAGTTCAGTATTGGAAGTGGTGGCTCTAAGGAAGGGTCTTGGAAGGATTCCGCTCCAGGGTGCGCCCGTGGGAGCGAGGGGTTTTACATAAGCGTCAACTGCACGGAGCTTCGCTGCGTGTTCTTCGGGAGACATTTTCAGAGAACGGGCGTTTTTCCAGTCGAGTTTCCAAACGTTGTAATACCACATCCAGACGCAATACTCATAGACTTCAGTTCCTGCTGGAGCTACTTCGAGTCCGATCTCACGAGCTGCAAGATGATCCGGCCATCCCTCACCCGAATGGGGAATTAAGATAGTTTGTGGTTTTAGTTGAGCTATAAGCTCCTTAAGTCTTTCAATCTCCTTCCTTGGTTGCTCAGAAATATGTCCGTCTACAAAATCAAGGAAGTGGGTATTAGATTCCGGTAAACCTAATTCGCCGGCAGAATTGAGGGTGAGTTTTCTGCGAGCTTTGATAACCTCTGCCTCGGGCATATCGGAATGTCCGCGAAGGGAACCTCCACCTCCCGTAAGGATGGCCACATGCGGAGGATTTCCCTCATGGCATAAACGCGCTATCATACCTCCGCATCCGAGAGTCTCATCATCGGGATGAGGCGCAAGGATCAATGTTGGGGTCTGAAGAGATAAATCAAGGAGAGTTGCCGCTTTTCTTTTCAGAAAGGATCCATGGAATTTTTTAATAATTGATTTAACAATTTTAGGTAGTCTATGTAAGTCATACCTAATATTGCCGAAGCGAGAATCAAGGCTTAGCCACCTTCTGATAGCTCCGAATGCATACTTATATTCCCCTTTCCGTAGTCCAAAGATTGCGAGTCTATGTTGGTACTCGACCTCCCACCGCTTGAAAGTATCTGCTATGAAGTCAGACAATAGAGGATTTTCCTCCCGATGAGCCAATTGAAAATGATAATCGTCAAGAAGCCTTTTATTTAACTTGAAGAAAGAGAGATGTCCCGTTTCCGATGAATTGTGTTCTCGATAAAATGCAAGCGGTTTAAGAATACCGACAACATCTGTATATTTTCCAACCCTGATGAAGAAATCGTTGTCTGCAATATGCCCAGCTTCTTCCCTATATTTGCAAACCTTAAAAATATCCCGATGGGTCACTACTCCAGGGCAACGGTGAATGTGACCCGGTTTCCTGATATATGCTTCGGAGTATTCCTGACCTTTGTAGCGATGGGTAAGCCCACTGCAAAAATTGGCAGGTGAGCGTGTGACATTCCCATTAGCATCAATTGAAGAGCATGGGGTGAAAAAATGTTTTACATCCGGGTTCGCTTCTGCCGCCTCTTCAATTTCTGCAAGGAAAGTCGAATCAAGTATATCATC
>CAZNMC010000128.1:0-2232 GCA_964574285.1 uncultured Sangeribacter sp. | reverse complement strand
GGGAATCTTGAGGCAACACTGACCATCAACGGCGGTCTTTCCACGAGTCTCAATGCGAAGACCAACGCTGTTTCCGTACCACAGACCGAAGCAGTGACTGTCAGCAATGCGTTGACATCCAACGAAGAGTTCCCGGTTTCAGGTTATGGCAACCTGACTTCGGTTTATGTTTTGGTAGGAGGTGAAGAAGGAGAGATGCTTTCGACAGGCAGCTATGTTGTGATGAACGGCACAAAAGAGGTTCGCAACGTAAACTTAGCGAGCACTCCGGTTCGCATGAACTACCGCACCAACATCTACGGTTCGATGCTGACTACTCAAATTCCTGTAACTGTCGAGATCGAACCTAACTTTATTGAGACATTCCCGGCATGGGATGGTAAGGAGAAAACGACTCCTATTGTCAATGACGAATTGAAGAGCATTTTTGTTAGTCAACCCTCTGACGTGGCTGGTCTTGCCGACATGATTGCTAATAATCCAACGGCTTATCGCAACTACGATATCAACATCGGCTCTGATCTTGATATGGGTGGATACGAATTGCCGCAACTTTTTGCTTCCGATCGTATTTCCAATAGTGAAAATAATATGAGTGTGAAAGGTTATGCCGGCACATTTGACGGTAATGGCCACACCATCAGTAATTTCGTTCTTGATGTTCCTGATACTTATAAAGAAGATGATTGTTTTGGTTTCATCGGCACTATCTATGGTGGTACCCTAAAAAATATCACTTTCGAGAACGCGACTGTCAGTGCGCCTTTGAGCAGCACTGTAGGCGTGGCTGCCGGTGTGGTTTCAAACGGCGGTGTTATTTCCGGTGTTAATGTTGAGGGTGGTTCTGTGATGGCTAAAACAGGTGCCGGTGGCATTGTAGGCCGTATGATGGGCGCCGCAACTGTTGAAAATTGTAACAACTCCGCCGATGTGAGTGTGACCGTCTACAACTGTGGCGGCATCACCGGTGCTTCTTATAAACCAACTGCTCCCGGTTCTCTGAAAATCACCGGTTGTAACAACTCCGGTTCCATCACGGGTGGTGCAGGTCTTGGCGGCATCGTTGGACTTTCACTTGCCGACATCTCATATTGCACCAACAGCGGCAGCATCACGTTTGCAAAAGATCAATACAACTATGGCCATGGGGGCATAGTAGGAGAGCAACGCAACTACGGCACTATTCAGCATTGCACCAACACCGGTACAATCGGAAGTCCGACCGATGTCAATGAACCCAAATGTAATGAAATCGGTGGTATTGTAGGCTATTTCCGTTATCTTTATGATGGCACTGTCTATGGAATGATGGCTATCAAAAATTGCACTAACAAAGGAAGCGTTTATGGCTACGATCAGGTTGGTGGAATTACAGGCTGCGCTTGGTATTCATGTGAAATTTCCGGCAACACCAACGAGGCTCCTCTCATTCAGGCTAATGTGGAAGCAACCAAAACCGGCAACTCTCAAAGCCATTCTCAGAATTGTGCTGCCGGCATTGTCGGTCTTCTCGTTTGGCGTCAGACCACGAGTGAAAGTGTTAATGTCAGCATCGCGAATGAACTCAATAAATTCATTCCGACTCCCAACGAAAATGTCATCACCATCACCGATAACACTTCGACTACTCCGGCTTCCAATATTATCGGTGGGCTGACAAATCCCATCTTCAACAATCCTCTTTCTTCCTACAGCCTCACAGGCTTCACCAATAAGGTAGTTGCTTCGGGAAATACTCCCAGTCAGTCTGCCAACTGATACCGGTGAATCATTAAAAAGATAATACCCCAAGAGGGGAAATCGGGTTGACCACCTCGATTTCCCCTCTCCTTTTTTTATGGAGACCGGTCATCTTGACTTTCTTGAATCTTTAATTTTTTTTGATAACTATTACAAAAGAATTATATAATAATGCTACTGCTTTTTTACGGATAAAGTAAATATTTAATTTTCACGATATTATAATTTACTTATATGCTATTGAAAAACATATAAAATTCTACTGATTGCTTGCCAAACCTTGGTATGTGGAATAGAAAATTTGTGTAAAACTATTACAAAGTCTAAATTTTTTTTGTTTTTCTAAATTATTCTTCATAACTTTACAACGAATTTTTGTTTTTTGGCATGGGATGTAAAAAGGAGTCCGCGTTTCATGCTTTTTAATAAGCGATTCCTATTCAATACTTCGTTAAAATTTAATTTATGCCGTTGAAAATAAATGAGTTAGTT
>CAZNMC010000127.1:0-2321 GCA_964574285.1 uncultured Sangeribacter sp. | reverse complement strand
ATAAATACCCATTCGTTGCTTATCACACAACAGTGCAACCTGAACAAATAAACACTGTACTTCAGCAATATGATGCAATGCTATTTCCAACCCACTATTATACAGAAGGTCTTCCCGGCTCAATTATTGACGCATACCAGTCTGCTCTTCCTGTGATTGTAACACGGTGGAAACACGCAGCAGAATTTGTAGTTGACGGAAAAACCGGGTTCATAGTAGATTTCGACCATCCCGAAGAAGGCCTGCTCAAAAAGATTTTATTTTTTCTCAATAATCCAGCAAAACTAAAACAAATGAAGCATATTGCTTTTGTCGAGGGAGAAAAATATTCACCCAATTATGCTTGGCAAATTTTAAAAAAGTTAATTTAGAACTGTGTTTCTAACAACTTTCCTTTGATTATGCTTTCAGAGTACGAAAACCATGTCAAATCAACTAATGGCAATGGGTCGACATGTAGTAACAAGTATTGAGTACCTGCTCGGTACCACAATGCTAATGCAGTATGTCGAGACAAAGATAAATCTAGATGTCTATTTCTGAACCTCATCAGTATTGCAAAATCAATTAATCCGATGATAATAAATGGGCAATTGACGATAATATCCTCGGATTGAGCATTAACGACAAGGGTAGACCCGAGAATATTGGCACTAATAACGAGCGAATCGCATTATTTCGGCAATCAGATGTCACATGTAATACGTGGCATGGTTATCTCACTTTAATGAATGATACATATAACAGCTGCGACAATCTCCTTAGCAGATTAAAAATGAGAACATAATCTCGCGACTACACTTATCGCCGGAAATACATAATGTCACAAGGAGCAGAAAAATACTAACAATAGATAATACACAAATACATATACAAAGTGCCAGGTCCACCTCTATTTCTGACAATTTCGTTTCAACTGAATACAATAAATTAAGACCCATAAAAGTAATTGAAATTCAATTCGACAACATAATAAATATTGCAATCAGCCATCGGCAGAAAAGAATAAGAGCTTATTGATTTATGAAGATACTTTTTCTTACTGACAATTTTCCTCCTGAAGTAAATGCTCCCGCTTCCAGAACTTTTGATCATTGCAAGGAATGGGTGAAAAGGGGCGATGAGGTAACAGTGATAACCTGTGCACCAAACTTTCCTCAAGGTAAGGTTTATGAAGGCTACAATAATAAGCTTTGGCATAAGGAAAAGGTAGATGGAATCAACGTTATTAGAGTGTGGAGCTATATCACTGCGAACAAGGGATTCGTAAAGCGCACACTTGATTTCATTAGTTTCTCAATTTCATCATTTATTGCAGGGCTATTTGTAGAGGCCGATGTTATTGTAGCTACCTCTCCACAGTTTTTTACAGCTTTAAGCGGTCGAACGCTTAAGTTCTGGAAGCGTAGACCTTGGATAATGGAAGTCCGGGATCTCTGGCCGGAGAGTATTAAGACCGTTGGTGCAATGAAAGATAACCTCTTCATCAAATATTTTGAATCTGAAGAGAAAAGATGTTATAAGTCGGCAAAACAGATAGTAGTCGTAACAGATTCATTTAAGAAGAAGCTAACCGGACGTGGAATTCCGGCTGAAAAGATAGCAGTTGTAAAAAATGGAGTAGATCTTTCTCTTTTCTCGCCTCAACCTAAAAACAAAGGTTTGATTTCTCAACTTGGATTGGAGGGGAAGACCATCATCGGGTATATCGGCACACATGGAATGGCTCATAAGCTTGATTTTATAATCGGTGTGGCATCAAAAATTAAAGATACTCTTCCTCATTATCATTTCCTCTTCATTGGAAATGGAGCTGAAAAAGAAAATCTTCTTAAACTAAAAGAGTCGTTGGACTGCGACAATGTCACAATGCTTGACAGTGTTCCCAAAGCTAAAGTGAAAGACTATATCTCTATTTTAGATATTTGCCTGATCAATCTTCGAAAATCAGACTTATTCACAACCGTAATACCCTCTAAAATTTTCGAGAATGCGGCAATGGAGATTCCCATACTAATGGGTGTGGAAGGCGAAGCACAAGAGATAGTGGAAGGATATAATGCGGGAGTTTGCTTCGAGCCTGAAAATGAAACAGATTTCTTAGCAAAACTGAAATACATTACAGGTCCGGAGAATCAAGAAAGATTCAAAGAAGGCTGCAGAAACCTCGCAACGGATTTCGATAGAAAAAACCTTGCTGTTGAGATGCAAAAGATAATCCATAGTTCTGTTTCCCACAAGTAAAAACGAACAATAATGAAAAGGGTCATGCTCGTATTTGGAACTCGTCCGGAGGCTATCAAGATGGCGCCGCTTGTAAA
>CAZNMC010000126.1:0-2348 GCA_964574285.1 uncultured Sangeribacter sp. | reverse complement strand
ATCTCCATAAAAGTCATTTGGATTCGGGAGAGTATCCTGATTGATTACTGTTCCTTTCAACGATTTTGATGCACGATAAACAATCATTGAGCTCATAAAGATGAATTGTCGTACCCCTTGTTCTTTAGCCCATTTGGCTATTTCGATGGTCAAATCGCGATTTACCTTATAATAAAGTGGAGCCATCTCAGGTTTCGGATCCACATGAGCTATCCCGGCAACGTGAAAGACAACATCATACTTTGAGAAATCAGCCTGTTCCCAAGCATTATTCATCGTGTCTACCGTATCTACGGTGTAGTTCTCTGGCTGTTGCAGAAGCCACTCCTCAACCGATGTGCCAACAAAGCTATTTGCCCCTGTAATAAGTATCTTCTTCATTAAAATTATAAGTTCATAATTGACATATACTGAGCGTTAACTATATTAACATCGTATTTGGTTACTGCCATTTCGTACGATTTCCGACTCATTTCTGAAACTATAGAAGGATTTTGAATCATCTTCATCATAGCATCTGCTAACGCTTGGGAATCTCCGACTTTTACAAGATATCCATTCTGACCATCAACGACAGTTTCTCTACACCCAGGAGCATCAGAGGTTATAATGGGACGAGCCATTGCCATTGCTTCCAAAACACATCTTGGCGTTCCTTCATGGTAAGATGGCAATACGAAAAACCTCGCCTCTTTAATAAATGGACGGACATCAGATTGAAAACCAATGAAATCAATTAATCCGTCCTCGGAATATTGTTTTACTTGCTCTTTTGTTAATGACGAGGGATTTGTATCAATGTCTCCAACTGCTATAAATCGGCATTGAGGATATTCTTTTTTTACAATTCTTGCTGCTTCAACATACTCTCTAATTCCCTTTTCTCTCAGCAGTCTTCCAACAAATAAAAATACATTATTTTCTGGAATCTGTTGCCGAGAGAATCTGTTTAAATCAACTCCAGAACCATTCACAAAACAAACTTTATCACTTGGTAGCAGACCCAATCTAACAAATTCAGCTGAATCGTCATTATTCTGGAAAATTACCTTTTTACAATAGCGGAAAGCATTTTTATACAGTAGACTCATGCCGATTTTCACGGCCTTTTGTTTAAAACTGTCTCCTCGGAATATAGACCCTAGACCACTAATCAATGCATAGCATTCATTAATACCGGCTCGATGGGCAGCCCAACTACCATATGAGACTGCTTTAGCAAAAGTGCAAAAGACTCGATCAGGGTATTCTTCCTTTAATATTGTTGTCAGACCAGTTAATGTTTTATAGTCTGTCAAAGGATTCAATCCATTACGGGATAACGTGACATTCCGATATCGAAATCCAGCATCATGACACTTATTTATAAAAGATGTATTATCAACATCACCTATGGCAATTACGTCATGTCCGGCTGATACCCATGACTGCACAAGTTCTTTGCGCAGTCCGAATAAATGTCGGCTGTCGCTAATGATTATTGCTATACGCATTATAATTCGCTTATAAAGAAAGATTTCATGCCATATTTTTTTGTAGTTGGAAAAAGTACTGGCAGATTTCTTCGAATTGAGCTAAATTCTCCTTTGTATTCTTTCCGAAATTGTGTGGATGCCACCATTTTTAGCGGCATAAAGCATGGCATTTTTGATTCGTTTTATTTTTAAAGGCTCAAGAGCTTTTAGACGAGACCTAAATGATCGAAGGAACATATTTCCCGGGACATTTTTAAGACCTCCCCACTGGAGAAATTTGTCCGTATTTTTCTTCATTAGCAATTATACCTAATTTTCGAAATAGACGAAAGGTCAGTGATAATTTCTTCTCACTATTTGCCATAACAATCTAAATATTTCTTTGTGATAACTTTTAAATCGTATTTTTCAGCAAAGCTCCGACTTTTATTGGACATTTTAGCATACAACGATTTATCGTCGATTAGCTTCTGAATGCTATCGGCAAGACTACGTGCATCTTGATATTGAAATAGAATGGCGTTGTCTTCAACTAAATCTTCTATTCCAGGTACAGCCGATGCCACAAATGGTTTACGACAGGCCATTGCTTCAAGCATTGAGATACTGAAACCTTCATGTTCTGTTGAAAGTACGATAATATCAGAAGACTTAATAATTGAGATAACGTCTTTCCTAAGTCCAAGAAAATGGACTTGATTGGCATATGAGCGTCGGGCAGTTTGTTCTTGAATACTTTCTCGCAAAATGCCATCCCCTACACAAACCACATGGACATTATCCGGTAAATAAGTTAATGAGTGGATGAGAGTAGATTGATCCTTACCTGGAACAAATCGGCCTACCATTGTCAAGATTATCGCATCCGGAGAT
>CAZNMC010000125.1:0-2408 GCA_964574285.1 uncultured Sangeribacter sp. | reverse complement strand
TATAAAATATGGCTTTCGGGGAGACGGCAAAGCGTTTTTAAATGAAAGAGCCGTGATGAGTCTACAAAAAAAACGACGAAAAATTTGTAAATTTGGCGAAAAGTGTTTAACTTTGCACTCGCAAAAGCGACAAAACCCGTTTGATTGAGGAAAAATCGGATTTTTCCTTGGGTTGAAGCCTCAGGGAGAGGTGGGTGAGTGGCTGAAACCACCGGTTTGCTAAACCGACGTAGGGAGCGATCTCTACCACGAGTTCGAATCTCGTCCTCTCCGCCAAGTGAAATGGATCTTTTTATTAGAGACTGCGTGAATTCACGCAGTCTCTAAGTTTTTTTCTGCTTGCGAAACCTGGACTAACTGAAAATGAGAATGATAGGTTCATACTGTGGTAGGAAACTAAGAAGCCGTTGATGGCGAGAACGTAGATTTGCGGTAATAATATTTGCCTTCGTCTGTAGAATTTTTTATTTTTGTGGATATTAAATTCAATTTTTATGAAAAATATTATTCTTTTTGTCTGCTTGGTCGTTGGTGTATGTTTCAGCTCACCGGCTCAGACTATTAATGTGGAGAGTCTCGATACTGCAGCGACCGAGTTGAGTATTCCCAAATGTAGCACCATCACGCCCTTTGCCGATAAAGGTTTCAATAATCTTCGCAAAATCACTTTCAATGGTATTGACCATGTGCCCGCTTTTGCTTTTATAGGTCTGCCAAATCTTGAAGAAGTAATATTCAACGGAGACAATCTTGTTATTGATGGCGCGCAGTTCTTCGATCTCCCAAAACTGAAGAAGGTTGTTTTAAATGGGAATACCCTGATAATCAATGGTAGTACTATGGTCGGGCGCTCTCCGCAGTTTGAGACATTTGAAATCAACGGACTTGTGACATGGTCTGAGATGTGGGATCCGGACGACGCTCCTCTGTTCAAGGATTATACCGGAAATTTTGCCATGCTCTTCAACCACAACAGTGATAAGATTAAAGAGACAGACCTTTCGGATGCGGCGCGTAATAAAGACTATGTGGAAGCTTTTAAACGTCAGATCAACCGTGTCACTGAAATATTTGAAGACTCGGATAAAAATTTGGATTTGGCTCGGATGTTCATGTATGTCAATCCCTGGATAATCAAATTTTCCCGTGCCTTCGATGTAGACACGACCGCTTATGTCTCAGCTCGTAACAAGGCGCGTCAAAACGAATATTTTTGGACGAAACTCGAGGTGTTGAAGAATTCGCCGAAATATGCACCCGATTCATTGAGTTACACCTTCAGCTATGCAGCTCCGGCAGACAGTCTGCTTCGGCTTTCACGTGAGAGATTTAATCTCGATAGTATCGCCGGAAAGGGTGATGACATAAGTAAGATTAAAAATTTGACATATTGGGTTCATGATAATCTGCCACACGACGGATCGTCGTATAATCCTCGTGGACGATGGACACTCCCTGAATTGTATGACACATGCAGACTGGAAAATCGCGGAGTCAATTGCCGCATGCTCGCAATTGCTCTGACGGAGGCTCTGTTGGCAGAGGGGATTCCTGCCCGTTATCTTACCTGTCAGTCCAAGATGTGGGACACCGACAACGATTGCCATGTGATTTGTGTCGCATGGTCTCCATCGCTTAATAAGTGGATTTGGTGCGACCCGACGTTTGCAGCCTTTGTGACTGATGAAAACGGGCTTCTTCTCCATCCCGGTGAAGTAAGGGAAAGACTGATTGCTGACCAACCTCTGTTTGTCAATGAAGATGCTAATTGGAATCATAAGTCGCGCTGTATTAAAGAAAACTACTTAGATAATTACATGGCAAAAAATCTCTATTATATAACTTCCAATTTGAACAATATGGCGGCTCCCGAAGGCTTGCCCGGCAATCAGAAAAAAGTATATGTGACTATTGCTCCGACCGAGCATAATTTCCGAGGGACACAAATCATAACTTCCGATCCGGAAAAATTCTGGATGGCTCCAAATAAGTAGTTATTTCTAAAGCAGTTTTTCTTCATGATTCATCGAACCGGGAAGAAGCTATCGTTAACCAGGTAAACTCCATAATGTAAATATAGAAAATATTGCATATTTAAAAATAAAATAAGTTAATTAGAGTTAAAAAGTATTAAAAACGGGGGGGGGTAAGGCTTCGCCAATAAAGTTGAAATGAATATCTTTGCATGGTGTAAGGTTGAGCCAATTATTTTGTAATGATTCAATCTCTGCAAACCAAACATTCTATTTATTCATTAAATTAAATGCAAATGAAAAAATTTCTACTTTCCGCTGCTATCGCCTTGACAGTAGGCTTTTCCGCTTCCGCCGTCACAATCAACGGTATTATTTACTATTACTGTCCGCTAAACCATAAAGGCCCTTGCCCAACCTCTTGAGAAATAGAAG
>CAZNMC010000124.1:0-2420 GCA_964574285.1 uncultured Sangeribacter sp. | reverse complement strand
CTTATACCATTTGTATCATACACAATACAATTCTAAGATGAACTCGCTCTTACGCTATATATTTATCGGCATGACAATCCTGTCCTTGCAGGCCTGCAAGAAAGATATTGACATCAAATACAAAGACATCGAACCGATAACCGTTATAGAAGGTGAACTATCAGGACAAGTATCCACTGTGAGAATAACCATGACCACACCTATGGATGAGCCAATGGATTCCACACTTCTCACAGACGCCACAGTAACCATCACCGATATTACAGCCGGATCTGCAGAGACTCTCACTCCCGACCCGAATGGCGTATTTACTGGTAACAAAGCCGGTATCCCCGGTCATCGATATGAACTCAATATAATACGTAACGATAAAAGCTACATCTCCTTCAGCGAAATGCCACTGCCCATCTCGCTGCTGGCTCTTGAATTCAACTGGATAAAAATGCCCTACGACCATGTAGCCGTCCTGCAAGTCACATTCACCGAGAACAAAACCGCCAACGGAGACTGTTACTGGGTGCGCCTCTACCGCAATGGCAAAGCCTATATGTGGAACACAGTCACCGACCTGTATGCCACAGGAGGGGTTATCAACGATATATTCATGACCTCGCGCCGCGATCTGGAAAAAGAAGACGAAGCTACGGCATTGCGCGACGGAGACATCATCACGGCAAAGGTGTCACCAATCAGCCGCGAGATGTACGACTACCTCGAAGCTGTATCATCCGACAGCAACGGTCCCGCACTCTTCACCGGCGACTTCTGCCTCGGCTACTTCCTCGCCTCCCCCACAGCAACCTCCTCCATCACCTTCCACCCCGATGAAATCACCTTCCAGTAATCTTAAAAGCTGTATTGAATCATCGCAGCGTGATATCGAACATCGCTATATCCCCATCAAAAATAATTCCGACCGGTATAAATTACGACCCCAGCTCATAAACTGAGTAACTCTGTAGTGCGCGCTATCCAATTGTCTGTCGCGTCGATCAATGAGTCTATAGCAGTCTGCATACGGTTTTTTGCCTTGATTTGAGATTTATCCAATTTCGGAATGTCAATCAGTCCATCACGCATACCTACAAAAGCTTTGCGTGACGAGATAAGTTGGTCAAAGAGACTTTGATATGACTCACGATTCTCACTCTTAGTATCCTCATTAATTGTAGAATGCTTTTGAATTAATTTGGCAGAATCAATAAGAGCGTCATATTTCTCATTGGCGAGAGGAATACACTCCTCGAGTATGGTCGAAAATTGGTCAAAATCCTTGGCAAGGGCTATCATGATGCCTCTGCTTTGTTGTGTATTAAAGGTTCCTTTGGCAGCGGATGAAATTTGCTGAGAGCGTTTTCTGATCTTAGGACTAAGAGTATTCATCCCATTAATAATACGGTTGATAGTATTGATAAATTCAGTGTTGTGCTCGTCAAACTCCTCTCGATAATCTAACAATCCAAGTTCTTCTGGAACAGGCGCCAGGTTTGAAACTTTTAAATTATCGTCATCTTGCTCACTTGTTAGTTGTTTAAGTCTTGAAATAAACTCAGTCTTTTGACGGTTCCACACCGCCGTTTTGGTACGGTTGGGAAATATTTCAACAAATTCATCTCTTAGCTCGTCAAGCCGTTCGGGATCAGTAAGCCTTGCGCATAGATTCATGTGGTAAAGCCATCCCACTGAGTCAAACGCCACGTTGTCGTGAATCAATAGAGGCTTAACATTCTTGTCAAGAGCCCATGCTGCACCCATTTCGTTGAGACACACCTCGCTGTGACGGTAGTTGTCAGAGATAAACAAGAATACGAAAGCGCTGTCTGATATATTGGATTTGATGTAGTTCGGGATACTGGTGCCTAAAGGGACACCAGTTTCAACAGCCGACGTGTACGCGATATCTTCATCACTGACCCCAAGACCGACATTGAGCAAAATTGTTTTGAAAAGATCTACAATCGGTTTATCAATAGAAGAGTGACTTAAAAACACTTTCGCCATAATCAACAATAGCTTCTTTTAAAAGACTGAAATTATACTTATGCGCCTCTTCATCAAGAGTCGTTTAGTAAAGATATAAAAATTAAATCGATTTTTGATATTTATTGTAACGGAATATTATGGAAAGCCCAAGCTCAGATGACCCCTGATACCAAGCTTGCTTGACCCCTTAAAATTTTCAGTTGACCCCTTGAGAAGTTTTGGTCGACTGGGGTATATTTATTTTAGTTTACTTACGTTTTGCTGCCTTGATCTTGCACACGCTCTCTCCGGTAAGTTCGATACGATGGGCTGTGTGAACTATGCGGTCAAGTATTGCGTCTGCCGCGGTAGGGTCTCCAATAGCTTCATACCAATCCGTGACAGGTAGCTGGGAGGTTATGATTATCGACTTGCGTCCGTGGCGGTCTTCGATAATT
>CAZNMC010000123.1:2287-2456 GCA_964574285.1 uncultured Sangeribacter sp. | reverse complement strand
TTAGGGCTTCCCATTTGGGAAGCCCTTCTCATATTCAGATTAGTTAAATTGAATTATTTCTATCTTTATGTATTGGGATCGCGGCGGAGCTCATTAGGTCTCAAATCTCGATTTTTCAAAATCGTAAAAGGTTAGCAAAAGATTGTTTCAGGCGTTTCAGGTATAATGT
>CAZNMC010000123.1:0-2277 GCA_964574285.1 uncultured Sangeribacter sp. | reverse complement strand
GGTCAATCCCATAATTTCATGTATTAGGTTCGAATGTATTACGATATATTTTTCAATCCATCCGGCCTCCGAGGAGGCAAACTAAGAAACCTCTCTTGATTTCGTTTACAAAGTTAATACATATTTTTCAACTTTCCAAATAGCTTTTTTACAATCAAATTAAGAAACTATTTCAAAAAGCTACAAAAATATTAAAATTTTTTCAGATATATGGCATATTGATAAATTATTCACTGATTTTGATGATATTTCATAAATGTTACATAATATTGCATTGGCGTTTCATGTTAAGAAACATATTTTTAATGTGAAATTTTTTATCCCCAAGCTTCTGGCTTGAGATTAATAAATTACTTTGTCATCCGGACAGAGGGTAATTACATTAAAAATACCCCGAGCTTGGAAGCTCGGGGTTAGTTGTATTTTCCGTCCTCAGGACTGGCGGATATCATAATAGATTATTCCGGTTGGTATAGGAAGCGTTTGATGCTCCGTTTAGGAGTCTTTTCGAATTCCTTGTCGAAGATGCGTATCTCAGATATTTTGGAATAGGCTGGTAGTTGAGGGTTGAGAAGCTTGAGATTTTCATCCATCACTGTGTCAACATCCTTTCCATCTTTCTTAAGGGCATCAAAATCGGGGAATATAAGAGCAACAAGCTTACCCTTATCGTCGATCACGACAGATTCCACAACATATGGAAGATTATTTATCTTCTGTTCGATTTCTTCCGGGTAGATGTTCTGGCCAGAGGGTCCAAGAATCATTGTCTTTGAGCGACCCATGATTCGGATGTTTCCTTCACTGTCACAGGTCACGAGATCGCCAGTATTCATCCATCCATCTTTCATGACTTCCTTAGTGGCCTCGTCATTTTTGTAATAACCCTTCATTACATTATCGCCTTTTACCCACAAGTTGCCCGGAATGGTCTCGGGATCAGGAGAGTCAATTTTTGCCTCCATGCGCTCCACAATCTTGCCAACAGTTCCAGGCTTTTCTTTGTCGGGGGTCTCATATGTGATAAGCGGTCCACATTCAGTCATGCCGTAGCCGACTGTGACAGGAAACTTGATTCGCATAAGGAATTCTCCGACTTCTGCATTGAGAGCAGCCCCACCAATTATGACTTGCTTCACTTGGCCGCCAAGAGCTTTCACAAGCTGAGTTTTTATCTTGTCGAGGATGATTCCCTTGATGATAGGAAGCTTGAGAAGGAAGCGCATCTTAGGCTGTTCAATTACTGGGAATACTTTTGTCTTTACAATCTTCTCAAGCACGAGAGGCACCGTAATGATGAGTTTTGGTTGCACCTCAGCGAAGGCTGCCAGAAGAATAGCAGGAGAGGGAGTGCGACCGAGGAAGGTGCAATGGCATCCTTTCGCGAAAGGATGAAGCATCTCTATCACCATACCATAGAGATGGGCAAGTGGGAGCATATTAAGCACTCCATCGCCCGGACGAAGGAACGTGAGGAATTCCATGCAGAATTTGATGTTGCTCCATATAGAGCGGAACGGAAGCATTACGCCCTTGCTCATGCCTGTAGATCCGGAAGTATAGTTGATCACTGCGAGATCTTCCGGACTATCCTGGAACCAATGTATGTCTTTTGACGAGAATCCATGTGGAAACTTATCATTGAAGAATTTCTCAATATGATCGTGTGCAATGGTAAGGTTTTCTGATTTGGAATAAGGGATTCCGAATTCGCTTATATAGATGACTCCCTCAAGATTTGGAAATTCGAGGCGGTCGAGATGTTTCCATATTGCCTCATCGACAAAGAGCAATTTTGCATCTGAGTGATTTACGAGATGGTGTATTGTTTCCGGTTTGAATTCGTGTAAAATGGGCACTGCGACCACTCCGGCAGTTATGCATGCGATGAATGCGGTAGCCCATTTTGCTGAGTTCTTGCCGCAAATAGCCACCTTGTCGCCTTCTTTTACACCGGCAGCCTCAAACAAAATATGAAGCTTCTCGATCATTTCTGCCACATGGCCATAAGTGCTTGTGGATCCTTTATAATCGGAAAGAGCCGGCAGATCCCAATTTCTGCGTACGGAAGCCTCCAGAATAGCATTTAGCGATTCTGGAATATTGGTGAAATATTGATCAGTATCGGTTAATTCCACGGTTAATGTGGAAGCTTTGTCTTTTTTCATAGTTGATAGATTATAAGTAGCTCGCAAAAATTAAACGATATTTGATAAACCAAGCAGCTTGAAAGATCTTGATATGATAACTACGGCTAATCTTGGCCATCTTGGCATT
>CAZNMC010000122.1:0-2489 GCA_964574285.1 uncultured Sangeribacter sp. | reverse complement strand
GGGCATCTACCGTTGCTCAATCCTTGACTTTATTATGAAATTTTGCGAGAATTTCGATTCGTCAAGAATCAGCGTGGATAAACGCTCTTCAATAAAATTTAATGCCTTCCCGCCCCCGTTCCCTCGACCATGATTGGCGTTGGGTAGAGTTTGGTCGGCACGGCAAAGTTATCTAATTATTTTTGTTTGAGCAAATAAAAATGAACACAAAAAAAGCAAAAAAGCGAAGCCTGAACCACTCAGACTTCGCTTTTTGTGGAGTACAGCGGACGGCCTGAATGCAAATATTATTGTGTTGGTGATGCTATGTGATTGGAGATTAGATAATTATAGTGTTAAATAATATCTATAATTATCATGTAATGTCAAAAATCTGGGGACTTGGCGTCCCCTATTTATTTTTTCAAAAATTAGGTCTAACTTTGTTCTTAAGATTAATATAAAGAGCAATGATAAAGCCGATTAATTATAGAATTAGAGTTTATTTCGCATCGAATGCTCGGCTCATGATTGGGTAAGATGGAGCCACAATGGAATAATTACTGATGCTGAGTTTTCCACCAAAATTAAAGCAGATCCTGACCCTCTCCGCTGGGACTACGATTTACAGAAACCCAAGAAGAATACAATACATACTGTGGATGGTATATCCCTAACAGCTCGTCAGATCAATACTCGTATCGCCATGTTCGTTGATACGATTGAAGAAGTAGGGAAGGAATTTAATCTTCAAGGCATATGTCCCTCTCGTGAAATGTTCAAGACAAATGTTGAGCAGAAAATCAAGAAACAGGAAGTGACTTGGATGGAGGTTGCTCCGGTAATAGCACCTGAAAACTCGTTAATGCGTATTATTGCTCTTTTCCTTGAGAATAAAAGACAGGATGGAAGTTTAAGTACGGTAACAGATGACAAATACCGTCAACTTAAGCATCATATCCAACAGTATTCTCCGAAGATTAATATCGAAGAGATTAATCGCCCATGGCTAAATGGGCTTCGTGAGTGGTATGTCAATCGGGAATATAGTAGTCGTACCACGCAAAAGCTGTTTGTTTTTTTGAAAGGAGTGTTGATTTGGGCTAATGACAATGGCTATAAGGTTAATCGTGAAGCTTTGGCGTATAAACCTAATCTTCTCGTCCCCAGAAAACGCGTAATATTTCTCACAGATGAAGAATTATATCAATTCTATCACTATAAATTCCCAAAACAGCATAACGCTTGGGCCAAGGCGAGAGATTTATTCTGTTTTATGTGCTTTACTGGATTGCGATACTCTGACCTTGAAGCTCTAAGTAAGTCTAACATAATAGGTGATTGTATAGACATTTATACGAAGAAAACCACAGATCACTTAATCATCCCTTTATTGCCGGAAGCAAAGAGTATTCTTGCCCGATATGAGGCAGAACATCCCGTGAAAGCACTACCGGTACCGTCTAATCAAAAATTGAATTTATATATTAAGGAGGCTGCCAAGGAAGCTGGTCTCGATCGGATGGTGTCGGAGGTAAAAAGTGTTGGTCGCGATTTACGTCCACAAGAGCCGCGTGCACTCCATGACACAATAACGAACCATACAGCTAGACGTACATTTGTTTGTATCGCTATTTCAAATGGTATTCCAGAAACGGTTATAATGAAGATAACCGGACATAAGAACTATCAGGCCATGCTCCCATATATTGATGTTGCCGGAGGCACCGTTCGGAAGGAATTGCTATCTAAGTGGAAGTTGTCGACATCAACACCAGCCTTAGCAACTTCCCCAAAGACAATAGAGGGCTACACTATAGAGCAACTAACAATGCTGGCCAAGATGCTAAAGCA
The DNA here is from genome assembly GCA_964574285.1 of uncultured Sangeribacter sp. GTDB lineage: Bacteria > Bacteroidota > Bacteroidia > Bacteroidales > Muribaculaceae > Lepagella. The sequence continues at coordinate 656 of CAZNMC010000122.1, read as the reverse complement.
AGGCCTGGTGTAAATATTAAGACTTACATTTTTTTGACGTTCGAAGTTTTCTTCGGGCGTTTTTTTATTTACCATTTTGTAATAACGAATTCACGAAATATTACAGATGGGTAATAATAGGTAATATGTTTGGTTGCAATAATTTAAACATAGAAATTTGCACATATAAAACTCAATAAAATCAAATTAGCAAATGAAAGAAACCACCCCCATCACCTCTGAGACACGTGTGATTGACCTTACGGTTGGTCAGCTTATGGATCTTAAGTTAACCCAGACCAACGCTGATAAGCCTCGCGTCATTCTTACAGGTATGAAAGAGTTTGCAAACTATCTTAAGGTAAGCATTGCTACCGCTCATCGCATAAAGAGAAGTGGCGTAATCCGCCAGGCTGTAAGTCAGTTCAAGAAGACAATCATCATTGACGGCGCTCTTGCCCTTGATCTACTTAAAGAAGCTGACTCTCCGTGGGCTCGTAAAATGAACCGAAAACACTTCTAAAATATCAAACATGAAAAAAAAGAAATCCACTAATAAAGAGGTCTCGCTTACCGTAGTTTTTCATAGCTGTACTATCAACGTAGAGGAGCGTCAGAATAACAGTAAGAATTATAAGGAGGAACAGAAAGGATGTACGATAAATAAAAAATAGAAA
>CAZNMC010000121.1:0-2527 GCA_964574285.1 uncultured Sangeribacter sp. | reverse complement strand
ATTCGGTATCTTGATTTTCAGGAATATTCATTAAATTTGCAAGAAAAAAAATAGCAGCATGGCATACGAAAAGAAAATCCCGGTTGACCTTGATTGTCCGCTAAGGCTCACCATGAGTCTGATTGAATCGAAATGGAAATCATGCATACTCGATGAACTTCGTTCAGGAGATCCCATGCGGCCAAGCGAACTGCATAAACGGTTGCCGGAAGCAGCCCCTCGGGTTCTCGATATTCAGTTGAAAGAATTGGTAGAGGATGAACTGGTGTCAAAGAGAATATTCCCCGAACTGCCTCCGCGTTCTGAATACCGAATTACGGACCTCGGAAAGTCTCTGCTCCCAATCATTGACATGATGCTAAGGTGGGGAGAGGAACATTTCGAAATTTTTGAGAAAAAATACGGACCCAAACAGATTCCGACTTTGTGACCCTTTAAACCTCTAAATCCATAAGCCGATAAACAAAATTTATGTTCAATGACATCAAAAAGTGGCTTTCGTCACTATCGTTCCGTACGGGGCTGATAGTTTTGGGAATTTGTGCCATTTGCTACATCATTTCTTTTGCCCAGATGTTGTTACCTCTGTCCGTAGCAACTAAAGGAACATTGTGGGTAATTTTCTTTGGTCTCGCAAAAACAGCTCAATACTCCGCTTTACTTATACTTGGTAAAGCCGGCATTGAAAAGCTCCGCAAACGCTTTAAACAAGCAGTCTAACCGGAATAACAATTTTATTGATTAGTCAACACTTCTAAGGGATTGCTTGTTATATCTGTGAAACAAGATAAAACACTTGTTCATGGATAAGAAGAAAGTAATTATTACTAATTTTACCGATCCTCTTTGCACCTGGTGCTGGGGTCTGGAACCGGTTTTCCGTAAACTCGAAACCCATTTCCCGGGAGAAATCGAATTCCGCTACGTAATGGGTGGACTTGTGGAAAACATAGAAGAGAAATGGGATCCTGCGAATGGAATCGGTCACGCAGATATTCCAAGAATCAACCAACAGATAGAAGCTCATTGGATCGATGCTTCTCACAGACATGGAATGCCGGTGAAGGGAACCGGTTTCACACTTTTCTCAAGAGAATATCCTTCCACGTATCCACAGAATATCGCCTACAAAGCCGCCCAGATGGTCGACCAAAAGAAAGCAGACCGATTCTTGCGCCGGTTAAGGGAAGCCTCTGCCGCAGAATACCTCATGACTTCACATCCAGAAGTGATTGATCAGCTGGCTGAGGAAGTCGGACTCGACCTTGCGGAGTTCCATAAATACTTGGAGGATGGAAGCGCCGAGAAGGCGTTCAAGGAAGACCTGAAGTTGACAAGAGCCTACGGAGTGACCGGTTTTCCGACCTGCCTTGTAAGCTATGGCGACAAACAGGTACTTCTGCGAGGCTACAATGACTATGCTACCTTTGTAAAGGTAATCGAGATGGCAAGCGACGGCAAGGTGAAGCCAATCGCGTCTCCGAAAGCTGATGACTCAACTGTCATGGATTTCATTAAAGATCACGGGCGCTTCGCGCTTGCCGAACTGAAAGAGGCTTTTGACTTCCCCAATTACAAGGAAGCGGATGCCCTGGCACGTCGGCTGGCCGACAATGGCCTGGTGAAAATAAAGCCGGTAGGGGAGAGCTACTTCATCGAACCAGTAGTGATTCCCGAAGTAATAGGAGGTCATTACTGCGACCCTACCACCGGAGAATGTTTCTGATTCAATCCAAATAAGAACCCTCTGAATAGCAGATGCCCTTCGTAAATCTACGGAGGGCGTTTGCATTTCGATATTTTTGAGTAATTTTGTAAAAAAAGATTGTGATGGAAAGCGAAGAGCTCAAGAAAATTGGTTTCATGATGGAGCAGGCATTGGCTACGATGTCTACCACCCTTGCGTCAAATCTGAAGGCTGAAGGGATTGACCTTCCCCATTCCCAATATGCCGTCATGCGTATGATCTACAGTTGCTCGGAGCCGATCAGTCAAATAAAGATAGCAGAGATTCTGAAAAAGGATGCCGCAGCCATCAAGCGCACCCTCGATATCCTTGAGCGCAAAGGATATATTCAAAGGGAAGCCCTCGATGGACGAACCAAAGTCATTTCATGCACTGCGCAAGCCCTCGCACAGAAAAATAAAATAATTGACACTGCCAATTCTACACTCCATCAATTATTCCATAGCTTCAACCACGAAGAGATAGCCTCTCTCCACCAAATGCTTTCCCAAATAGCCCATCAGAAACAGCCCTCCAAATAATCCTCTCACTTACCGCAAAAGAAATTGGTTTTCTAAAGAGACGGATCATTATCTATTTTTTCTATTCCACATACACATAAGCCCATGGTCTGCCCACTGGAGAGATTGAAACGGAAGTTAAGGATAACATAGAAGTAGAAAAATAAAAGATCATTTAGATAAAGGTCATAATTGACTTGAAATTTGCAGTTCTTATTATTTTACTCTAATTTTGTATTGTTACTTTGTTAAGGTAAATATGAAAGACGAAGGTAAGATA
>CAZNMC010000120.1:0-2537 GCA_964574285.1 uncultured Sangeribacter sp. | reverse complement strand
AGACTTGAGTTCCGTGAAAATTTCTTCCAAATTGTCACTCTTAGTTTCTAACTCTACCTCTTTCAAAATTGAGCGTAACCCGAGCTTGTCAATGAAGCCCTGCATGACAGAGCACCGTTTCCCGAATTTATCACCATTAGGGATGGCAGCAATAGTAGCGCCTGCCCCCAGGATTACCACATGTGGTCTCGACAAAATATAATTCTTATATAGGTCTTCTATCTCCTGTGATTTTTGGTCAAACATAATGATGGTTTTAAGAAACCCAATAACGGGTTTTTAGATAGTCAAAGAGTTCTGGATACTTATTCTCGATTGGGGCAAGAAGGTTCTTAGGTTCCACAATGACATATTTGCTCTGGTCTGAAAGCTTCGAACGCCATGATGTTTCCATATCTTTCCCCGAAACTTTATATGTCTTTTTCAAGAGTTCATCGTTTTCAGAAGGAATCACATGGATGTGGAGATAATTGTCAGCCTTGATACTCTCTTGCTCCTTATACCTTTTCATATTCTCAGCCCAGAGCGTCTGACGCATGAGCTGATAGAAAGGCTCGTAATAGTAAAGACTGCCAGCATAATCGTCCACAGATTTCAACTGAGGTGAAGATTTTATCAGGTCATTGTAACGGCTCATTCGCTCAATTCCTTTACCATTTGACCCTTTGATCTCACCATCACGATCTTCATTAGACTTATCTTGATTATTGTACTTTTCGGTGTACTTCCACTCAATAGGGATAAGCCATATTTCTCCGGACTGATGTCTTGCCAAGATAAAAGCATCAATGGAAGTGCAGTTCGTTCCTCGTGTGGAACCGCCTTCATTAAGATGGTCCGCGTCACTTACAACCTCAAAAGCGATATAGGCAGGTTCCTTATCCGAAGGTATGGGAAGAACCTCGGTAAACTCTGGACGAATATTGTTCAGTATTGCAAGAACAGCATCGGCATCATTTTTGATGGCGAAGAGATGATTTAGACACGCTATCTGGGAAGAAAGGACATGCCCAGTAGGTTTCGATCCACCCCACCAAGCTATACTGTTGTCAACGAAGTAGTCGATCACATCTTTTTTGATTGGAGCATAAATGTTGGCAGTTCCATCTTTGAGAACGAAGGTACGTTCCTTACCCATAAAGCGGCCACCTCCGGCTATATTGCCGAAAATGTTGCTTTCGGATATGAGCTTCTCTTGACGCTCACATTCTATGTCTTTGTAATTTTTCATATCGATCTATATTTTGATTAATCTTGGCGTTTTCCAATGTCAATTAGATATATTTGCGAATGGGAGCTTGCCGTAACGGTTTTTGAAATCAAACAACATCCTTGATTCAGTATCACGGGGACTTTCTGAGGTTATGACTTTCCATGCTACCAAAAGATCCTCTGCATCTGCCAGTTGCCAGAGATACCTGCCTCCCCAATGCCCAACTGCTGAACCGGCACCAAAATGAAGCAGCTGCCCTAAACGTTTACGGAGACTTGTTGCTTTACCGATGTATACGGTCTTACTACCGTTAATGTAATTGGCGTTCAGTTCTTCTATCGAAACATTAGGATCTTTACCTTTGAAAAATCCTGCTGATCCAATTTCAAGGAATTGTGGTGCCGCTTCTGACATTCTCAATAAAACATATACTCCTCCAGCGTTGGGAATCGTAATAGTGTTGTGACGAAATTCCTTTACTGGTAGGAATCCTACGAATCCCTCATTCTTATATTTAGAAATCTCATTATCATTGCTAACGAAACAAGAATCATCGTTATTGACCTTTGGTGATTCTGTTTCAATGGAAGCATCTATTCGTGGTGCCATCGCCTTTCCTCCATCACAGATTCTTAAGGTTCCATTTTCAACCAGTCTTTTCAGATTGGACACGGTATATGCCATACCGGGAGCAACCTCAGACCAATATAATCCAATTTTACGAATTTTCCCTCGAATGCCTTTTTGTTTAGACGACTCAGCCTTTTCAAGTTCTGTTACCAAGGTGATGATACGTTTCATATCATCAACAGTAAAGGTTGTCTTTGAGTTTCTTTCTCCCATGCTTATCTGATTTTATGAGTTTCTTTATACTGTTTATATGGATCGACATACTCTGGAGTACCCCAAGGTGCCGATTGTTCAGTAGTTTGATATTCTACAGGTTCCTTAGTGTGGGATGTCTGTCCCCAGTTCGTGAACCAACCCAATAACATGAACATAATCCAACCAATCAGGATATTCCGATGATTTCTCAATATCTGTCTCTTTTCATTCGGCCAGCCCTTTGGATCTTCGGTCATATTCTCAGCATCATATCTACGGCAATACCAGTGGGCAAATAGAAAATATATCGGTCCTAATAACGGAGTAAGGATGATATAGAGCCATAGCATTCCTCCCCACAAGCGGCCAATCAATAGATACCAAGGTGTGACATCAGTACTTGTGCCACGGAAATTCCCCGAGGCGTCTTGATATGCTCTCGTCTTCGGGAACAACGCATCATGGAATAAAGAACCCAAACTTCTCATAACTTGTTTCT
>CAZNMC010000119.1:0-2537 GCA_964574285.1 uncultured Sangeribacter sp. | reverse complement strand
TAAACTGCTGAAACCATTCAAACTGCTGTTTGATGCATTTGCTAATTGCTGGGACCAAATCTGGAAATCAGTATTCGTCTTAGCTGTCATAACAATAGTGTTGGCCTCCATCTTTTACTGGGTGGAGGCTCCACTGCAACCTGAATATGGCAACTGGTTTCAAGACGTAATATGGGCTTTCTGCGTCTACATAGGCGACCCCGGTGGCATAGGAGGTGGAGGACCCCAGACTCTGACTGGAAAGATAATCGCCACAATTCTTGGATTCCTCAATATCCTTATTGTAGCCGTGCCAGCCGGTATAATCGCAAGCGGTTTTACTTCTGCTCTTGAAGAAGACTCAAGAGTGAAAAGCCATATCAATAATCTCAACTTGCTGCGCAAATCGTTCAAACCCGAACAATGCCGACACACCAATTTCCGTGTTGTCCCTTCCTATAAGTCAATCCCCTCCCTTCAGGTGAGGCTCGGACTCACAGTCGATGAGATTATAGGAGCCGTAGACTTCTCTGACATAGATGATCTGCGTTTACGCAATCTTGCCGATACCTATGCAACTGAGGATGAGGCGCAAGACCGACTGGTAGTGGAAATGTTCCCAACTGCCGGAGAAAAAGACTACGGAGCTTATGTTGATCGAGGGTCGAATGTGACCATTGTTGCCACTTCCGGTCAGTCTCTCGAAGAAATTGGAAGCAGCCGTTTTGCATATCTTATTGCTGAATTTGGTGGTTTCAATTTCATAAGCCGTGAGTTTGATGAGGAAAGCCATAGCTATTATACCCTTCCTTCTGGCGTAAAAACTGAAGATCTCAGTAAGAGTAGTGACAGCGATATAGTGTCGGCTCCGTTTAGACATTTCTACAATGATTTGAAGGCATTTGCGGAGGGAAAAGATCATTGGGTGGTGCTGATCAACCAATTTGCACGCGACATCAAGGCGCAACTTTGCTTTGTAACTGCTGTCAAACCCGGCGATGAACGTCCAGAATCTACAATCATCGACAAGAAAGCTTTCGAAGATGCCTACGATGAGATAAAGACAGCAATGGATACCAATAGCTACGCTCTCAATCAAGGTGAGGTTGAGTTTGACGAATCTCATCCGATCAGTACTGATCTCGACACCTGCTACAAACCCGTAGCAAGCCGCAATCTTGGAATCCTTCTCGGTGGAGGGGTATCGACAAACGTATTTACCCTCCGTGTGGCGTCATCGCTCATTGTCCGAGACCGCCGTTCTGTGCCTATAGCACTTAAAATTGCCGAAATATTGCGCAAAAACTTCATTGCTGACGATTCTTTCCTCTCCGACCATACCAAGCAGTGGAAATCGAAAGGAATAACTTACTGACGAAGGGAAACTTTTTTGAAATTTTATCCGAAATTTTCTATTATTATAACTCACCTTTCGTCTGCGGAAGGTGAGTTATAACAGCTAATAGTATTTCCTCTGATTAAAATTAATATTATTGTCATCATGCCAAAAAGAAAAAGACACCTACCCGGCAACTATAAGCCGAAGCAGCACACTGAACCAATCCGCAATGCCAACGGTCCCGCTCCTCTCACCCTCTTCCAAGGAGAAGACGGGCTTTGGGGTGCCCGCGATGCAGACGGAAACATCGAAATCCAACCCATATACCATCGCCTAGAAAACCATCCTTACCAAACGGCTCCCAACACAGTTGTTTTAGCTAACGCATCTGAAGTCCTCAGCGTCTCACCCGATGACTGGGATCTCCTGTCATTCTCATCTCCGGATTGAAATTCACCTAAAAATACTTTCCCGTTTATGCAACAGTTCAATCGAAGCTTTGACGCCATCAATGACGTTGCAATGTTTACGCTCAGCAGTTTAAGCAAGAAAGAAACTAATCTTCCTATGGTAGTTTGGATTGAGGTGAAGTGCTCGGAAGATGATCAGCGAACTCCAATGATTAGATTTGACAATAATACCAGTGATAGCCTTGTCCCAAATGAACTAATACCTATGTCAATCTGTGGAGACCCACGGATTCTTGTCACTGATTTCGACCTGAAAATATCCGACGCAGATTTAGGAAAACTCAGGCTCTGGATAATTTCCCACATAGACATTTTGCTTAAACACTGGCATGGCGAAATAGACTTTGTTGGCTGTGTCCGTGCTATTTTACCAGAATACAATAGATAATGGCAATAATAGGAATCATAATCCTTGGTATAGTCCTGTTTGTAGTCCTCGGCCTTTTAGGTTGGGTCTTCAAGATCTTAGGCTTCGGTATAGATTTCCTCTCCGACGGAATCAGCTCTCTATGGGGATGCTTATGCAGATTCATAGGTTGGATTATAATGGCAATTCTTTTGATATATCTCATCATTTCCTTGATATAAGAAAAAATAATTTTGAAATATGAGAAAGAAATTTCTATACTATGAAGACATAAAAAACTACACTATGAATAAATTTTATCATTCACTGACCTATCACTTCAAGGCACAAAAAGGTCGCCGGAAGCATTATTTCTTTAATCTCGTAGATCGCACTTCCGAAC
>CAZNMC010000118.1:0-2653 GCA_964574285.1 uncultured Sangeribacter sp. | reverse complement strand
TGAAATATTTTGCGTAAGCGTTGTTGGGTTCACCGATAGGGAAAATCATCTGTTTTTGAAACTCGGCCTTGGCATCGTCGCCTTTAACGTCATCATTCCACACGTCTTTAGCCAGTCGGAAGGCAGCGCAGGCTTTGGGCCAACCGGCATAGAAAGCTATATGGGTAATGATTTCTGCTGCTTCGGTGCGTGTGATACCATTCTTTTTTGCTTCCTGAAGGTGGAAGGTGAGCGACGAATCGGTTATTCCCTGCGAGATGAGTGAGGTTATGGTGACGAGGCTCCGGTCGCGCAGCGAGAGAAGATCATTTCGGCTCCATACTTCGCCGAAAAGGATATCATCGTTAAGGTGTGCAAATTCGGGAGCGAAATCACCAAGCTGTGTGCGACCTGCGGTCTGTACTATTTTCTGTTGTGCCATAATACTAAATGCTAACGTCATTATTAATGAAAGGATGAAGTATCTTTTCATGTCTTTTATTTAATCTTATTTATCAATTTACTGTCGGGATTGAGTGATTTTTTTATCTGGGCTTGACAAGAGTCTTTTTTCCGTTTATGATGTAGATTCCACAATTCAATGGACGTCCTGAAACAAGATTACCTTGAAGATCAAATACTAAAGCAGAAGTAGGTGAACTTTCAATCCTGACTTTTTCGACATCATCGGTCGCAACAAGTGAAAGCCTTAAGGTAATATTACCTTCTCCAAGAAAATCTTTCAACTTGGGTAATGTGGAGTCATCAATTTTACCAAGTGGTGTGTAGCTCCAAGAATTAGAACCATAAAAGATCACCATATCCTTTCCTTGATAAAGCATAATATCGCCTGCTTCGGTTGTAATCTGACGATTAGAGGTGGGAAGGGATTGAGGCAATGCTCCAACTTTCTCAAATCCCCCATAATCATTCATCTCAATTTCTATTGTGCCTTTTTCAAGCAATTCTACCAATTTTCTGACAGCTTCATTTTCAACCAAAGTAGCGGTCAAAGATTTTTCATTAACCGAGAGTAGAATTTTTGTCTGAGCCATACCTATGAAAGTAGTTAAACTAAAAAGACAAGCTAATAAATACTTCTTCATATAAACTTGATTCCTTTCCTTTTGAAACCGGATGTTATTGTAATACAAAGTTACTGTCAAAACTCCCGGTGGGCGTATCAAATATATCGCACTCTGTATCATTTTTACCGATAAAGAGCATGCGATGCTCATAAACAAAGACTGAGATAGCTTGGTGATGATAAAGCCGGTATTCGTTGTCGACTACAAAGCAGAGAATTTCCACATGTCTAACTCAATGGGAAAGTGAGGTAAAATATAAGTCGGCCTGTTGCTATATTTGATGCTTTGATTAAGCCTCCATGTAGAAGTACAGCATTTCGAATCTCGTTATCCATAAACAGTTATTTAATTGTACAAAGATTCGGAATATAGATATGTAAATCCCCCGCACACTGAAAGTTTAATAAAAACTTAACAAGTGTAGCGGGGGAGGGATATTATACTGAAATGAAAATTATCTTACCAGCATGCCTGATGCTACCGAATTGGCTGCCTCGTCGCCCAATGTTGCGCGGACGATGGCTATTGCAAACGGTAGCGTAGTGCCCGGACCTTCTGAGGTTATCAGGTTAGGTTCAACAACAACGGTTTGCTTAACATATTTACCTCCATTTGAATTGATAGCGTCGCCAAGGCCGGGATAACATGTGGCTGTCTTGCCTTTGAGGACACCAAGAGGTGCAAGCACAACGGCGGGTCCGGCGCAGATTGAGGCAATACGTCCATTCTTGTTGTATTGAGCAAGAATTTTAGCTTTCACTGTGTCGTTGGCATACAGATTTTGAGCCCCAGGATCACCACCCGGAACTATGATCCAGTCGGCATCATCGGTATTCACTTCGTTGATTAGTGAGTCGGCCACCAATATCTGGCCGGTAGCTCCTTTGATCTGATTGTTTTCTGATACGGCCACCGAAACTACGGGCATTCCGGCGCGTCGCAGGGCGTCGATTGTTGCGACGGCTTCCACTTCCTCCACACCCGGTGCGAGGAATATATAAGAATTCTTTGCTGCCATAGGTAAAATACTTGAAAAGGCTAAAAGAGCCATAAAAGCTCTCTTTATAAATTTAATGTTCATACGTAATTCTTAAAAATTAAACGTCTGCAAGATTTTTTATCAGCAACCTTTGAAAAACTTTTCAAGAGGCACTAAATGTCTTGTTTTATTAATCCAACACTTTGCTGACACGCAAAGTTCATATTTTATCATACTCATGACTCCCGAAGTGAAGGCATGGACAAAAACCAACACTTGGCTGATTATCGGCGAATGTTTTGCATTTTTTACCGTCCTTATGCAGTTGCTACATTTCTGAAAAGTAAATCTACTGAAAGTCATTGTTCTAATAGGTACGTTCGCTGTCAGAGCCATATTACGGATGCAGCTAGTTCTCGAATTGAACACGGCACAATTTCATAGTTCTTCCCGATTGTTACTATTGGGATTATATAGATATTTCTTTTCTACGAAAAACAAAGGCAATTACCCTTAAAAATTAAATATGGAAATTGCGCTAATCGGGAATGTGGCCCCGACGAAGCAGTTCTACGAATACTTGATTCTCCAACAGTCTGCCGAGGTT
>CAZNMC010000117.1:0-2654 GCA_964574285.1 uncultured Sangeribacter sp. | reverse complement strand
GTCTTAAAGGAAAAGTTAAGACTATTACATTTAGTAAAGATGAAGAAGAGGCCGATGGATTTACATTTGCATTTGACACAGATGGGAACCTCCTTGGATTTTCAAATTATAACGGAGAAGCGATTTATAAAGAAGCCGACAATTTTCAATCCTATTGTAAAATATGTATTGACAATTGGAAATGGACAGAGATGAATTTCAGCGGAAGATTTCTATCTGAAACTTCCTATGAAATGGTGGACTATGATGAGTATAACCGTCCGGTAAGTGCCAACATATCGATCAACAAAGAGATCGCAAAGAAAAACGTAACAATATCATATTCCGGTTCTGATGTCAAAGGCAATTACACACGAATTCACTTTGATACTAATGGTATCATATATGATGAAACCGCCGTAATGTCGCTCCCATACATAACGAAGACAATGATTGTTGACATTAAATATTGGCCCGACAATGCTACTTCATCAGATGTTCCTACCCCTCTGGCTGAAAAATTAGCAATAGAACTCATCCAAAAATCAAATCGGAAAGAAGCAGATGCTTTATCGTCTGAATTTAAAAATTTACTTGATATGGAATCATCAGTTCCTATGGTAGCAATTGATTATCCAGAGTTTGGAGGTGATGGAGGCGTCTACTTTAAAGAAGGATGTGATACTCCAACAATATTGTCAGATTTAGACAATAATGACGTCCCAGACATCGAAGTTCGTATTGACGAAATCAACATGTCAGATGCAGGAGACGAAGCCACTGTTGTATTCCACTATAGCGCATCATACGAAGGAAAGTATTCTGAGTCTGACTTTTCAGACAACGATCATTTATGGTTGGTAACGTGTATATATGAAGATGGGAAATGGAAAGTTGACGACTATGGATGGGATCTGATTTATTCTTCAGGTTTATATCTTGCTAATCAAACATATAAACAATTCAATAAGGATCGTATAGATCTTTGTGTCAAAGAAGTCACCTCCGGTAAAGTCGAAAAAGAAATACGAGAAAACTTCTATGAAGATCCTAATATGGATAAATATCTTGAAAAAATTGAAGCTTTCAAAGAGAAATTTAACCTTAAATAATGAAATGAATTTTTAGCATCTAAATATTCATAAATATCAACTGATCTTCAAATGATCAGAATGGCTTCTTTCAACACTCTCAACCTTAACTACACCGAAAAGCATCCCACCCCCGGGGATGCTTTTCACTATTATATAAACTCCGTACCATAACCTTTCCATATCCCAACACTATGCTGAGGACGCAGTCCGAAGTCCCCACACCCTATCCGTGACCCTTGCCTTTTGACTCTTAATCCGTAGCCGAAGGCTTTGCCATTAATCTTTCAGGCAAGTGACTGGCACCACATACACTCCATCCTTCCGCTGATAGGCCAACTTCCCGACTGCCGTCAACACCATCATAAACGATGGAGAATTCATCCTGCCTGTGTCTATCTTAGCTCGGAGCTTAAGAAGATTAGTTGCCCCTTCCTCTATCAGTTTATCTCCTCCTAACTTTATTTCTATCAACCCATATTGACCATTACGAAGATGCACTACCGTATCGCACTCCAGCCCTAAACTATCCCTATAATGATATACATTTCCATTCAACGCTTCTGCATAGACTCTCAGATCTCTCACACAAAGATTTTCAAATATGAATCCAAACGTGTTTAGATCAGACATTAAATCCTTTGGACCAATGCCCAAAGAAGCCACCGCAATCGAAGGGTCAACAAAATAGCGAGTGTCACTCATCCTAATGACAGCCTTGCTCCTTAAGTTGGGATTCCATGATGGCATGTCTTCTATCACAAAGATAAGTTTTAGTGCGTTGATATATGTCTGCACAGTCCGCACATCGAATGAGCAGCCTTCGTTGTTTGAAAGATCCGAACTGATTACTGATATAGGAGTCTGAGTACCTAAATGTCGGGAATAAGACCTCAAAAGACGGTAGACTCTTTCTGGATTTTTTATCGAGCCATCTACCCTGTTGATATCTGAATTTACCACAGCATCAACATAATCCATGGCTCTATTCAAAGAAATATTTCGATCTTGGAAAATTGTTCTTGGCCATCCTCCCCTACACACCAAAAATGCAATTTCTTCAAGGTCTGCAGAACAAATGGCAGACTGCTTTTCTCCCGCAAACAAGGATCTCAAACTTACCCTTCCAGATGAATCTCCTGATTCCCACAGACTCATCGTGCGCATTTTTATCCTGCCAATCCTGCCTGTGCCTGTATGCATCGTCTTGAGCTGATCCTCATCTATAAGGGGCACTGCGGATCCTGTCAGTATAAACTGGCCATCTTCTCCACGATGGTCAACAGTAAATCTAATGGCATCCCACAGGTTTGGGGCTATTTGCCATTCATCAATAAGACGCGGAACTGCTCCATCCAACAAAAGACTTGGATCTATACCAGCAGCGGCAATATAACTCTCTTTGTCAGCAGGGTTGTCCATATATATCACGCTCTTTGCTTGCTGCTCGGCAGTCGTAGTTTTTCCACACCATTTCGGTCCTTCAATTAGGACCGCACCCATTCCTTTCAGTTTATTGGAAAGAAGCCCATCAGCTATTCTTGGCCTATATTCAGGTTTCGTCATAAATCATACATTTTCAGG
>CAZNMC010000116.1:0-2752 GCA_964574285.1 uncultured Sangeribacter sp. | reverse complement strand
TTGCAGAGTTAATGATTTGATAATCAATATACTTTTGCAGTTCGGTATGTTCCCTCTCTTTCCGCCACGCAGCTTGATTATCAGGCAATAAAGGAATAAGTACCCAATTTTACACCCGATTTTGGGAGTGAAATTGGGTTTTATGTTAAATCTACGCCCCTCTAAGAAATTTTTGACGAATATGAAGGATATAAAAGTTGAAATGTTTGCCCTATGCCAGGGGGCCCATAATCTGGATGGCCATCTTACAATAGTGAATACGATGGATGAATTTTTTGTCTCTTCGCTTCCAATTAGAATCACTTTTGGCCTTGCGATAAAACTTTATATTCAAGCCTTTGTGGAGGGTGATAAGTTGTTGAGTATCACGATTATTGATAAATCTAAGGATAAAAGTATTCTTCCGGCAATAACGACTAATCTTCACATTGATCGATTAGAGAAAGCAAGTCATATCAACATCGCTCTTAATCTTCAGAATGTTCTCTTCGAAAAGGAGGGGATTTATGATATCCATTTGGAGTTGGATGGTATCCGTCTTGATGATTTTGCATTTGAGATTATAAATAAAAGAATATAATTATGACATCATCAGCTATAGATAAAGGATTTTCAATAGATTTATCAGTTAGTCGTAACGATAAGAATCTTGAAATATCTCGTCGCGAACTTAATATCCAGGAAGTTCTTACAAATTATAATTATTGGAACAGAGTGTCAAACATTCACTCTTCTAATAATTATGATAATGAAGATTTTCAAAAGATCGTAGCGATGGGAGAGGATGCTGTGCCTGGAATTCTTAAAATAATTAAAGATCATCCCGACCCGATAGTGCATGCTCTCGATCTAATATATCCAGAATATATGACTTATAATGGGTTTGTTTCACTTGAAGATGTTTGCAGGACATGGATTATAACACTGATAGCGCTCGGGAAAGCCTAACTCGGCCTGATGCTTTTGGCGACGCACTAAAATACGACGTCAATTTTAAATTGCTAAGCCCGTTTTCTTTCCAATATAATTGCATAGCTTTTGCTTTGGGAATGACTGATCGCTGGGTCGATCCCAGTGCTATTCCGTGGCATTGGTGGCCTCCGATAGAAAAAGGTCCGGACATAGACCATTTGAAAAATGCCTTCAAATATTTTGGTTTTGAAGAGTGTGGAATGGATGATGAAGTGGATGAGTTGTATGATAAAATTGCCTTGTATCATATAGCAAACCATTGGACTCATGCAGCCCGTATTGTCGCTGATGGAATTTGCCATAGTAAATTTGGAGAAAGTTATGATGGTTATCATAGCTCAGGAAATGTTTTGCAAGCACAATATGGTGATGTTTGTCTTATAATGCGTCGTCTAAAGACAGATTCTCATCTTACGAATGACAGAAAAGGTACACCTCCAGGAGAAATCCATCTAAATATTCCTATCAATGTGGGAGGAACGTTAAACCATATTGTGACATATGATGGTAAAACATTTTTGGCCGATAGTGCGCGAGAAGTCAAAATTGATTTTGATAAGGGCACGATTGAATTAGTATAAATCAAGGTTTGCCAATATAAACCAAAGAAATTATTCCTTTGTTATAATTAATAATCTAAAAAGCTAAATACTATGAAAATAAAAATTTGGGCTGATTTCGCTTGCCCTTACTCTTATATTGGCGAAAAGCAATTGTTCGATATTATCGAAAAGCAAGGTCTTTCTGATAAAGTCGATGTGCAGTTTCTTTCCTACCAACTCGATCCAAACGCTCCGGCTATCCCTACCGAGACGATGCTGCAGCACTTCATGTCGGGGCATGAATACACCGAAGAGCAGTCTCTGCATCTGATGGAAAGAATCACCACGATGGCTTCCCGCGTCGGACTTGACTATAAACTGGCTACGACGCCTGTTTGCTCCACTTTTGATGCACACCGCCTGATGGAGTATGCCCAGGCCACAGCATCTCAGGCTACGGCAGTAAAACTCAATTTCGCTCTCTTCCATGCCAACTTCATTGAAAATCTCCGTCTTTCAGATCGCGATGTGCTTCTCTCAATAGCGGAGAAATGCGGCTTAGACTCCAAGGCTGTAAGGGTCGTCCTTGACAGCGACGAATATGGTGCGCAAGTGAAAGCAGAAGAAGAGGAAGTAGACCAGCGCAAAGACTTTGATCTCATCCCCTATATGGTCTTTGACGACACTACCGTCTTGCAAGGAGTCATCTCTCCCGGAGCTATGAAAAAAGCTCTTTCAGAATAAAAAACATCCGATTTTCCACCGCGGAAAATCGGATGTTTTTAGTCTTAAGCAACTATATTTGGAACGGGACCGTATTCATTCGGTTCCATCTGGCTGTCTTTACAATACCACACCAGGAGAATGATGGCACCGATGAGAGGGATGAGTGAAAGGAAAATCCACCAGCCACTCTTGCCGATATCATGAAGGCGCCTTACGCAGAGTCCAAGGTTGGGCAGCAAAAGCGCAAGGCCAACGAGTCCTGAAGCAATGCTCATGGCATTCTGGCTCCAACAGAATACAATCTCCACCACAATTCCAAGAATGAAACCAAACAGCTGGAACCACCAGAATTCGGAACGCGAAGCGCGTCCACCGAAATTGCAGTAGTTTTGCATCAACGCTCTCTCTACTGCTTCTTTAAATGAAACTTGTCTTTGATACATAATAATTGAGAATATGACTTATATTCTGCAAATTTAATCAAAAAATCTGACATTTCCCAATTTCTATAG
>CAZNMC010000115.1:0-2797 GCA_964574285.1 uncultured Sangeribacter sp. | reverse complement strand
AAGCTGTTCAACCTCTTCCTGAGCAAGAACCAGAAAATCAATCCTCTTATCGGTAATGCCGGCGTATCGGCAGTGCCGATGGCAGCCCGCATATCCAACAATATCGGTCTCGAATACGATCCGACCAACTACCTGCTCATGCACGCCATGGGTCCGAACGTAGCCGGCGTGATCGGTTCTGCAGTAGCCGCTGGTGTGCTGCTCAGCTTCCTGGGTTGATTACGGCTCTCTTCTCTTCGCGAAAATCCAATTCCGGGAGACAGTCATGGCGACTGTCTCCCTCTTTTTGCAAATATCCATCTTGTTAGCCGCTTATTGCATGATTTTTTTCCTGACAGACCTTATTTTTTTGCTATATCGCTTGTAGGATATGTATGTGTGTATTAAATTCGCAGTGCGTTTGTCGAAGCGCCTTTATTTGGCCTCCGACCCGGGACTCGATGCCGCTGAGTGACTCACTGACCGCCTTCGTTGTCCATCCGAAAAACAAAATGGTAAAAGAATATGGTATTTAGATTCAAACTCGTAAGCGATGAAGTCAACAACTTCAGCCGCGAAATTGAAATCGATTCCGAATCCACTTTCCTTCAGTTCAGGAATGCTATCCTGGAGAGTGTGGGATATTCCAAAGACGAACTTGATTCCTTTTATATCTGCGATGATGACTGGGAACGCGAGGAGGAAGTCACACTCGAAGACATGGGCACTTCCAGCGATCAGGACGTGTGGATCATGGAGGAGACTCCCGTCGGGGAGCTGATCGAGGAAGAAGGGCAGAAAGTGGCTTTCGTCTTCGATTACATGACCGAACGCTCCTTCTTCATGGAGCTTAAGGAAATCATTCCCGGCCGACATCTGGCCGATCCCCTTTGTACCCTCAAGCGCGGTACGCCTCCTCCGCAGATAGTCAACATTCGCGAGTTTGATGAAAAAATTGAGCGTGAAGCCGCCATTCAGGCCGCCAAGATAAAAGAGACGGATCTCGATGCCGATTTCTTCGGCGACGCAAGCTTCAATCCGGAGGAACTGGAAGAGGGATTCGATAATTTTGACGACGATCTGTAACCATCCCTGCTCTCTCCGACCCGAATAACGGACAATAATATCATTTACGGAAAAAAATCACCCGGGTCTCCGGATTCGTTTGCGACGAATCCCGGAGACCCGGTTATAATTGGCAAGTAGCTCTTCCAGTGTGTACTTCAGCGCGCGAAGATGCGGTTGAAGAAGCCGTCGCTCTTTTCAGGCTTCATGCAGATACGCACCTGATTGTTTTCCTTATTGAGGAAAAGTATGTGGGTGGGGGTTACGAAAGCTACATAAAAATCAAATTCCAGAACGGCATGCAACCGTCTTTTAAGTATTCTGCGGAAAGGATTGAACTCCTCCAGGTCATCAAAAATAATCTCGTCTTCATCCTCACGGATCTTATGATGCTCTGAGAGAATATTGGTATAGAAATCAATATTCAGCTCCTCCCAGCTGTGGGGAGGCTTCCGGAATTTCCGGTATATTTCCTTGATGACTTTTTCTGTTATCATGACGGTAAGCCAGGCTATCCTGACGGATTTGGATTTTACAACTCGGGGATTCCCCGTAAATAACTACTAAAAGGAGAAATTTTGGCGGAAGATTGGTTGTCCGTCATTTCTTTAACGCCTATATATTATTTAAGGTTTATCAAATTTTCCTAATTAACAATTGGCATTTCATTTTAACATTTGCCCTCCTCCACCTCCTTTCCTTTTTTCTTTTTCATTTTTCAAATCTTCCTTCTTTAGACCTCATTTCATAAAAATGACGGCGTCTGGGGTCTTAGAATTTGCACAGTCAGAAATTCCTTATTAAATTTACCAGAGTATTAGGAAAGGACTTTGCTTTTTAGCATGAGAATAATATCAGAACGTACCATACGAGAATATTATGAGCAGCATCCTCAGGCGAAAACAGCATTGGAGGATTGGGTATCCACCGTTAAAAAAGCTAAATGGAGATGTTTCGCAGATATAAAAAGCACTTTTAATTCTGTTGACTATGTCGGAAACCAGCATTATGTCTTCAATATTAAGGGAAATGACTATCGCATGGTTGTGGTGATAAAGTTCATTCCTCAATTCATCCTTATAAGATTCATCGGGACTCATAAAGAGTATGATAAAATAGATTGTGCCACAATTTAAACCAACAGCTATGACTAAGATTGAAAACGAACTTCAATACCAGACTACTTTGAAAAGAGTAGAAGAACTAATGCTTAGCCTTCCGGAAGATACTCCTGCCGAGGATCCCAGAATGATCGAACTGATTCTGTTAGGGAATCTGGTGGCGGACTATGATGAAGAGCATTATCCTATCGGCAAGCCCTCTTTGATCTCAGTAATCAAATTGCGTATGTACGAAATGGGGCTCAATCAGACAGCTCTTTCTAAACTTCTCGGGATCAAGCCGAAAAGTATTGCAGATTTTCTATCCGGCCATAAAACCCCTACCCTATTGCAGGCAAGGAGAATTAGCCAGCTTCTAAATATAGATCCCGCAATCGTTTTAGGAGTTTAACTCCTTTCCTTTAAGAAATTACCTTACCGGATGAAGCGGAGGTATCCTTTAATTTCCATATTGATATTATTCTTCTTCCTCGGATGCAAGCCGGAGAGCAGCCCTGATGACCGACAGGAAAGGTTCGCATCTCTTTTTGACGAGGCCCTGAATGCCTCGCGCAAACAGGATTATGCCACAAGCGATTCTCTGGGTCGGGTCCTTTACAGGGAAGCATCAGTTGCCGGCAACCATACCTACG
>CAZNMC010000114.1:0-2829 GCA_964574285.1 uncultured Sangeribacter sp. | reverse complement strand
ATGGCTGATTGTTTTATTGTTGACGTATGGATTCCTTATATCGAACTCACGTTAACATTATTGTTCTCCGCCTCCTCAATGGCGGAATAGAGAGCGAAGGGCAAAATAATGTTATTGATATTATTGGCTTCATGCCAGAGGTCAACTACTCGCGAAGTCTCCTCATTGCCATAAGCTGACGACACTACCACAAAGCGGCGGTCGGAATGTTGTATTGCATAGTTGATAAACTCCTCAACTTGTGTGGATGTTAATTCCCGGTCATCGCTTTGCCGGATTGAAATAGCCCTGCCGTTAAGGTAAGTTTTCGGATCCGCCTTGGCATCAAAAAACTCTATTGCCATTTTCTTATCCTCGTCGCCACCATACACAAATATGTTGTTGTCGGGCAGAATGCTTAGATCCGAAGGCGTAAAGTAACTTTGTGTAGCGTATAAATATGCCAGTTGCCCCTCTTCAATCTTGGTATCCTTAAAAGCATCTGTGCCAATCTTCATTACCGACTTCGGTACATTGATATCTTCCAAAGAAGAGCAACCTATGAAGGCACCGCTCTCTATCCTGACAAGTTTGTCATTGAAAATAACCTCTGTCAGGTGCACGCAGTTAGCAAATGAGCCGGAGCCGATAACCTCAATCTCCGCGGGTATCTCGTATTTCTCTACATTCTCCGATACCCTTATCAGAGTCTTGCCATCCTTGCTTATTTTGGACTGAACTTCGTCGGTATCATCATCGAAATCCTCAACTGGCTCGATTATCGGGGCCGTGTTGGCGTACTCTTTTACAAGTTTATCAGCCTTATCCTTTGCAATTCTGCTAAGCGAGTTGAGAGCATCACCCTCTGAAAGAGCCTTTATCCAAAGCTCTCTGACTATTAACTTCCCGTCTTTACGATAATAAAACTCGGTGTCATCGCAGAGTGTCATCGCTTTCTCGAAGCCTATATTGGATAGCGGATTCAGTTTCACGAATGATTCACGAAGCAACTCGTCTTCCTCTGAAACGACAAATACTCCATCCAACGGTTTCTTCAAGCAGGCGATGCGGTTCAAAATAGCCTGAAGCATCACGAGATTGATAATCGATTTTTCGCTTAATGCGCTCCCTATGATCCTTATTAATTTCTTCCAATCGGGAGTTGTATTCACCGATTGAATAAGCTCTATTTTTAGTCCCTTTTTTAGAATTTCATTTATTTTTATAAGAATCTTATATTTTGCATTAGTTGACATCTGAGTGCATATTCCTAACTCGTCTTCGTAATTTAATTCTTTTATCGCCCTATCTTCTCTTTTCCCAGTTGATGATTCCATTTCCTGCTTGGTACTTACAATATTAATGGAATTTCGTATTATTCCTATCCCCTTAACATTTTTAAGCCCCATATACATAATCGCATTACGATAAGTCTCAGTCACGTTATCCAGACATTCAATTCTACCATCTGGATAAGTTATACGAATCTTAAAATTATCTTCTTTCTTTTTCATATCATACCGATTAAAGTTATTTACATTCAAAAAAATCTAGCGTGAGAAAACTGCGTCAAGAAGAGGGAGGGAGTCGCGGCGGTTTTCATCGCTGCGGGGGTAGCCGAGAAATTGAGACGGGTTTCTTCGTGTCACATACGCTCCCAACTGATGTGCACAGCTGAATGGGACAGATGCAACGGCACATAGGGAGCCGCCCAAACGGTCGTTAATGACCACGTTGCCCTGACCTCCTAATTTTGCATGCACACCAAATTCACCGGCACGATGAAACTTATTGTATTCTTCGCCCGATTCATCAACAGAACGAAAAGCTACCAATTCATCTGGTGTTGCGGCAATCGTCAACAGAAGATTGTCATCAGGACGCCATCCATTGGAATAGATTCTGTCTTCTGCCCGGGGGGCGACATCAGAAACCTTCACTGAGTCCACACGTCCGTTGGCGTAGCACATCAGCAACACGCAGTCCTTTTTGCTTCGCTCTTTCGGAATGGTGATTTCATGTATCAATTGATTGCGTTCCTTTGTGGGCTTTTTACCCCAAGACCATTTTCCGTCCTTATACAGACGGAGATAGCGCCATGGAGTGAATTTTTCTTCAGCTATCGTCATCGTTGGCTGCGTAGCCTTCAGCTCTTTCTCCATCTCAGCGGTGGGTTTCGAGGCATCCGGAGCTGATGAGCCGTCATCTTCCGAAGTTGACTCAGTCACCAAAGCCTTCATCTCGATTTTGTACTTGAGCCGATAGAAGTTGGTTATCTCCTCGTTCTTAAGCAAGTTGGTCTGGTTGCCCATACGCTGATAAAGCTGGGTGCCGTTTACAAAGACCGGGAAGGGGCAAGGACGAATATTGACAGAACAATAGGTTCGTCCGCGTTTTTGGTTGAATGCGATGTCAATGAACGGAAGGACCGAATTTGTGCCTAATGTCTTGCGTATGGAGTTCTGGATTTTAAGCTGATATGAGTCAGTGTTGGCTTTGTATTCGTAGCTGTCTTTGTCTGAATCATTCAGATGAGGGAAATCGCTCTCTATTCCGCAAACATTGCCGAAATCGTTGACTCCCAAGTAAATTGTACCGCCGTCTTTGTTCAGAAAACCTGCGATGGTCTTCATGATGGTCTTGAGCTGCTGGTCAATGTCGGCTTCGCTGCTTGAAGGCACAAACACAATGCTGCTCTTGAACTCTGTAGTGTTATTTTCACTGCCGAAGTCTGACACATCTATATTTTCCTCAAATCCTGCGGCCACAATTCGGGGACGACGGTGTCGGACTTTTGCGTGTCCGGGATTCTCAAACTCAAGATGTCCCTTGCCGTTTCCGCTGTCGATA
>CAZNMC010000113.1:0-2855 GCA_964574285.1 uncultured Sangeribacter sp. | reverse complement strand
GCTTTCTTGAAGCAGATTCGTCCGTATGATTTTCAGTTGGAATTTGTTTTCAACAACACCATTCACCCACGAAAAATATTCAGCAATTACTTTGTTATTGTAGGTGACAAAGGATTCCAACTTTTTCATCCTATACAAACAACACTCGTTTACGACGATAATCAGTTATATATCACATCAGTTTTGCACGACACCTTAGGCTCTTATGGAGATAGCGAGCTGACTTTGTCGTTAAATGATATTGATAAAATACGAAAAAGCTGTGCAACCTTGCGGGAGCAAATAATAGGAGGTGTGAAAGACGCTACAAAGAAAATTATAGGTGATACCTCCAAAGATAAAATAATTAAGAACAGGCTTATAAATTAATTTGATCAATGCAGTTTGACTGCACAGATGATGATTAACTTTGCATCGTAAAACAAGAAAACAACTCCACAAAGATGGAACAAAATAATAAAAGACCGGACATAAGTTTTGTATGGCGCATCACTGATGATGTGCTTCGCGATACGTTCAAGAAGAACGAGATTGGCGAGGTAATGTTGCCTTTTGTTGTGATACGCCGTATTGATTGTATTCTCGCGCCGGTTAACGCCAAAGTTCAGGCTGCGTATACAAATTTCAAGGATAAGGTCGCAGATGATAAACTTGACCCAATTCTTCGTAAGGCGACTGGTGGCATGAAGTTCTATAATACTTCGCGTCACACACTCACATCCCTCCTTGATGATGCCAAGAATATCGGCATCAACTTCGACAACTACCTCAATGGCTTCTCACCCGAGGTAAAAGAAATCCTACGCAATTTCCAGTTTGACAAGGTAGTGGCTCGTCTCACTCGCAACGGTCTGCTCTATCAAATGCTCCAAGCTGTGGCGGCACTCGACTTCTCGCCTGAGAAGTATGACAATCACGATATGGGTTATGTGTTTGAGGAACTTATACGCATATCCAACGAACAGAGTAATGAAACCGCCGGTGAGCATTTCACACCTCGCGACGTTATCCGCCTTATGTCGGCCATTATGTTCACTCCCGACAAAGATGTGCTGAACCAACGCGGCATTATCCGCACTATCTTTGACCCCACTTGCGGTACGGGCGGCATGGTAAATCTTGGGCGTCAGTTTATACTCGATATGTGTGACCCGGAGACTCGCCCCACAATTCAAACCTTCGGTCAGGAACTCAATGAGCAGTCATACGCCATCGCCAAATCAGAGGCTTTGATTACAGGCGAGGATGCTCGTAACATACGCTTGGGCAATTCGCTGAGTAACGACCAGTTCCAGAGCAACCGCTTTAACTACATCATGGCAAATCCACCCTACGGTGTAACTTGGAAGAAAGATCAGGCATTTGTACTTAACGAAAGTCTTGATCCCAACGGGCGCTTTTCGGCTGGCACACCACGTATCTCCGATGGTCAGTTGCTGTTTCTCCAGCACATGATTTCAAAGATGGACTCTGACGGTGCTCGTATAGGTGTTGTCACCAATGGTTCACCTCTGTTCTCTGGAGGTGCCGGTAGTGGCGAGAGCAATATCCGCAAATGGATAATTGAGAACGATTGGCTCGAAGCCATCGTTGCTCTTCCCAAAGATTTATTCTACAATGTCGGTATTCAAACTTACCTTTGGTTCCTTACCAACAAAAAATCGCCTCAACGCCGGGGCAACGTGCAGCTCATCAACGCAGCCGACATTTGCCATCCGGCTAAAAAGAGTCTCGGCAACAAGCGCAACGACATTCTCGAAGAAGACGTTGAACGCATACGCCAGCTGTACCTTAATTTTGAAGAAAACGATCACTGCCGCATCTTCCCCAACAAGTTCTTCGGCAGCTATGAGTTGACTGTCTGTCAACCCAAGCGTGATACTGACGGAAATCTCGTCCTTAAAAAGGGCGATAAGCAAGCTGACAAGACCGACACGGAGACCATAGCAATTGGTACAGATTGGAAAGAATACTTCGCAACCGAAGTCTTACCGCATATCGACCCCGAATCATGGGTTGACATTTCCAAAACAAAGGTAAGCTACGAAATCAACTTCTCGCGCTATTTCTATAAGCATGAGCAGCTCCGCCCAGCTACCGAAATCGCTGCTGACATTCGTACCCGCGAACGCCACATTGCCAAACTCATCTCACAACTATTTGATTGATGAAAGCATATCCTGAATACAAAGCATCCTGCA
This sequence comes from uncultured Sangeribacter sp., assembly GCA_964574285.1. Classification (GTDB taxonomy): domain Bacteria; phylum Bacteroidota; class Bacteroidia; order Bacteroidales; family Muribaculaceae; genus Lepagella. The sequence goes on along the minus strand of CAZNMC010000113.1, from coordinate 654 downwards.
TTGACTGGCTCGGCCAAATACCGAGTCACTGGAAAATATCCAGGCTTAAATATATAGGAGAAGCACGTAATGGATTAACTTATTCTCCAGAGGATATATGTGAAGAAGATAAGGGCGTTTTAGTTCTTCGGTCTTCGAATATTCAAAATGATTCACTATCTTTTGAAAATAATGTATATGTTTCAAAAATAGTCGATGATTTAATGATGAAAGAGGGAGACATTCTTATTTGTTCAAGAAATGGAAGTGCTTCTCTCATTGGGAAATGCGCAATCATTCCTAAAGATGTTGAGGCAACTTTTGGTGCCTTTATGATGCGATACCGTTCTAATATAGATAAAAAATTTACATTATACCTTATTCGTACTACGCTTGCACAATATAGAGAATTATTCTCAACATCAACGATAAATCAGCTTACAAATGCTATGATAGGCAATATGCAAGTTGCTTTACCGCCAGTTGCGGAGCAGGAGGCGATTGCGGCATATTTGGATGAGGTAACCGGTAAGGTGGATGCACTGATTGCGGAGAAGCACAAGCAGGTGGAGAATCTGCGCTCTTATCGTACATCACTTATCACCGAGACCGTAACTCGTGGCCTCAATCCCGATGCTCCTCTTCGTCCTTCCGGAATTGATTGGCTTGGAGATC
>CAZNMC010000112.1:0-2870 GCA_964574285.1 uncultured Sangeribacter sp. | reverse complement strand
CTTCGCCTACGAGCATGAATTCTCCGGCGTTGATGGTGTGAGGTTTATCAATCATGGTGAATTCGATCGCGCCTTCAAGAACGCTTACCATTAATTCTGCGGGAGCAAGATGCTCGTCGAGTTTCTGACCCTCCTTGAGAGCAAGGAGAACAACGCCTCCGTTGGCGTTTTCAAAAATGCGATGAAATTGAGGATGATCTTCTGCAATCTGAATTTGATTGGCGAGCCCGTGGACTTCGCCAAATTTGTATTCTGTGTTAATCATAATAAATAATTTATAAAGTTTTAAAGGAGATTCCGGATCGTCTCTTCATAAGGAAGACATTTTCGCATTATGTTTTGTTCAATAATTCCAATGTTTAAAAATGTGAACATATTCATCCGACATAGGTGAAACAGTTTAAAACTCATATTCTTAGGTTTATTCATTAGAGTCTATGGCCATTTAGATACTACTATTATGATATTTAAACTGAAATAATAAGTTTATTGATTAATCAACAATCTGGAGGCTCCGCTGTTTTATCTATGAAAACCTAAAAACAAACTGTTAATCATGGATAAGAAAAAAGTAATAATAACCAACTTTACTGATCCCCTTTGCACCTGGTGCTGGGGTTTGGAACCAGTGTTCCGTAAACTCGAAACCCATTTCCCGGGAGAAATTGAATTCCGATATGTAATGGGAGGACTTGTAGAAAACATCGAAGAGAAATGGGATCCCGCAAATGGGATAGGTCATGCTGATATTCCCAAAATCAACCAACAGATAGAAGCTCATTGGATTGAGGCTTCTCACCGGCATGGGATGCCAGTAAAAGGGAAAGGGTTCAATCTCTTCACTCCTGAATATCCTTCTACTTATCCTCAAAACATTGCCTATAAGGCAGCACAGATGGTTGATCAGAAGAAAGCCGACCGCCTCCTACGCCGATTAAGAGAGGCTTCGGCAGCCGAATATCAAAGGACCTCGCTCCCGGAGGTGATTGATAAGCTTGCTACAGAAGTGGGACTCGAGTTAAATGAGTTCCATAAATATCTTGAGGATGGCAGTGCTGAGAAAGCTTTCAAAGAAGATCTGCAGTTAACCCGCGCTTTCGGTGTGACCGGTTTTCCGACGTGTCTTGTAAGCTATGGCCAAAAGCAGTATCTTCTTAGAGGCTACAACGACTATGCTACCTTTGTAAGGGTAATCGAAATGGCAAGTGATGGCAAGGTTAAACCTATAGCTTCTCCGGCAGCAGAGGAGACAGCAATGCTTGATTTCATCAAAGCTCATGGACGTTTTGCACTTGCTGAATTGAAAGAGGCTTATGACTTCCCCGATTATAAAGCAGCCGATGAGTGGGCTCGGAAGATGGAGAAAGAAGGACTGGTGAAAATCAATCCAGTGGGAGAAAGTTATTTCGTTGAGCCTGTCGCAACTCCAGAAATAGGTGGTGGTCATTACTGCGATTCTACAACCGGTCAATGTTTTTAAACCCAACCTACATAATTGACTGATGCCCTGCGTGCTTTCACCCAGGGCATTTGCGCGTTTCCATGGATAGTATTATTTTTGCAAAAATTTATCAGGATGGATAGACAGGTAATATACCATATCGGCTTCATGATGGAGCAGGCTATGGTTACGATGTCTTCAACGCTTGCAACAAGGCTAAAAGCGGAGGGAATTGATCTACCCCATTCCCAGTATGTGGTAATGCGTTTGATCTACAGTTGTTCTCAGCCTATCAGCCAAATTAAAATTTCAGAGATTCTAAAAAAAGATGCAGCCGCAATCAAGCGAACCCTTGACATCCTTGAGCGTAAGGGGTATATCGTCCGGCAAGCACAAAATGGGAGGACAAACATCATTTCGTGTACTCCGGAAGCCCTTGCTAAAAAAAACAAAATAATTGACATTGCAAATAAAACGCTCCATCAATTATTCTGTGATTTTAAACCCGAAGAAATTGAGTTCTTATATCAGATGCTGGCTAAATTAGCATGGCAGAAGGAGTAATCGCGGATCATTCTCATAGGCACTACCTATTTGGGTATATTTCATAGTTTTACTTTGAATGTCCTTCCTCTTTGACGAACTAAATACACTCCCTTTGGTAGCATAGTCAGTTCTTTTCCTGCACGCATTCCGTTAAGATTGAATATCTCCGGTTCTGTAAATTGTGTCGGATCTACCCTTATATCCGATATTCCGGCAAGGATGTTTGAACAGTCAATGTCCTTGAGCCACTGCTCTATCAGGGCATGACTGTCAGAGGTCTGAGATGAACGGATCCAAAGATTGGGCTCCAGGAATCTTCCTTCCGGTATAAGCCTTTTAGCATCGGCAACCACACCTCCGATTCCACTGCTGGCACTCGAAACAATCAGGCCGATATTCTTACCAGCCATCTTTGCTCCATTGTGGAACAGATATGTCTGTAATGGAGCGGCCATCTGACTCCACCAAAGGGGCGCACCAATTATCACCGTTTCGTATTCATCAAGATTTATATCTACCGGGTCAATGGCAGGGTAAGAGGAAGCATCATCAGGATTATTGCGAATGGCAGCAATCTGAGCACTGCCTATGGCATAATTGTTGGCAGCATAGTCAAGTCCCTTTTCAGCGGGTTCTATTTCCACGACATCGCAGTCAATCTGTGTCTTCAGTTCATTGACTATTCTTTCTATATTGTTTGTATAACTGTAGTAGACAACCAAGGTCCTTGCGTGCATAGTGGCTGACATGGCAATAAGTGTCAATAAACATAATATAACCTTCTTCATAGTAAGCATTTATTTCAGATTAGTGTATTGAGCATCTGTCACTGGCTCAAGCCATTCATTGGATGTGTTTTCTCCGTCAAGTTCAAAGGCAAGAT
>CAZNMC010000111.1:0-2883 GCA_964574285.1 uncultured Sangeribacter sp. | reverse complement strand
TTCGTAGGTGCCAACCTTCATCGCTGACAATATGGATTTGATTTTCTCTTTCATTTTTTACTACAATCAAAGTGGTTTATTTAATACTACAATCAGAGTGGTTTAGCAATTTCATTATCCCTCAAATACCCCGGATTCTACATGTAAACGCAAAATTAGCCAATAAATCGGAAAAATTTTGCTACGGGGGTTAAAAAGTCTGTGGTTTCAAAATTATAAATAACTATTGAGAATTAATCACTAGTGTCCTATTATATTTAGTCAGACTACTGTTAATTCATAGCAACGACTTTCACATCTAATAGAATTTTCGTAGTTTTGTGTTCAGAAATCCAAATAATTAATATATTAATTGATTCAACCGAGGCGTGACCCGTGTGCAAGAGATGTTGAAAGAGAACGGCAATCCACCGGCAGAGTTTGACGTGAACACGATCACTGCGTTCCGCGTCAATGTTCATGCCACAAAAGAATCTGACTTGGGGGTTACACCTAAGTCAACCCCAAAGTCAACGCACAAGTCAACGCACAAGTCAACGCACAAGTCAACGCACAAGTCGGACTCAAGTCAATCACTGGAAGAAAAGATAGTAGAATTCTGTAAAGAGCCACGATCATTGTCAGAGATAGCCGGATACTTTGGATTCAAGAATAGCAGAAATTTTCGGGAACGCTATCTAAATCCTATTCTTGGTACACGCCTCCAAATGACTATTCCAGACAAACCCACAAGTCGGTTTCAGAAATATATTGCTCAATGAAATTATGCACGATTCTTTTGAAAATATGACGCTTGAGGAGTTATGGGAATTGTTTCCCATAACTCTGGTTAAGCATAATCCGGAGTGGAAGGTGTGGGCTGAAAACGAGATTGGGCTTCTTCGCGGCATATTGGGGAAGTTCAATCCCCGGATAACGCATATCGGCAGCACTGCAATTACCGGTATCAAGGCAAAGCCTATTGTCGATATTTTAGTTGAGATCTCTGAGGATTGCTCAATGCCGGCTATAAGAAGTGCAATGAAAGAAGACGGCTATATCTGCATGTCCGCCTCCGAAAATCGGATGAGTTTCAACAAAGGCTATACCCTGCAGGGCTATGCCGAAAAGGTGTTTCATATCCATATTCACCGTATGGGTGACAATGAAGAAATCCTATTCCGCGATTATCTCAATGCTCACTCGGAGATTGCCAAGGAATATGAAGGTCTTAAACTCGCACTTCTATCGAAATATGGCAGAAACCGAGACGCTTATACCGAGGCGAAATCCGAGTTCGTCAAACGGGTAGTCATGCTCGCAGGCAGTTCCTCAAACCATTCCAAAAACTTACTCCGATGACCGAGGAATCTGTTTTGCATATTATCGAATTTGTCAAGGCCTTTAGTGAACTCAAAGAGAGGGCAATTAAACAATTGTTGGCATTAGTTGAGGAGTGTGGGAAGCTGAAATCAAAGGATGAAAACAAGCCTTTATATCAGTTGAACGTCCTGGATATAGTCTCAACCGAAGAGCCACATACCAGCCAACTTCTTGCTGCCATTCTCAATTATTCTCAAGATGGGAGATATATTATTTTAGAATCCTTCATAGAGAGATTCCTCTCCCTTGCCGGGTTAGATTCCATCTCGGTTATAAACCCGATAATTACCGCCGAAGCATCGCATGTGGATGTGCGTATTCTTGATAACAACTATGCTATCATTATCGAGAATAAACTGATGAATGCACCTTTTCAGCGCAACCAGTTGGGGCGCTATATCGAGTACACGCACCAAACATACGGATATGACTACGATCAAATTTATTTGGTAATCTTACCTCAATATTTCAATCCGGAATTGATCAGCAGCATCAGAGACTCGGCATGGAAATGTCCCCCCGACGGACTTTCCTCCTCCAATGATGACCGCGCCTGTGCTTATTTAGACAGGTATAGCTGCCGTTGCGATGATACCGACTATCTTTGCGACGGTAAGGGACATCTTTGTAATGGCTGCAAGGATTTCAGACCCTCATTTAAGAGTCGAACGGTTGTCATACATTCCCCGCTGACTGAGTGGCTTTACGAAATTGAAAAAATTATAGACCCTAAGCAAACCCTCCTTAAATCCGCAATAATCCAATTTGCAGATTTCACAAAAGGGTTGTACGGTCTCCGAATTAACGATAATCTACTTATGGATATACAGAAACTTATCAAGGAAACAATGTTGCCCGACGGAGCCACAGCTCTCACCCAATGGGACATATTACATGACAATTCCAAGGAACTAAGTGAAATACAGTCGGCGGTCGCAGCGATGAAACTGCAGTTATCCAAAGATCTCATTGATGAATGGTATCACGAACTGAAGCCCGAATTTGAGCAACTACAGCGCGAGGTTCAGAAATCCTTTGGCATAAACATCAACGGCGTATGGGTAGGTTGCTGGAGCGGCGCCAACAACAACGGCATCCCCTACTGGGGTTTCTATTGTGAGGACAAAGGCACCGACGCCCAACGAGAAATGGCACGCCGGATCCTCGCTGAGTGTGACATCAAGACCCCTAAAACCTCCCCCAACTTCATCTACTGGGCCAGCACCCTCCACGGCGCCGAAAGATGTCGCCGCTTCTACACCGCCGCCCAAAAATTAGGCTACCTGTAAAACCAATATCGACTTAGTATCGACGCGTAAGACTTCATTTCACTTATTAATGTAAAAATTAAGGTGTATGGGTCAAAATGGAGGCTGATTCTATTTGAAGGTGTGGTTCTTCATTTACATCCGATTTTGCATTATTTAGCTTATCTGGCATCTTTCAATTTATGATTAGTTATACGTAAAAATAGGCTTAATTGTAAAAAAGTAGGATAAAAGCCTTGTAAGTCTCTGGAGA
>CAZNMC010000110.1:0-2886 GCA_964574285.1 uncultured Sangeribacter sp. | reverse complement strand
ACCGACCGCCTCTGCCAATATTTAGCGTCTTTTTTTATCACTCGTACACAAGTTCGAAATCATCAACATACATTGTTGATCCTTCTCCACCATTGAAATAATCACCATATTTTGATGCAGAACATACAATAACAAGGTGAGAAGGCTTAACTGTTTTAGAGTTACTGAAATACTCAATAGGAATATCAAGAACCTTAAGTTCACCATCGGCACCATAGTTTCCTTCAAAAGTATACTGTCCGTAAGCAACCAGCTTATCATAGTCTTGATCTCCTTCTGAAGTTGGGAAAAGTTTTGCAGCCTTCTTAGTTTGAATTTCAATTTTACTAGTTGTTAGAGCTACATATATTTGACCTATATCTTCAGCACCGACTGGTAAATAATCTCCTTCTTTCTCCACTTTTCCTGGACGATAATTAACGTATACACGTAGTTTTTTAGGATGACTGCCATTATAAGGTCTTCCAAATTCAAGAACTCCATCGGTTCCATCTGTCCTTAAATAAGAACCCGCAAAGAGATTTCCTGCTGCAAATTTTCCTATAGATCCTCCTAAACCAACAAACTGCGAACGCAATTTAGCCGACAATGATCCGCTATTTATCATTTCATTTGATCCTTGAGTTAGGGTAACACTCATTTTAGAAGAACCATGGTTACCTGAATCCCAGAATGTTCGTTCTCCACCAGCACCAGGTATAAGCACCTTATTATTCTCAGAGAAATTACTCCATTCCTCCATGGACGCATTAGGAATAGAGAACATCGATTCCGTAGTAAATCTCTTAGATTCCGAAGCCTCAAACCCATCAGCATAAGCCTTATACTCATAAACTGTTCCAGGCTTAAGATTCGTCAACGTAACAGAAACCATCTCCGAAGCGCGAGTAGAAGAAGCCGGAACTTTAGTCCAATCCGCTCCTCCAACCTCTCTATACTGGATACCAAGTCCGGTTGCTGACTCATCTTTCACAGATGCCCTAAGAGTAGCACTTCGGGCACCAATTGCCATATAATTGGGTTCCTTGGGATCTATAGCATCTTCGACTACTAATGGATCATCATATATGATCGCATCCTCTCCCACTGCAATTCGTAGAGTTTTAGAGGTGGTCTTCCCATTCCGATCGGTAGCAGAAAGAATAATATTATATTCTGTGTTTCTTTCCGGCAGAGAGTTGAGATATTTTTCAGAAAATGTGATATAAGACAACTGGCGAGTGTGATTATCGTTGCCTTCAATATTCTCAACCGTCTTATCCCAGTTGATACCGGCAGCGTGAAGTTCGGCAATGGTAGCATCATCGCAAAGTTTCAGATCCACAGCTTTAGCCGGGAGATTAAGGCTCGACTGATCTTTACACTCAATAGTAAAAGCAGATATCTCATCGAATGCCACTACCTTCACGTGTTTGTCACCAGTAAACTTGCCTTGTTCTCCAATAATCTGCTTACTGATATCAAACTCGACACCTTCTATCAACGGAGCACCCAAAATTTCAACAGTAGATGCTTTCACAATCTCCGTCTCATCAACAGTGACTTTAATATAGCCACCTCCATTGGGACCATCCTGCGTATCATCATAAGTGATATTTACCACATACTCATATCCGGGCTTCGCATTTTCCACTGTCTTAGTCTTGGTGAAATGTTCTTGAAGAATATTCTCACCCTCTATCTTGAGAGTCAGTGTCGATTCGCGGTTTCCTTCATTATCATAAGGCATCATGAAATAACCCTTTGACGTCTGGAAATTGTCACTCGTAAATTCAAGCGAACCTATAGAAGTAGATGCAGTGACCTTAAGGTTTTTCACCTGGGTTTCATCAATGGAATTGGCATTTACCGATGCCACCACATTAGCAATCTTGCATGTAAGATTTATCTCATTTGTGCCACCAATTATCTGAATAGGTTGGTAGCAACGATAAAACTTGCTTTCGAACGAAGCGGGCACAGAGTCGCCTGTCCATGCCTCTGCAATGTAGTTACCCTGACGAAGAGAAATTTGCTCAGGCACATTGCTGATTCCCTTCTCCTTGAACACAAGACCTTTATCATTTGAAATATAAATCACACAGTTCTCAGCAAGCTCCTCCTGATCCATTTCTGCACGAGTTAACTCAGCATTGATGGAAAGCTTCATCTTAAGTATTCCATCGGACTCGCTAAATGGAGTCTCCATCGAACATGACTGCGTTGCTATTGAAGCTAAAAGGAAACCTACAGCTCCGTATATATTTTTTTTCAACTTTTTCATAACAATCACAGATTATTTCGTACGAAGACGTAGGTAAAACACTGAGGTCCCATTTGCATCAGAAACTGTCATCTTAAATTCATGATCAGCTGCACCAAGAAGAGCCATAAGACTCAAGAAGCTTGTCATATCAAAAGATGCTTTCGAATCTCCTTGTATACTGGTTGGAAAACCAAGACTCTTCAGACCACCCTCAAATTCACCTGGATTTATAAGGTCAAGATGATCTGCAACACCAACACCTTCTAACTCATCTGGTGTCAAAGTATCTGATTTTATGTCTACAGTAAACTCTTTGAAACCACCTTCAGCTTCTGAAGTAATTTCCCATGCACAGTAAAGATGATCTGTTACTTCATTGACCTCATTAAAGTCTATCTTATCGAACCCTGCATAGTCTCCCTCTGGATCAGGATCTAAAGCCTTTATCTGAGGAGCAGATTCGTCTGCAACAGGAGGAGTTGGTTCATCTCCGCCGCCATTATTTGGACGCATATCGTCCTTCTGATAATTTTCATCCTCTCCATTTACGGAATGGTCACTGTTGACATCTTCCACCGATGTGTCTACCACAACAGCTGTCGAGATAGTGCCCGGGTCATCATCGTCAATGCCACGCATAC
>CAZNMC010000109.1:0-2991 GCA_964574285.1 uncultured Sangeribacter sp. | reverse complement strand
ACTGGAAGCGTTTGCGGGCTTTCGGCTGACCGGGTTTCTTGCGTTCCACTGCACGCGGGTCGCGGGTCATGAAGCCTTCTGCGCGAAGAGCCGGTTTGTCTTCCGGATTGATCTTCACCAAAGCGCGGGCGATCGCCAGACGGAGAGCTTCCGCCTGTCCTTTGTAGCCTCCGCCGTCGAGGTGAGCGTAGATGTCATATTTATCAGCTACTCCAAGAGTGTTGAGCGGCTGAAGCACAACGTACTGAAGAATCGACGAGGGAAAATAAGCGTCGAGACTACGGCGGTCGATGATAATCTTACCCGTCCCTTCTGTGAGATACACACGAGCGACTGCGGCCTTTCTGCGGCCAATTGCATTTATCTTTTCCATCTTCTAATCACTTCAGTTTGTTGATGTCGATCACTTTGGCGTCTACGTCCGTAAATGGATGCTCGGCGGAATTGTAGACGTACATATTGTTGAGTTGAGCTGCTCCGAGACGAGTCTTGGGTAGCATACCTTTCACCACTTTGATAAACAAGGGGTGCTTGCCGGCCTTGATGGTTTTCTTTTTGGATTTGGCCATCAGGTCTGCCGGGTTGAAGGTGCGCTGGCCGCCCGGATAGCCCGTGTAGCGGAGATACTCGCGGGTGTTGAATTTGTCGGCTGTCATGATCACCTTGTCTGCGTTGATGATGATCACATTGTCTCCGCAGTCAAGATTGGGGGTGTAGCCCGGTTTGTATTTGCCACGAAGGATTTTGGCGACTTTGGAGCAAAGACGACCAAGCACCTGGTCTGTAGCATCTATAATCACCCACTCCTTCTTGATGGTTTCCGGAGTGAGGGAAAGTGTTTTGTAGCTTAAGCTGTCCACTTTTTTGCTTTTTTAACGTTTAATTTCAGTTCTAAAATACACTCTCTCGGTTGCTCTTTCCACTTAAAAGGCCAATAATAAGCGGTTTGCATCCGAATTTTGTACTAACTGGATATAATCGGCGTGCAAAGGTAGACATTATTTCTGTTGTAGCCAAATTGTTGGCAAATAAAATTTTACTTTTAGGTTTTTTTATAATCCGCAAAGGCCGCCTTTGCCCTGACACCGCATTGCAAATAAAACCTCAACCGACGCGTCGGTTTAAGGCTAATTAATAATATTACACTAATATTAAATATTGCATCTCCGTTATAGAGTCATCTTACTTAATCTTAGATGTGAAAAAACACATCATTGTCTAAATTTTGGGTTATACATTAGTAATTTCTGTCTCTATGCGGCCGATCGACTGACGACCGCAGGAGGAAAAAGCCGGACATCGGGATGATGCTCGGCTTTCTTTTTTAACCTCAGAAGAGATTCATAAATTTTGAGTATCGCTTAAGATATTTGTTTTGATGCGATTACCTATTAATCATCTTTTGGCAATTTAAATCTCAAAAAATATTGTACCACATATTCTGCGTGGAGCTTCTACGTGTCTCGTTTTAGTCCTTGTCCGGTTATAAATAAAATTCCTAAATTTGTTAGATAAACAGAACTTAATTGAGATTTACTGTATGGGAAACGTACTTTAACGTGCTGCGAAAGCATGGAAAAGCCCATTCCATTATGAATGAGGAAGTGTAAATTTACTTTGCGCTCCCTGTCCCCCGACAGTGGCTGCATCTTATGTGATAATGATTGAACACATTTGGATTATACCACTCTCCACATGTAGAGCATCGTTGTCGTGGTTTATCTATTCCAAAATTAGCCGGTGCATTATCATTTTTAGTTATTTGCCCCGTGCCATTGCAGTAAGCACATTTGCGTGACGTCTGAATGTAATTCTTGGTATTTGTATTGTTATTATTTGAATTATTGTTTGAACTCCCAGCATTGGGGTAATAGGTAGGACTATTACCATTGTCTACATAATAATATGGATTACCACCGTCTCCATTATCATTGTGTTTTCGTATAATAGAACAGGTAGTTACACCTTGAGGTTTGGGAATTTTCTTGAACTTGTATACTCTCTTATTTTTTGAAGTGACTGTAAGGACGGATTTATCAACATTAAATTCAAACTTTGCTCCACTTCCACAAAAACAAGTGCCGTTATAAACTGCTATGTTGCGAGAAGATTGGTATCCATTTTTTTGCATAATACCATTCTTAACGCTTGTGCCATTAACGTCAGACTCATAACATTGATCTCCAATAAATGAGATAAATTGAATCGCTCCGACTTTTATGTTTGGATCTGAGGACTCTATAGATTTATAGCATAAGGTTTCTTTTGCATTTACAATACAGGCTGAGAAAATTATTAGTACAACTAAAGGAATTATTCTTTTATTAACGTAAGAAGTCATATTGATCAATTTTTAAATCTGATTCATCGATTGCTTCGTAATATGTTTTATGTTTTACTTCATCAGTGTCTTTGGGTGTAGTCCACGTTACCATAGTTTTACCATCAGTGCTGATTGCCCAATACGACCACCCATTTTGAGATCCTCTAGCAAAAGCATCCCAATATTGCGTTCCATAAGGACCATATTGCATGGCACCGCTATTATAAGTTGCCAATTTGTAAACATCATAAGATGATGTACTTTTTGAATAATCAATTGTACGAGGTTTCTTTTGTTTCTCAAGTTTGTTCGAAAGATAATCGCTCCAATAGTAAGAGTCTTTTTCTAATTGAGCAGACACTTGGGAAGCGGTGGATGTATAGCTGCCGTAACAATCCGAACCACTTATATAAACCATAAAAATTTTTGTGGATGATTTCAGTTCCGTGCCTGCCTTTATGAAATAATAGATCCTTGCATTTGCAATAACTGCAGTTAAACCAATTAAAAAACATAAAGCTATTCGTTTCATATTAAAAACATTTCTTGCCTTGGTCCTCTCCTCGTTGGCGATTGATTGGTTTATAAAGAAAAAGCGTGAGAGTCTGTACCTCTACTCGTCTCACACATGGAGGCTCTGGAATGCCTTTCGGAATGAAACGAGCAGT
>CAZNMC010000108.1:0-2996 GCA_964574285.1 uncultured Sangeribacter sp. | reverse complement strand
CAATAATTTAATTTCGAGATATTATGGTCATCAGAAACAGGAAAGAGTTGAAGTTCTGCCTAATGGCAGATTATATGATGAATCGTGGTAAATTCAAACCTTCATTTTTGGACAGATTCATACATTTTTTTGTTCCGGACCATATTATGAACTTCCTTATCTATATGCGTAAATATCAGTATTACAAATATTTAAGTATGAGGGGGGGGTGAAATGGAAGATAATAGCATATATCTATGGAATATTATATCATAAGCTCTCTTTGAAACTCGGTTTTTCAATTGATCCAAGCGTACTTGGATATGGAACTGTAATCCCACATTATGGAACCATTGTAGTAGGTTCCGGTAATTCAATAGGACACTACGCAGTTCTACATACCTCCACTTGTATTACAGCAAAAGATAAAATTATCGGGGACGGGCTATATCTTTCAACCGGCGTTAAAATTATTTCTAAAGTTACATTAGGAGATAATATCTCAATCGGAGCAAATTCGATGGTCAATAAGGATTTTATTGAGCCAAACTGCATGATAGCCGGCTCTCCCGCCCGCATAATCAAAGAAACTATTCCATGGTATATCCGGGACAACCGTGAAATTCGGGTGAAATCCGCGGAATTATTACGCGAAAAGATGAACGTAAATTTAGAAGTTTAATATATAACATACTTGTCTTAACTTCAAGGAATGTCTGGTCTTAACCGTATACTAACAAAAATTCTTCTTAATATCCAATACTCTTCTTGGATTCATACTTCCCTGAGAATCAAACTATTAAAATGGGGGGGTAAAAATCAAGAATAGATGCTTTATCGGATCTGGTGTTCTATTTGACTCAATCCATCCTGAACTAATAGAAATTGGTTATCACGTCCACATTACAGCCGGTACCAAAATACTGACCCATTTTTGGAATCCTGATACTAATACACACTTTTATGGAACTGTTCGTATCGGTGACCATGCTTTCATTGGGTTGAATTCTCTTATAATTAATAAAGTGAAAGTAGGTGAAGGTGCAGTCGTTGCAGCAGGCTCAGTCGTAACCAAGGATATTCCGGACTGGGAAATATGGGGAGGTACTCCAGCCAGATTCATACGCAAAAGATTAAGAAAATCTGAATAAAACCAACCACAGACTAATGAAAGTCCTTCAGGTAACAACCAACTATCCCTGTAAAGAAAATCCGATTTTTGGTATTTTCATGAAAGAGCAGGTCGAGTCAGTCGAAAAATATGGCGTGGAGAATACAATCATATTTTCCAACGGACTTAAAAGCAATCCTAAAATAAAATTCAGTGCCACCTTTATCCATCTCCGGACCGCATTGAAATTATTCTGGCATCTGCGCAGACATAAGTACGACGTGATACATTGCCATAATGTCTTGAGCGGACTTATTCTTCAGATTGCCCGTGGATTAAACAATCGCAACACGGTTCTCTCCCTGCAAATTGACCCGGAAACTCCCGGCAGCACAGACCAGCAATTCACCGGCAAGCTCTATCCGAAGTTTGCAAAGCTGATTGTAAAAAAGCAGTTGAAAAATCCCAAAGAGAAATTTGTCTATCTCCCAAACGGTGTCAACATGGACTTGTTCAAGCCACTTGACAAGACTGAATGTAAAAAAGAGCTCGGACTGGACCTGAACAAACGCTACATATTGTTCGTCGATTCCAACACCTTCAAGGCAAGGACCCAGAAACGCAAGGACCGCTTTGATGAGACAATGAGGATTCTCAGGGACAAGTATGGTCATACCGATCTGGAAGAACTTGTCATGACCAAAACTCTGCGTGACGATGTCCCGAAATGGATGAATGCGTGCGAACTTTACCTCTTGTCGTCCGACGAAGAAGGCTCCCCCAATGCCGTAAAGGAGTGCATGGCGTGCAACATACCCGTCGTCGCTACTCCTGTGGGAAATATTCCTGACCTGTTTGAAGGGGTCAAAGAGTGCCGCATGACCAATGAGCTGAGTGCCGAAGAACTTGCCGAGTGTGCGGATGCCGTGCTTCGCTCGAAGGATCGGGTCAACACGCGCCAGAGCATCATCGATAAGGAACTTGACATGGATTCCATTGCCAAACGGCTTTTTAACCTTTACAAATCATTAGCTAATAATTAAATTTCAAAATATCCTATGGATGCATCAATTATCGTGACCTACCGCTGCCCCATGCGGTGTAAAATGTGCGACATCTGGAACAATCCCACAAAAGTCACAGAAGAATTCAAACCTGAACTGCTCAAAAAACTTCCCGATAATCTCAATGCGATAAACATCACCGGTGGCGAGCCTTTCGTCAGAGAAGACATCGAGGAAATCGTAAAGATACTTCTGACCAAGACAAAACGAATCGTATTCTCAACAAGCGGATTCTATTCTGACCGCATAATTGAGATGGCAAAAAAATATCCGCAGGTCGGCTACCGCATTTCCATCGAAGGTCTTTCTTGCAAGAATGACGAGCTGCGCGGCCGTCAGGGCGGATTTGACAAAGGACTCCGCACCCTCCTCGAGTTGCGACGCATGGGCATAAAGGATATCGGCTTCGGCATCACAGTCTCCAACAACAATTCCGAGGATATGCTCAATCTATATGAGCTTAACCGAAATCTGGGCATGGAGTTTGCAACCGCTTCCTTCCACAACTCATTCTATTTCCACAAGTACGACAACAAGGTGACCAACAAGGATGAAGTATGCGCCAACTTCGACGAGCTAATCCAACGCCTGATGAAAGAAAACCATCCTAAGTCTTGGTTCCGTGCATTCTTCAACCTCGGTCTCATCAATTATATCCAGGGAGGTCGCCGTATGCTCCCCTGTGAGGCTGGCAATGAGAACTTTTTCGTCGATCCGTTTGGAAATGTCCTTCCCTGCAATGGCATGGAGAAAAGCTGCTGGTACGATACCATGGGCAATCTGAATGACGTGGACAACTTCATGGAACTGTGGAATAGTCCTAAGGCTCAGGAGGTAAGAGA
>CAZNMC010000107.1:0-3033 GCA_964574285.1 uncultured Sangeribacter sp. | reverse complement strand
CCGAGCCATTCAAGCATCGGGGCAGCCTTGCAATATTCATAGTCTAATTTTTTTGCCATTTTCAGTTTTCAAAACGTTCTGACACTCAAAAAGCAAACTTTCCGGTAAGGGTCAAACCTTTTGGTAAGTTATTGTTTACACTCTGATTCTCACCTAATTTTGCATCACAAAGTTACAAAAATTCATCGTGATTCTTATTAAGAATCAGCCAAAACGTATAATTAAAATAAAATAATGAAAACAGTAATCATTAATAGTAGCCCGCGAAGAAATGGCAACACCGCCAAACTATGCGATGCCTTCTACAAAGGACTTGTGTCAACAGCCACTCCACTTGAAATCAGCATGATTTTCTTAAACGACCTTAAATTCAAGGGGTGTCAGAGCTGTTTTGCATGCAAGCTCAAAGGTAGCAACCATTATGGCAAATGCGCGATAAATGACGATCTGACACCTGTCCTTGAAGCCGTAAGGGATGCAGATTGTATTGTTGTCGCCTCTCCTATATATCTTATGGACATTAACAGCAGTGCAAAAGCATTTCTGGAGAGACTTTGCTTCTCTTTAGGTTCTTACGAGACAGGGTATCGCTCTCTCGCAACGAAAAAGACTGATGTTGTGACAATATACACCATGAATACCACGAGAGAGTTTGCACCGGTCAAGGCAATGGACAACGTGGATATGTTCTTGGGGCATATCTTCTCATCACCGCAACGGCTGTGTTCGTACGACACATATCAGTTCACTGACTATTCCAGATACGTCGTTGATGTATTTGATGAAGCAGAGAAAGCCAAAAGGAGAGAAACCGAATTCCCTAAGGATGAACAACACGCATATCTATTAGCCCTCGACATAGCGACCCAAAAGGCTCATTAGAAAGCTCTTGGTCATCAAGCAGAAAACACTATCACTAGCCAACATACACGCCCCCAACAGCTTACCCCCACTATTCCTCATTTTTTCTAAGCATATGGCAATCAACCGGCAATCTTACCAATATTCAAGTATTATACATACTTACCGGTGGCCTGCACCCGTCTCGTACCACGATTATAAAACATCACTTAATTACAATCAAACAAAATATCAAAAACTCAGCAACTCTGAGGTACGAGTTATCCATCCGTCCATCGCCTCAATCAACGAATTCATTGCTTTAAGCATACGGCGTTTTGCCTTAATTTGGGTCTTTTCTATATCCGGAATATTTGTCAAACTGTCGCGCATACCAGCATGTTCCTTACGTGCCGAGATAAGATGTGTAAATAGTTCTTGAAATGTCTGATGATTATCATCTCTCGTATTCTTGTCAATTGAAGAATTCATTTGGAGTATCTTGGTTGAATCAATAAGTTCACTATACTTCTCATTGGCGAGGGGAATGCATTCTTCAAGAATAGATGAAAATTGGTCATAATCCTTAGCAAGGGCAATCAAGATGCCTTTACTCTTTTGGGTATTAAAGGGTCCTTGTGTTATTGAAATAAGCTGCTGGTTACGCTTGTGAACCTGAGGGGCAAGAACTTTAAGACCTTCGGTAATACGTCCTATAATACTAACAAATTCAACAATTTGCATATCAAACAACTCTCTATAATCCAAAATTCCAAGCTCGTCGGTAGGCTCAACAGGATCTACCTCGTTTAATTCATTGACATCATGCTCAGTGACAATAAGTTTCAACCGGGAAATAAATTCAGCCTTTTGCCGATTCCACACGACCGTCTTGATACTGGATGGAATTTTTTCAAGAATCTCGTCACGCAACTCGTCAAGTCGATCAGAATCACTAAGCCTGGCGCATAGATTCATGTGGTAAAGCCAGCCAACCGATTCAAAAGGGAGATGGTCATAAATCACCAATGGCTTGACATTCTTGTCAAGTGCCCACGAAGCCCCCATCTCGTTGAGGCATACCTCACTGTGACGATAGTTATCTGAGATAAACAAAAAAACAAAATCGCTGTCGGCTATATTGGATTTTATATATTGCGGGATACTACAGCCTAAGGGAACACCCGTTTCAACTGCCGACGTATATGCGATGTCATCATCACTGATTCCAAGTCCGGAATTGAGCAACACAGTTTTAAAAAGATCTACAACCGACTTATCTTTAGACGAATGACTTAGAAAAACTTTAGCCATAACAAATAATGATTTTGCAACTGAGGTGAATATGTTTCCCTCCATCAGTAGAGAGATTCGTAAAGTTACAAAAATAAAATATTTTATCACATATTTATCCACAAATTACGATCCCGTCATAAAATTGTATATAAAATAATGCACCCTCCGGTGCGCTTGGGGCGCAGGGGAGGGTGCGGTAGTTCAGCTTATATGTTCTTTTATCCGAGATAGCCGAAGAGATGGCCGTTGATGGCGAGGTTGGTCAGCCAGATCCAGAGGGGGCAGAAGCCTACGAAGAGGATGACTGACAGGGTCAGCGATGATGTGCCGGTTGCAACGTAGGTGTCGTTTTCGTCGGCGATGATGATGCCTGAGAATGCCGGGGGAAGAGCGGCTGCCACGACGAGCATACGGAGGTTGTTGGCTTCCATGCCGCAGAGGATACCGAGCACGAGGACTACGGCAGGCATGAGCACCATCTTCATGAATGATCCGAGGATCACCTGGAAGTTCATCGAGAATTTAATGGCTGCCAGTGTGATACCGGCCGAGAATACGGCCATCGATGCATTGGCCTTGGCGATAAGGTCGAAGGAGGGGCTTGCCCAGTCCGGCCATTTCAGACCGCAGACCACGAGGATCACTGCCAGGATAGGCGCCCAGGCCACAGGCTGTGCCAGTGCGTGGAGCACGGGCTTCCAGGCGCTCTGTTTCTTGGCCGAGGGGTTCTGCTTGGCGAGCGATGCATTCATCAGCGACAGGCCTACAGGAATACCGATGGCGTTGACCACGATACCTACGATGGCTACCACGAGGGCCACTGACGACAGACCTACTGTCTGGTCGAAGATAGGCTCCAGGACGGCGAATCCAAGGAAGCCGATGGTAGG
Source organism: uncultured Sangeribacter sp. (assembly GCA_964574285.1). GTDB lineage: Bacteria > Bacteroidota > Bacteroidia > Bacteroidales > Muribaculaceae > Lepagella. The sequence goes on along the minus strand of CAZNMC010000107.1, from coordinate 7 downwards.
CGAGCCG
>CAZNMC010000106.1:0-3075 GCA_964574285.1 uncultured Sangeribacter sp. | reverse complement strand
CTAACTCATTTATTTTCAACGGCATAAATTAAATTTTAACGAAGTATTGTATTTATATGTGAATATATTTTTATATGTATATATTTTATATATGACTGTCTTTGTATGTGTTTTTACGTACTTTTGATATTTTTGGATAGTATTGGAGTGTTTTTTGATATATTATTTGGTGTATTTTTGCGTAATTTATTTTACACAATTTTTATGCATTATCTCGTGGAAATAAATTCCCGGGTGATATAACCTTGATATGAATTCGACACCCAAAATTCGACACCCAAAATTTGACACCCAAAATTTGATCCCATGAATTTTTCTCCAATTCTAAGATAGGTTCCTAATTTTATGCGGATTAAATCATTTGTGTGGTTTCAATTTATTGGGATGGTTTCAATTCATTTGTGGGGTTTCAATTCATAAGATTTTGAAGAGGGAACCGGTCGGGCATACAAACCGGCAGAAAGGACGAGCCACAAAAATCGACATCAAAACAAAAACGCCCCCGACAATCAATACAACCAAAGATGCACTCTCCACTATGAAGCCGCTAAAGATTTCGTAGTCGATCCAGGATGCACCCCACCCTATAACCAACAATAGGATCAACACTACCCACAACAATTGACGCACATTTTCGAGAAAATGAAGTGTTTTGTGACCAATCTTGAGTTTTCTTTTTTTCAAATGCCCGGCCAAATCCTGAAGGGAGCCAAAGGGGCATACATTTGCGCAATACCAATTATGGCGTCCGAAGAGCGGGAAAATGAAGCCTACTACAAACAATAGAATTGTAACCAATCCGGCCATCGAGTCCACCAGGCCATTAGAGAAGAATCCTATAAGATTTGCATAGTCGATAAAGACACCGGCCCAAAATCCGAGTATGGCCACATTAAAAATTTGCTGAATAAACCGATAGGCTTTGTTGTGAATGAAAAACGGACCAATTGCTCCCAAAACAATGACAAGGAATATTGCAATCAGCTTCCAAGGAGTATTTTTTCTCTCCGAAGATTTTTCCACACCGATGTCATTATTCAAAACTGCATTCAATCCGGCCCGAACATTTGCTATTAAGGCAGTGGAGCTGTAGGTGGCCCCACTAACGGCATCTACTTCCAATCGGGCTGCCTCCTCAATGCTCATTCCATTCCAGGCCTGACACAGTCCGCTTTTCTTCACACGCTCCAAGAAACCGGGCGTTTCGGAATTAGGCAGAAGGGAAACTGAATCAATTCGAGTATCTGTTATGAAAATTTCCACCGGCACAGGTCCTCCATATCCGACAACATCGTCGGCAAGCGAAGATGTGTTGATAATAGTTTGAGACCCACTGCGAATTTGCCACTGCGGCAAGTCTTCATTTCCGATTTTATGGCCAAAAATACGCCCGTCGCGAACAATTGCGAGTGATGAAAGAAGTAAAAAAACGGCGATGAATATTCCGAGTCGCGCGGGAATGGAATGCTGAGTGGTGGGATTAGATTTATTCATTCTAACCGATTAATAAGAAATGTGTTATACTGATTTCATAACAGTTTTTTTAAAATTTTATTGCCTGGCAGGGGGATATTTTATAGAAGTAGGGAGAAAATAATCCTAAAACTACGGAGATTCCAAATGAATTTATGTTTGTTAATTGGCAGAGTCAAAGTTTTTTTTTAATTTTGTGGCCGAAATCCGTTCCTCCGAAGGAGTCACGACAGCCTTACGACATCATGGACCTTTCACGCTCTTTGCGTAATACAAAATATATCAAAGCAATTGCTCATGTAGGTGCTCTTCTTGCAGCCTCTGCGTGGGGTACGTCTTTTCTCTGTACAAAAGTGTTAATGCTTCCACCCGAACAGGGGGGAGGGGGCTTCACACCTGTAGAAATGTTTGTCTATCGCTTTGCGATGGCTTATATTTTATTGTTCCTTTTCACCTGTCGTAAAATTTTTGCCAACAATTTCCGAGATGAGCTCAATTTTCTCATATGCGGAGTATGTTCGGGTTCACTATACTTTATTACGGAGAACTATGCGCTGAATTACACGACAGCAGGGAATGTCTCACTTTTGGCATCGGTGTCCCCCATTTTCACCACCATCCTTATGGCAGCGATTTTCAAGACGAAAATCGGAATTGGAGAAGCGATCGGTTCGCTGATAGCTTTTGTTGGGGTGTTCTGCATCATCTTCAGTCACGGAGAAGGATTTGTATTAAAACCGAAAGGAGACTTACTTGCCCTATCGGCCTCCTTGTCGTGGGCAATATATACTATTGTTGTCAAGAATCTTATCCCTCATTATTCCTCTTTCTTTATCACCCGCAAACTCTTTTTCTACGGTGTACTGACGGCTGTTCCACTTTTGATAGCTCAAGGAGCGCCTTATCATTTATCGGTGCTATTTGATTTTGCCAGTCCGAAATATGCGCTCAATTTCTTGTTTTTGGTCGTAATGTGTTCTTGCGCAGCGTATTTGATATGGAACGAATGTATGAACGTTTTAGGAGGAGTGACAACAAATAATTATCTCTATCTCCAGCCTTTGGTGACAATGATAGCTGCCTATATTGTGTTGGGAGAAACCATATATATGATGGGCTATATCGGATGCGTGCTGATTATCGGTGGCTTAATTCTTTCGGATAAATGGAAGCCATCCATTCGATTTCGCGGTAAAGGCGGATGATTTCGCTATTTACCGTTGCCCCCACTCATTTTTTAAAATCCTTATTATACTGAATATAACATAGATATGCTTCGCCTTAATTGTTTCATAAAAGTGTCTCCCGAGAATCGGGAGAAGGTCTTGACAGCTGCGAGATCCCTTGTGGAAGCCTCTCGCAAGGAAGACGGATGCCGAGCTTATGACATATTTGAAAGCGCAACCATTCCGGAACATTTAATGATTTGTGAAACGTGGCGTGATCAAGCGGCATTGGATGCTCATTCCGTCTCCCCTCATTTTGAGAAATATGTCGGCATTATTCGGTCGCTATCCGAGATGAGTTTAGACAAAATGTCTCTTTAACTAAACAATAGTCCGTTAAAAATAACAATATAGGCTAAGCGGCATGCGCCACGAG
>CAZNMC010000105.1:0-3109 GCA_964574285.1 uncultured Sangeribacter sp. | reverse complement strand
AGCCGCAATCGCGCAATTTTAGCTATAGGTCCTGCCGACATTGCGCCAATAATATATCTGAAAAAAGAGAATGCCGCCCTTGTATGTCATAATTCAAATGAAATAATGGAAACTTTGAGAAAAATTGTTCAAAGACCATCGATTCTTAGTGAATATGCAGCAAATGCCAAGTCTTGTGGGGAACGTAATCACTCCAAAGCTTTAATATTAAATAAGTTCCACGCAATAATAACTTCTATAGATTAACAAAATATAAAAATATCTTTTAGTAAGTCAATGATTATGGCAACGAAAGGCACTCGCTGTAAACCACAAAAAATTTTGGAGATAATTAATCTGCCAGGAAGCGCCCGAATTTTTATTGGAGGTCAGTTTAAATATCTTTATGAGCATGGCTATGAAATGCACCTAATTTGTTCGGATGACACATTTATGACAGATTATGCAAAAGAGAACCATGTTAAATATTATCCCGTGCAACTTGCTCGCACACTTTCGATACTCAATGATCTTAAGGCATTCTTTAAAATATTCAGATATATCAAAAGAAACAAAATTGATACTGTCATCACTCATCAGGCTAAAGCAAGATTGTTGGGTACAACAGCCGCTTTTTTTGCAAGAGTTCCTAACCGTATAATCTTTGCGCATGGCATTTTGTTTGAAACATTAAGAGGACCCAAAAGGGAGCTAGTCATATTAATGGATAAGTTAGTTGCAATGATGTCTCATAAGACTGTATGCGTCAGCCCGTCAGTTGCTAGAGTACGATTGAACTATAATATAGAAAGGTCATCCCGTCAATATATTCTTGGGAAAGGTACATGCGGTGGTATTGACACTAATAACAAGTTTAATTCTTCCAATTTAGACCCTAAAGAACAACATCGAATAAAAGATTCACTTGGCATAAAAGATTCGGATTTCATTGTAGGTTTCTGTGGAAGGTTGGTTAGAGATAAGGGAATAAACGAATTAGTAGAGGGTTTTATACTCTTCAAGCAAAAGTTTCAAAATCCTGAGAATATTAAGCTTATGATTATTGGACACCGAGAAAACCGCGATTCTATATCATTAGATCTAAATAAAATTATAGAAAGGAGCCCAGACATAATTCATTTAGAGTCTGTAGACAATAATGAGATTTATAAATATTTCTCACTTTTTGATGTCTTAGTATTACCGTCATATCGCGAAGGATTTCCAACGGTTACAATTGAATGTGGTGCAATGGAAGTCCCTACAATAGTAAGTAAGTCAACCGGGTGTATTGATTCAATAATTTCCGGAGAGACAGGCATCTATTGTGATATCACGCCCGAATCCATCGCAGATCAATTGGATTTTATGTATTCCAATCCGAAAATAAGGATAGAAATGGGAAAGAATGCAAGAAAGCATATTGAAAATAATTATGACCATAAAGTTGTTTGGCCTCATATCCTAAAGGTAATAGAAAAATGAAATGGAAGAACAAAAATTAAGTTTTGCATATCGTTTCTTGCGGAATTTGGGACTAAATTTCCCTTTAGAAGAATATGGACATATAAGCTTCCACGCAGTTGTATTTAGATTTCTCAAAACATTAAGGGATGCTTTCCTAATATCGTTCTTTATGGATTGTTGGATTTTTGCCCCAGTTCAACCAAGGAAACTTCGACCATGGTGCTTAAAACTTATAGGGTGTAAAGTGGGGAAGAATGTTTTTATTGGTTCTGATGTATGGATAGATAGTGGGCATGCGAATCTAATTACAATAGGAGATAGATCTCATGTAGATGCGAGATGTATTCTTTTGTGTCATAAAAGAAATTTGGATGATTATTGTGTTGGCGATGACTATCATAAATTAAGATATAAAGTTGCTCCAATTAGTATCGGATGTGGCTGTTCAATAGGGACAGCGTCAATAATTATGCCAGGAGTAACAATTGGCGAGGGGGCAATTGTCGGAGCCGGTTCATTAGTAACAAAAGATATCCCGGCTTGGACGATCGCAACCGGTCGTCCTGCTAAAGTTGTAAAAGAAATTCCTAAACGCGAAATATGAATATTCTTTCGTTTGATATAGAAGAATGGGTGCTTGAAAAGGAGCATTTCGGAAATAGGAAAGAAAAATATGCTGAATTCGATAAGACCCTCGACCATATTTTAGAAATTCTTGATGCAAATAATCAGTCGGCAACTTTCTTTTGCTTAGGTAAGCTGGCAAAAGATTTTCCCCAAGTGCTCAAAAAGATTACATCCTACGGACACGAAATAGGTAGCCATTCTCATGCCCACAAGTGGATAAACAAGATGACACCTGATGAATTTAGAGAAGACGCAAAATTGGCAGTAAATGCGTTAGAAGATGTTATAGGGAAAAAAGTCGTAAGTTTTCGTGCGCCTGCTTTCTCAATCGGAGAGTCAAATAAGTGGGCGATAGAGATCCTAAATGAATGTGGTATAAAAAATGATGCGTCAATTTTCCCGGGAGTTCGTGATTTTGGTGGTTTCCCATCATTCAATGAACAGCAGCCTTGTAAAATCGAGTTTAATGATTGCGTATTAAATGAGTTCCCGATTCCATTGTACCGAATTCCATTGATTGGGAGAGAGCTGGCTTATTCCGGCGGAGGATACTTCCGTATGCTTCCATTGTGGTTTGTCAGAAAATGTTTAAAGTCAAACAGCTACAATATGTGCTATTTTCATATCCAGGATTTGCTAACGGACAAAGTCAAGATGATGACAAAGGTAGAATTCGAAAACTACTTCATGGAACCAGGCACCCTCAGAAATCGATATGCGCGATTTCTCAAATCTAATATCGGACGAGGCTACGCAATGAAAAATCTTGAGAAATTATTACGGGCTTATTCATTTACATCCATTGAAGCTTACAATAAGCATTATTCAATAGATAAAATTGTTTGTGTGTAAACCTTCAAAAACATAATGAAACTTTATCGTGTTTTTTTTAAGCGGGCGATTGATGTAGTGGCCTCGGGAGGAGCGTTGCTGGTGCTTTCAGTCCCGCTTGCAGCAGTAATGGTGTGGTTGCACTTTGCAAACAAGGGAGCAGGAGCATTTTTCTTTCAAGAACGACCTGGAAAGAATGGAAAGA
>CAZNMC010000104.1:0-3210 GCA_964574285.1 uncultured Sangeribacter sp. | reverse complement strand
ATAAACTATGGATAGAACCGGAGATTTCTTTATACCGGATAATGAGGTAAAGCTTCCTAATGAGCTTGACTACACCAGAGTTGAAGAGTATATTAGCTCGGCCGATGCGTTTTCTCGCTGCACATATCAAAGCATATATCTTATTGATTATTTCAAACAGAATTTCCTGTATGTGTCGTCCAACCCTCTGTTCCTTTGCGGACTCACGCCAGAACAGATGATTGCCCTAGGTTACCAATTCTATCTAAAATATGTGCCAGAAGACGAACAGGCTCTTTTGCTAGACATCAACCGAGCAGGTTTTGCCTTCTACAATCAGATTCCTATCGAACAGCGCAAGGACTGGTATATTTCATACGATTTTCATATTCTCAACAACGGGCACTCGATTCTCATCAACCATAAGCTAACCCCAATCGCCCTGACTTCTGACGGCAGGATTTGGCTTGCCTTGTGCGTTGTGTCCATATCAAACCACACTTCGCCCGGACATATTGAAATGCATCGTATCGGCACTCCCGATTATTTCGAATTTAATTCCGTAACTCATCGGTGGGATAAGAAAGCGATTCCATTCCTTACTGAGGGTGAGAAGTCAATGCTTACACTTTCAATACAAGGCTATACAATGTCTGAAATTGCTGACCGCATTTGCCTTTCGCTCGACACTGTCAAGAAATACCGTCAACGCATTTTTGAAAAACTCGGTGTGCGCAATATATCCGAGGCTATCGCGGCGGCTACAAACAACAAGTTACTCTAAATTCCTTGACAGGTAGAAACGCGGAAAGTGCTTTACATTACGCCCCACTGCGATATTAGCCATAATTCCGGCGCAGATAGAAGCTGCGGTTTGCTGCGCTTTTGCCGATTGTTCTCCGCGCTCAATCCTATACAATAGGTCGTGCAACCATTCGCTGTTAACAATATTCCAGAATGCGCAGTACCCCGACATATATTTTGCAGCATACAATCGAACATTGTCCTTTACCTCAAATTTAGGACTATCTTCAGGTAAGTCTACCACAGCCGCGCCACCATCGATAAAGTCAAAGGGATATACCACCGGCAGTTTACCGATAAACCAAGTCGACGATCTATCCATCACCAAATCAGCCACCATATCCACAGAGACGACCGGAGATACCGCTCTTATTATAATATCGCGGAACCCAATTTTTAGCAGGGCATTACTTATGGCGTCAGCAAATCCACCATTACCAACAACCATTATACGGCAACTTTTAATCTTATTGTTTTCTTCGTCAGTCATATCATTTCTTATCTGAGGCAAAATTAAAGACAGCCCCATTGTTGCACCATACACAAAAGTGTATATTTTTACCGCCTACTAAAAACGTACACTTTTGGGTATGGTAAGTAAAGAATCACGGCAGTAACTTTGTATCAGAAAAAATAATCCAGATGAACACCTTACTTCTTAGATATGAAATTACTTGTAGCAATACTACTCACTGTAATCAGCATTAATGCTGGTTTTGCCCAGACATTAATTATAGATGGGCGCGTGTGTTACCAAAACGATAAGGAGGACCTTGTGGGAGCCACAGTGCGATTGTTATCGCTGCCTGACTCCGTCTACGTCTCTGCATCCTCTGCCTACCGTCGTGCTGTCCGTAATGGGGAAGAGGAGATAACATCGGCGTTCACTTTCGCCCTTCCGTCGCGTAAATCCTCTTATCTATTAGAAGTAACAGCTTTGGGATATAACAAGGAGTTTATCACAATAAATCCTTCGACCTATGGGGAACGTGTACGAAAAGTAGAGTTGCCATTGATTTTGCTCAGTCCTAAAACACGTGAACTTGGAGAAGTGACTGTGAGCTCCTCGAGTATAAAATTTTTTCATCGTGGAGACACTATCGTGTTTAATGCAGATGCGTTTCAGCTTGCCAATGGATCTATGCTTGACGCGCTCGTGAGCCAACTTCCGGGTGTAGAACTTAAATCCAACGGTCAGATATTATATAATGGTAAGCACATCGAGTCCTTGCTGCTTGACGGAAAACACTTTTTCAATGGCAACAATCAGCTAATGTTGGAAAATATCGGAGCATATGCCGTAAAGGATGTCAAAATATATGACAAAGCCGGAGAGGCAAGCGATTTCGCCGGACGAGACCTCGGCAATGACAAACAACTTGTCATGGATGTGAAACTAAAAAAAGAATACACGACAGGTCTGACACTAAATGCCGAAGCCGGTGGAGGTACACATGACCGTTATCTCGGTAGACTTTTCGGGATGTGGTTCAACTCTGATACCAGATTGACTGTTTACGGTAACTCAAACAATCTGAATGACGACCGCAAACCGGGTCGGGCCGACTCCTGGAAGCCTGAACAACTCAAATCAGGTGTCAGAAGGTCAAATACCGGCGGCTTTGATTATGTCACGGATAAAAAGGTAGCAGGATGGAAAGCATCCGGTAATCTGCAACTCAGTCACGTGACACTCGATGATGAGACTAACACATACCGTACGAATTTCCTTACAGACGGTGACACATACGACCGTACTTTCCGCCTGAATCATTCAAAAACATTCCGGGTTTCGACCAAACATGAATTGTATTTCAAGCGCAAGATGTTTGACTTGACTGTAACGCCTAGTTTCGAATACAATAATCGCCACAATGCCACAACTACCGCGAGCGCCACATTCTCTTCTGACATCCAGGGCATCACTTTTGATGACCTTATGTCGGGCGCAGGCAATTCTACTTCCGGATATACCAGCGATTTTATCAATAGGACGGTCAATGAGAATCTTAACCGGTCTAAGGCTCTGACTGCCGGGATTACAGCCAATTCCCGCGTGAAGATTTCGGGCAGTTCCGACATTTTACGCTTAGGTATTTTCGGCAGCTATAACAATTTGCTCGACGACAGATTTAATCGCTACCTCATAGACTATGGTGAGGATTCCGACAGGAATCTGTTTCTTGACCGCTATTTAAAGAACCGACCTAACCATAATTCACGGTTAGGAGCGACAGCCGGCTACAATAGGCGTCTGGCTGAGGGGATATCGCTTGAACTGACTTATCGTTACGCTCATTCATCGCGTAAGGCCAACTCAACTTTATACAATCTTCATGAGGCAGACGTTGACAGAGAGTTGCCGATAGGACAGCTTCCATCTATGGCTGAGTACGCTTCAGCTATCGATCATACTAATAGTTATTT
>CAZNMC010000103.1:0-3257 GCA_964574285.1 uncultured Sangeribacter sp. | reverse complement strand
TTTCTATAGAAAGTTGAATACATCATTTGATGGATTCTACTTTAGTTCCATTCGATACTTTCTCTGTCCCAGCTACGATTACTTTGTCGCCATTCTTAAGTCCGGCGGTAATCAAGATTCCTTCAGGGAGCATCTCGCCCGGAGTGACGATACGTTTGCGTGCGACTCCGGCAGAATCAAGCCATACGAAGTTGGAATTGTCGGCAGCAAGAAGCACTGAAGATACTGGGAGAATGACACCATTTACGTTAGAGCCTTGATTGAGAGTCACATCGCAAATCATTCCCGGAAGCAGACGTCCTCCATTGTTATCGACTTTGAATTTTGCTACGTATGAGCGGGAGAGGGGATTCGCCACTACGGCTTTCTCTATGAGTGTGCCCTGATAAGTTTCTTCTCCTGAAGTCTTAACCTTGATTGTGGCAGTCGTGTCATTAGGTAGGCTTGCGATTTCACCTTCGGGAATTGAAATTCCAACTTTTACAGACTGGATGTTGACAATCTTTACGACTGGGATTCCCGGAGCCGCAGTTTGTCCTACAGAAGCCATTTTTTCAGATACAACTCCTGATACAGGAGCAAAAAGTTTGGCATCGTCGAGTGCTATCTTGGCGATTTTTGTGGCACTTTCAGCCTGACGGAGTTTGCTTTCTACTTCCACCCATTTGATGTCGGGGAGGGAATTGGCATCGTGAAGAATCTTCATGCGGTTGTAGGCATCCTTTGCTTGCTCCAAAGTGGAAAGAGCAATCTCGTAGGCATTGCGGAGCGTGCCATCATCGAGAGTGCCAATGAGCTGGCCTTTCTTTACGCGGTCTCCTTCTGAGACTTGCAGAGTCTTGATAGTGCCGGTTGTGGCGAAGCTGACCACTGTCCCGCTGTCTTCTTCTACAGTGCCGGAATAAGAGCTTGCCACGTCAACACCATTGTCGCTGACTGTGAGTGTTTTCACTCTTACTGGTGGGATAGATTTTTGTTCGTCTTTTGAATTGTGTCCACATGCTGACAGGACCACAAGAGAAATTGTCAAGGGTAATACCCGACGAGCCAATTTGCAGTTCATATATTTAGTTTAATAGTTTAATATAAATTTCGTGAGCTCAACTTATGGGTTATAGGGAACCTCAAATTTCGCATTGCAAAATTAGAATTACAAAATTAGTGCTAATACCCGTAGATTTAAATGTCAAGAATACGGATAAAATTGTCAGATGGTTTGATTTTAGGTTAAAAAGGTTGGAAAAATCACAAAAATATATTTATTTTGTAATCAAAGTATACCGAATAATGCTGACGCCTCTAAAAATAACCACAATTAATCTTATCCCTGGAGAATCAGATGGGAAGGTTCTTGATATCAAGGGGAGTTGTGCTTTTGCCATTTGCACCAAGGGAGAGCTAGAAATAAAGATTCTCAACGTGTATTATAAGGTGTCGGCTAATTGCATGTTTGCGTGTATGCCTTTTGTTAAAATACATGTCATTCATGTCGCGCTACCCACTGAGATTGTTTTTGGGTCTATTATGATAAAAGACTTTCCAAGGTTGATCAATCATTGGGTGAATATGAGTAATCTGAGTTTTGTCCAAAGCAATCCCTTAATCAAGTTGCGCGATATTGAGGCAGAACAAATCCTCTCGGCTATGGTTGATTATCAAAACGAACATAGCGCCAATGAAAAGGGAGTATATTCAAATATTTGCAACAAAATCCAAAAGGATATATTAGAATTGCATTCTCAATTGATACTTGGGAAGGTAGTGAAAATATATTTCAACCACATGTCGATGGAACCTCGTGGTTTTATGCCTCGAGATCTTGAATACCAACAATTTATGTTGTTGTTATATACAAATTTTCGTGAGCACCGCGATGTGAAATTCTATGCAATGCATTCGGGAGTGAGCGAAAAATATTTTTCCACATTGATTAGAGAACTATCCGGCTCTACTCCTTCAGAATGGATTGAGATAGTAGTAGTAGGAGAGGCGAAGACAATGTTGGGTGATTGCCAGCAGTCAATAAAAGAGATAGCTTCCTCATTGAATTTTCCTGATGCTCCGACCTTCACCAAATACTTCCAGCGAGTCACCGGCATGACCCCCAAAGCCTACCGCAAAAGCCTATAAACGTCCCCGCTCCCCGCATCAAATATCTCAGTATTATTCTTTATCGTTTCAGTCTGATATCCCTGTATTTTGAATTTGAATTTCATTGTCTGGTAAAATGTTGCTTGCCCATTCAGGCACTTTGTTAACATACATTTTACCTAAAACACCATCTGCCAATCTGAAAAGAGGTTGTAGCGGCTCGTCATCTATAGAATTGTCATAAACATATAGGCGATCAATTTCTGAAGCAATCTCACAGCAGTTTAAGACCCCATCTCAAAAAATTTCAGAGCCACTGGGGTCGCTGGGTTGGAGGGATTTTTGTCTTTTGGTGAAGGAGCATACCGAGGTATGTGACTGAACCAAAGGGCAAAAAGCGTCCAAGCCAGCGAAGGCTTTGGGTAACTTAGCTCTTCTAATATAGTCAAGTTTATCTGGTGCAGACATAACAGTCTCAAAAATTAAGCTTTGCCTATTCTTAAGACATTCTTCACGCAATTCTTCACAATATAGAGCTACTTGTCTCACTGCATCTGGAGATTTCCAGTCTCCAAATTTTTTTTTGCTATAATATCCGGATTTATGTATATAGCATCTTCAAGCCAATCACTTTGAAGTAATTGACTTGTCACAGTTGTCTTTCCAGATCCATTCGGACCAGCAATAACTATGAGTACTGGATCGTGTCCCGCCTTACGCATTTCCTACTGTTTGCAAAGCTAATTTGAGAATGTGCGTGATTCCTTGCGAGAAGATGTTTCTCGTCTTAAATTATCAAAGAAAGCTTTATTGGTTCTTAAATTCTTCTTGCGAACCTCTTTAGCTACTTTGTCCATAAGCATAGCAAGCATTTCGTCTGAAGGTTCAGACATCGAAACCAATCTATATGATTTAAATTCTTGCTCTGACATGTGAAAGTAATTTATGATTTATATTTATATAACGCTTTTTCAGATTATATTGGTGTTTTAGTTTATTTTTTTTATAAAATTTTCGAATATCAGTCAATTTCACTCTGATGGAATTTTTTGGGAATTTCAGCTTATTGGAGTTTCTGTCTTGCAGATAAAAAAAGGCGCGAAACAGAGCTGGACACTCTGTCTCGCGCCTTAATCGTATGCAACAACAATTATGATTAGCAGGCT
>CAZNMC010000102.1:0-3299 GCA_964574285.1 uncultured Sangeribacter sp. | reverse complement strand
ACGAGAACACAAGCCCTACTCGGTGGCCGCCTTGTGGGGCTTGAACTTTATATAGTGGTTATTTGGTCATACTCACTCCTTTCTTACCTTGATTGATAGTTCGGGATGCATCGCTGGTAAAACGATACATTCCTGTCTCGTGTGAAATACGACCTAAGACAATCCACGGATTAAGATGCTTAGATTGTGCCCATTGGGTGTACTTCTTCTGTATTGCATAAGGGTTTAATGGAACTGGAGGAGCCAAAAACCATATGCTATTTGGTATAAGTTTCTCTGTGGCGAATTTGTCCGCCTCTTCTTCCTGTGATAGGATGTTTTCAGATGATTCCGATATAGGAAGGGCGATGTTTATCTTTCCTGTCTCGTCAATATGACGATGGTAGATGTGCCCTAACTCGTGCATTAAACTAAATGCATAGTTGTCGATGCGATCAAACCGTCTCGTCACTGCAATAAACGGCACTCCGTCCATTATGAATGAATATCCATCGATTGATGCTTTTTCCTCTTTGGGAACTTCAAGATATCCTATGCCGTATGAATTTAACAACTCCTTTACTTTGACGGGGGTGTTGTCTATGTTGGCATGAAGAAGCTCGGACATTGAAGTTGCAAGTTGCTCGATGTGGGTGGGGTCGAAAGATGTCTTTGGTCTGTTGTTGGGGTCTTTAGCTGCCGATTTTGTCTTGACTACCCATGTTGTAATCATTATGTAGTTCAAACCAGTCTTATCAGATTTACGGAAACAGTTTTCTGTCAATCTTTGAGAACTTTTTAGCAAATCTGAGGCCGATGTGAGTCCATATATTTCTTTAAGCGCGCGCAATCTCTCAACTGCTGTGCTTTTGAAAGAAACAAGTCCCTTAAGCAAAGACTTTAGACAAACAACCTTTTCAAAGGCCTCAAGCTCAGTTTTTGCTACCAACTCATCGGAAGAGTCAATTTCGGACAAGAGTGAATTTGAAAGGTTGTTCTTCTGAGAGTTGATTATGTCGGCGGCAGGAGTGCCAAGCATTTCCGCTACGATGGGAATGAGGAACACAGGAATTTTTCTTTTTCCGTTGAGTATTCCGCTCAAATTAGATGGCTTAAGCCCAAAGGCCTCGGCAAAATCCTTGTGTGATATGCCGCGGCGTTCCAGCTCAGCCTTAAGGAGAGAGCCGTAACCATTATGGGGTGATGTAGGGTTAATAGTTGCCATCTCAATTTTGATAACTCATTTTTTGAATTATCTAAGCGCAAAAGTAATGTATATTCTTGAATAAACCAAATTATAATCCAATTAAATTTCACCAATAGAATATATTTATTTCATTCATAAATATTATCATTTACGATAACAAACGTATTCATGAAATTATCACCTTGGGGATTTTACTTAATTAATGAAATATTTTAATTATTCGTATATACTCAAAATATAAGGAACTTTGAAATCTTTGAAATTTAATTCATTATAGGATGTTTGGCGATTACCGATTTGACTTTACTTTTGCAGTCAGAATCCGCTGATTACGAATTAAAACCAATGCATTTTTTTGCTTAGTTGTGAATATATAAATATGAGTATAATGTTTATTAAGGTGAGTCCTCATCTATCACTTCCCACGTACCTCCTTTGTCTCCTCCTATTCGTTGGATTTTACCATTGGATTTTAATGCGTCTATTTCTCTAAATATAGTTCGAGAGTTTACTCCCAATTTTGATGCCAACTGTCGGACACTTACCCTTTTATCTTTTCGCATAATCTCAAGGATTATATCAGCACGTGATTTTTCTATGACATCCTGACTTTTTTCTATGACATTCTCGCTATTTTCTATGACATTTTCTATGGCATCCTGATTTTTTTCTATGACATCCTCGCTATTTTCTATGACATTTTCTATGACATCCTGACTTTTTTCTATGACATTATCGTTATTTTCTATGACATTTTTGTTTTCATCGGTGCCATCGGTGCCACTATCGGTGCCATTTTCTCTTTTTTCTATGACATCGGCATTTTTGACGACCACTTTAAAAGTGGTATAATCACTTAGTATAAACTCTGCAGGAGCATTACCATTTTCAGTCAAGAGTATAGCCACGGTATTGACACCGCTGCCGAAGCGATTTACATAACCTAAATTCAGCATAATCTCCGCTATATTGGGGTTACGATAATCCGTCTCATTAGGGAAGTTCTCTACATTGACCTTACCATAGAGATTTCCGGGATTGTCAATCTCAATGCGGTCGCTGTATTCATAGAATTTTATTGGTGAGTTATTACCATTATATGCCCTGTGCATGACGGCATTCATGGCAAGTTCCCGGATGGCTTCCCATGGATAATTGATGCGCATTTCTTCGCGTAGCACACTTACAAACTCCGGACGTTTGTTCTCAATGGAATACTTGATAAAATATTCCAATTCCTTAAGCATGGTAATGAGGTTACCTTTAAAGCGGTTTTCCTTCAGTACTTTTGTTGCTCTATCCGCTCCTGCAAATCTTACATACTGGATATACGCACCCGGAATAAAATACTGTGGATTATGACCTAATAGCAGAATCCCTGCAAAAGTCGGGCAATTGTAGCGGGTGTCGAAAAGTCTCAACGATGCCATCTGCTGAACCACCGTCCGCTTATCTTTTGCTAATGTGGCAGGGGAGACCGCTTTGGGCAAATATTCTTTTTGGAACAGTTCTATATCTAAGTCATCAATTGTCGCTTCACGGCATGGACGACTGTCAAAAGATGAACTATGTATTAGTCCCTTTTCGGTCAAAATCCGTTCTTCCTCAGTATTTGCCTCAGCCTTTCTTGCACCAATTCTAATCCATATTACTCCTTTATACCGTACCGGAGTATCCTCGCTTGGCTGAACCTCTACAATCGCTATTTCTCCATCCTCAAACTTTTCCTTATATACCATCATGGCTGGCGGAGGCAAGATGGTGCCGCTATTCCGGATACCCGCGTATGAACGCAATTGTTCATCAGAAAAAACCTGACCGTCAAAGTTGCCGTTATCGTCCACTCCAATAATATAATACCCCGGTTGTTTAGTATTGCGTATGTCATTGGCAAAAGCACAGATAGCCTCCGACATTTTCTTTGTATTATCGGTGGATATTGTGCGTTCAACGCGCTCATTCTCAATATCGCGCAAAAGCGCCAATAATTCATCTTTACTCAGGGGCATATTCGAAGACGCAGGTAATTAGCTGATTCTTTATTTGTCGCTGTGGGTGGGTTTCCAGTAGTAGAGTTTGTCGGAGGGGCGGACCTTGGAGGGGACGGGCATGG
>CAZNMC010000101.1:0-3396 GCA_964574285.1 uncultured Sangeribacter sp. | reverse complement strand
TGTCCAGTGAAAATATGACACATTTTCTTTCTTTGAAGTATCAGAAAAAGATCCGCCCGCATACCAACCTTTACCCGTTTCTTCAAATCTATATACTTGAGTGTCATCGTCAAAAAAGCACTCTGACCCATAGCTGTAATCAGCATAGTACATAAGCCACTCTGAATCAGTCAAAGCTGAAACCGTAGAAAGCTGTCCTTCATCAAGATATCCAGTGCGCCCATCACACGACACACAAGTTAATCCCAATAAAAGAATGAGAGATAATACAAGAGATTTCATCTTGAAAATGAAATTATTAAGTTTCCGCCACCGATTATAGTACACCCGCTTACTATCTTATTATTATCCAAGATAGCCGGCAGTTCAAGATGATATGAGCGAATAGGGATAACTGACCTGATTCCCGAGATATAAATTATTTCAGCGTCTTTGTCAAATTGATCGCCAAGCGATATTTGAGCACAATAGAAGCTTGATCTATTCCCGGCATTCACAGTCATTACAATATTTGAATGTGAGAAGAAGTTTATAGTGTTATTTTTCCCCTCTTCCAAAGTCAAGGATGCAACTCTGCCTCGATAATTTGACTTCTCTCCAAGTCTTGTTATGACGCATGAATCGTCGTTGCCACTGTCAATTACTATATTAGATGTTTGAGTAGAGTATATGAAGGCACTTGCCACCCCCGAACGTTTTACAACCGAAAGCTGGGCGTTTACAGACTCCATTTCTTTAAGGAAACGTTCCTTATTAATCTGACTAACTGCCAAGAGGCCCTCTTGGCTTTTATTAACGACGTAGTCCCTGGCAGTAATCTTTTTATTTGGATTGAGCACATAGGTTCCTGAAGTTTCATCAACATCAACAAACTGTGCCAATATTTGAGCATCTGTTTCGTATGCTCTGATGGGTTCCGGCTCAGTGAATATCGTATTGTTGTCACTGCAGCTGGTGAAGAGTGAAAGCGCACCTAACATTGTGGGAATAAGTAAACTTTTCATATCTTGTAACGCTTTTAATTTTACCAATATGTCGTGTAGCGGTGTATACCTTTCCGACGGTAAATTTACAAAAATAAATCGGGGGTGCAATACTCCCACCGCTTTTAGTTAAAGGTATCGGAAACAAAAAGCACGCAGCCTCCCGCCGCCTCCACCACTAATCCCCCCCATCCCCGCAAAAAAGGGGAATTAGCGGGCTATGATGTATCCTACATTCGCTGTATGGGTTCTGTTTGCCGGAATTTCAGAAGTTAAAACTTCAGGAATCGGCAATATCCCGGCTTCATCAAGGATTGAAGCAATCTGGGTTAAGACTTCGTGATACAGGATTACTTTTAGAGCAGCTTCGTTATATTTGCAATTCCATCCGATGGTTTCAGCAACAGACTGACCATCAAAATGTTTATTGAAAGAATCTGCTACTGCCCGGGCCCAAATGTTTGCAGCGCTGCTGATTTCATCTTTGCCGTCAAGTATAGGTATCGTCAGTCGATTGTCGTTGTCAAGCACTCCGAATTTCTTGCAGTCCTGCACCATCTCTTCCGTTAATTCTTCGTCATTCAAGATATTACGCAATGCTTTTATGATTTGAGTCTTGACAAACACGGTGCATAAGTAGGCATTGGAGTTGTTGCCCCAGGCGAATTTGAATTTATAGTGGTCGCCTAACCCCATTCCATTGGTGCCATACACATCTGCACTCTCAGGACGATAGTAGTAAAAAATCCCACTCCATGTCATTCCGTCGATCGGGCAAATAGTGGAGTTCTCGGAAGAAACTCCTATGTTTTCCCATATAATATCATCAAATACAAGAGAATGAACCAAAGCGAAGGCCGACGGCCGATAGCCTGCGCTATCCAATACTGCAAAGAAATGATTCCTTTCCAGTTGGGAGTCATTGATGATTTTCGCAGCAATTATCTGTGCCTTATCTCGAAGATTATCAGTTGCAAGACTATCTATGAAAGGAATCGCAGAATAGTAAACACCATCCGTCCGGTACATCATCCCTTCATTCAGAAGTCGGGTCGTGTCAGCCTGCGCCAAGTCAAGCCCGGATCGGCTTAACTCCTTCAAGGTTTTAGGCTTCTCCCAAAGATTAAGCAGTAAGTCAAAATTCGCGCCCTCCTTAATCAGATCTCCCGGATATTGGTCTGAATAACTTATAAATGGAGTATAGTCCCAATCCCGGCTGGCGGCAAAACCAACAACCGGGATTAGCAGAAACGGCAGTAGAATCTTTTTCATACTAATAACTGAATTTTTTCGCATCTTTCACATCACTTACGGGTCAGGACCATGTTGAACTCGTTGGGGAGGAAGGCTTGGAGGACCATCCTGTTCTTTTTCCGCTCTATCACGGTCCAGTTTCCAACGAAAGCGCCATTGAATGTAATCATCTCTTTATTAATGGCATATATGAATGAGCCTTCGTAGGAATCATCATCGTAAGCGGGTATGCATTTCCCCGTATTTTTGGAAAGAAATTGCATTACAAAGTGTGCGTGAATAGGTGTATGATTAGGATATGCTGAACCGGAAAATTCTGCATCCCAAGTTGTTGCCTCAAGATATTCGGGCGTCAACGGCTCTTTAGGCTCGTCGTCATTGCTGCAAGCGGTCATTATAAGACAGGCTGCGAACGAAAGGATTAATAAAAGTTTTTTCATTTTTATATAAAGGTTTGTAATGGTTCTGATGTGAGTTAATGAAAATATGTCGTGGAGTGGTGGATACCTTTCCGACGGCAAATTTACGAAAATAAATCGGGGGTGCAATACTCCGGCTGCTTTTAGTTCAGCGAAGCCGATAGAAATACCGATAGAAATGCCGAAACAAAAAGCCCGCAGTCGCCGCCTCTCGGGGGAGGGCCGGACTGCGGGCTCCTATATTATATATGTGTACTTCTTACTTGATGAGGTACTGCGAGGAGATCGACTGGTTCTCGTGCACGCGGCGGATGGTGTCGGCAAAGAGGCGGGCCACACTGATGATGGTGGCTTTCTTGCAATCCTTGTCGAAGGGGATGGAGTTGGTGAAGATCATCTCCGTCAGTCCGCAGTTGTCGACGCGCTCGGAGGCGGGATCGCTCATGATGGCGTGGGAAGCGAGCGCACGCACCGACTTGGCACCCTCGGCGAGCATCAGGTCGGCGGCCTTGGTGATGGTGCCGGCGGTGTCGACCATATCGTCGACGAGGATCACGTTTTTGTCCTTGACGTCGCCGATGACGGTCATCGTGGCCACGACGTTGGCCTTGGCGCGCTGCTTATGGCAGAGCACGAGGGGCACGTTGAGATATTTGGCATAGCTGTTGGCTCGCTTGGCACCACCTACGTCGGGTGTGGCGATGACCATGTTCTCGAGGTTGAGCGACTGGATGTAGGGG
>CAZNMC010000100.1:0-3571 GCA_964574285.1 uncultured Sangeribacter sp. | reverse complement strand
TCAAAATTATATTGTCCTTCTTTATCAAAGGCCTTCATAATCAGACCTGGCAGTCCATGAAGTTTCCACGGCCCCTCCATCAATGGAATTTCCTCTGTATAAAATGCTGTCCATTCCCGACCTCTGAAATTGCATTTCGCCATATGGCAATCGTAACCGAGTACATTGACTACGCTATCAGTCAGTTCCCATTCAAATTCCGGAATATCTTCTTCGTATCTAAACCAGTCCAAACAAATCTTTTCGGTATGGGTCAGTTTTCCTTCGGGATAGTTTTTGAAGATAGTCATAAACTCACCATTTGAGAGTTTGCCATCCATGGCAGCTTCCGCCACTTGCTCCTGGGTTATTCTCAGAAGAAGAGAATCTACGGTCAGATTTTTATAACTTGAGAATTTGGAAAGTCCTTCATGACTGATTTGTAGAAGCATCTGGTCTGTAGTAAAGGTGTCTTCAAGTTGATTGGTCGTGTCATTGCACCAAGAATAATTGTAGACGAATTCCATTGTCTCAGGTGCGATAATCTCGGTTTCGGGCACTTTGCTTTGGAATATGCCGAGAGTGCGACGCATTACTTTGCCGGAAGTGGACATTGACAATAGCATGATGGCCACAAGGATGATTGTTGTTTTCTTCATTTTCGTTTGCGATTTAAGACCCCATCTCAAAAAATTTCAGAGCCACTGGGGTCGCTGGGTAACTTCCCGCAGGAAACTCTTGCATTTGATGATTTATCACTCGCCCAAAGCCGCCCAGTGGGCCTGAAATTTTTTGAGATGGGGTTTTAGTTTTACGCTGCAAAATTACATCATACTTCCCTTAAGTGACGAAAATAAACATTACTCAAACATTATGGAATTATTACTAAATTATTACTGCCGGTCAATTATCCATTGTTCGAGACGTTTATATTAAAGATAATGACTAACTTTGCATCATGGAAAAGAAAATAAAGATTATCTACATATTGTCGATTGTTGCCATACTTGCTTTCCTCGGGATGCAAGTATATTGGCTATACGGACGATATGAATATTCACTAACAGAATATGAGAATATTTCCATAGAGAAAATTTCAAATGCCATTGTCGAGTACAATAATGAAAGAGCAAAACATTCCGCCTTAAAGAAAATTTCCAGGACGCAGAGTTCATATCAGATGGAGACCGATGTTGATTCTGCCGGAAACAGGCGGCGTAATGTAACTGTTACCACCAAAGAAATTGATGGCCGTAAAATTCTTGGTATTGCGGAAAAACGTAACCTGACCCCCGAAGAAATGAAAATACTTCAGGAATTGGTACTTGACTCTCTTGAAATGGTTGATTTAAAGATAGCAACTGTCGATGCTTCAAGCGCCCCTTCCGACGGCGTTGCGTGGAATGCCATGAGAAATTTCGATAATGAAATACAATCTCCTTTCACTATAGATGGGATAGACTCAATATTAAGAAAAAACAACATCAATGCAAAAATTACACTAATTTTGCAAGACAGCGTTACTTGGGAAACTACCACTAAACACCATTCATCCATAATATCTCCAAGGTTCAATGTCACAACTCCTTATTCCGAACTCGAAAAGAAAGCGGTGGTGATTGAATGTGAAATCCCCTCCTCAGAAATATTGCGAAGTATGGGTTGGACATTAGTTTTAGCTGCAGTTCTCTCGCTTTTACTTATTCTTTGTCTTGTATGGCAACTCAAGACAATCGTCAAGCTCACGAGACTCGACAAAATGCGCAACTCCTTTATCACCACAATGATTCATGAACTGAAACGTCCGATTTCGACATTAAAAATGTGCGTTTCCGGAATTGACAATGAAAAACTGATGGAAGATACACAATTGCGTCATGAGCTTACTAGCGAGACACGCATTGCTCTCGACAACCTTTCGGCATATTTCTTCAAGCTGCGCGACATAACATTCAACAATGTGGAGCAGATTCCTCTCAATATTTCCTCATTCAATCTGGCGCCCCTCATTGATAGTGTTATTAAATCCATCACATTACCAAGTGATAAGGCTGTAGTCTTTGAAAATACGGTCCCGGTTGATTTAGAGATTTCTGTCGACCGTTCGCACCTCATGAATATCATGACCAATCTGATTGAGAACGCAATAAAATACTCAAGCGATGAGGTGACGATAAAGATAAAAGCAGCCGGGACCTCAGATGGATGCCTTATTACCGTTGAAGACAATGGAACCGGTATCTCCGCGACTGATAGAAGCAGGATTTTCAATCGTTTTTATCGTGGCAAAGCATCTGCTTCAGACATCCCTGGAATGGGACTTGGCTTGGCATACGTCAAACTTCTGACAGATGCTCATGGAGGAAAAATATCTGTGGAGAGCACAGAGGGTATCGGCTCATCATTCACAATAAAACTACCGCAATGAAAAAAATACTGCTCGTTGACGATGATCTGAAAAACTCTATGCTGCTCAAACGCTTCATAGAGGCAGAGGGCTATGAGGTCGTGTATGCTCCTAATGGTAGAGTTGGATTGGAACTATATCGCGACATTCACCCCGACCTGATACTTCTTGATATAAATATGCCTGAGATGAACGGCTTTGAGGTCGCTCAGACTATACGCGAATCCGACCGCCGCGTGATAATCTTCTTCCTAACTGACCGTACCGACAAGGTAGATCGCCTATATGGCTTCAAACTAAAGGGAAATGATTATATACCCAAACCATTTTATCCTGAAGAACTGATAGCCAAGATAAATGAACGGTTTGAAAGCGACATTACTTCGCAGGATGTGGAGTATCAATTAGGCCACACATTATTCCGCCCAAACCTCGCCTCACTGACATATAATGGCGAGACGCACTCTCTTTCTGTGCGCCAGACTGAGATACTTGTACTCCTCGCTAAGAATTTGGGCAAGGTGGTTGATCGGGAAGCAATCCTCAATACCGTGTGGGGCGACAGCAGTTATGCAAACTCCCTCGCCCTCAACGTCCAGATTACATACATCCGCAAACTCCTCATGGATCCCGCTATAACGATAACATCTCTGAAAAAGAAAGGACTAATCCTAATGGTTCAGAAATAATGCCACAAAAACTGATAAATTATTTATGGAAGGAAGAACCAACACAATGACTTATATTCACTATATTATGTTAATTCCAATAGCAGACTACTAAATACGTGACGCAATGAAGAGATTATTGATTATAGCATTAATATCTTTCGTGGCATTAGTAGCGAGAGCGCAAGAAGAAAAGCGACCCAGCGGCCCTGAAATTTTATGAGATGGGGTCTTTGTCTTGTATGCCCTTTTAGAAATTCATTGACCTACGATATTTATGAGTTTTTGGGTACCTAAAAAAAAACTGAGCCAAAGCATCTTCCTATCTGTTGGCTACCAATTTTAGCCAATAGATATCATGGATAGATGCTTGAATTAATCCGCCACACTTACAAAAAAAGATGCGGCCTTTGGGGGTCGCATCCTTATAATTTATCTAGATGTATTGTGTCTTACTTCACCTCTTCGAAGTCAACGTCTGTCACGTCTTTTTCGTCGGGGTTAGGAGCCTGCTGCT
>CAZNMC010000099.1:0-3576 GCA_964574285.1 uncultured Sangeribacter sp. | reverse complement strand
TCAGGATAATGATAACCTTACCATAAATCTTTTGAATAGATAGATAAACGATTGAGGTGAGTATGGGCAAGTCAGATCCACAAATTTCAGTGTTGATGAGCACCTACAATGAAAATCCTAAGCATGTAGGTGAATCAATCGAAAGCATCCTGAATCAGTCATTCAGTAATTTCGAGTTAATAATAATCAACGACAACCCAAATGATAAGTCATTGGATTCGTTGATAAAATCCTACTCAGACCCAAGAATAAAATATTATCGAAATGAAAATAATATCGGATTGGCAGAAAGCATGAACCGTGCCGCTTCGATAGCCAAGGCCAATATCTTAGCGAGAATGGATGCCGACGATATTGCTGAGCCATTTCGCTTTCAAAAGCAAATTATAACTCTTGAAAAAGGGGATAGTGATTTGGTTTGCGGAAGATACTCCACTATTGATGAGAGGGGCAACATATTAAACAACTCTTTGGGTTATGATTTCGACCCGGATGACAATATAGCGTCGGCAGTGCAGATCAGGCCATCAATTATCCACCATCCTACTGTAATGTTCAGGCGCGATCTGTTTGAAAAAGCCGGGAGATACAGAAATTTCCCTTGTGCACAGGATTTGGATCTATGGATGCGTATGGCTGAAAGTGGAGGCCGAATAATTTACCTGAAAGATATTCTCCTAAAATATCGTATAAATTCCAATAGCACAACCTCCAGGAAACATTTCCAGCAGCAATTGACCATACATTACAGTTATCTTTTGAGCATCGAGCGGATGCGTAAGGGATATGATTCATTTTCTCAAGAGTCTTACCTACGTTACCTTAAAACTCATGGATGGGGAAACCCTGAGAAGGAGAAGAGATACGAACATCTGTTCAGCCTTCTTAGCGCTAAAGGGAACAACAGGATTTCCAGACTGTTGAGAAGAATCAAAGTTTTTTTGTCGTATCCTTCGCTCCGAAACTATTATTTAGCTCAATTACAGAAAAAAGCGCTCTTGAATCGATAGTTGATGGACGTCATATTTGAGCATATCACTAAAGAGTGGATCATTTTTCAGGCAGTATTGATGAATCTCATAGTTCTGCCTTTTATGCTCCAGCTTGGAGTAAACTTTAAAAATAAAACTATTGTCTATCCGAAAGTTTATTTTTCTCCCGGAATTATCTTCTTTATCCTTTTGATTTTTTGCTTATTTGCTTCTTATGACGGAGATTATTGGTCATATTATTCTAATTACAAACAACTGAAGATTAATTATGAAATCCAGGTGGGGATGGAGGAAGTGTTTGCCTACATTATCGGTTATAGATTGGTGGATTCTTATCTTTATTTTCGTTTCGTAGTCTGGGGTGGAGGCCTGCTGTTATATTGGCTTTCCTTCAAAAGATTGGGAATTAACTCTTCATTAATATGGCTGATATTCACGGCCACTACACTGTTAAGCATTGCTTATATCAGAGCCTTTTTGGGGATGGGATTTGCGTTATATGGCTATACATATCTGATTAAACCTTCAAGATACAAAATATTATCCTATATATTTGGACTGTCGATTGTTGGTGCATCTTTCTTTTTTCACAAAAGTATGTTTGTGATAATCCTGTGCCTTCTATTATCTTTATTGTTCAGTCGAAAATGGGCTCTGATAGCATCGGCTGTCTGTTTCCCGGTAGCCTGCAAGGTGGCAATGTTATTGGTGATAGCAACCCTCACTTCAGACACAGATGTAGATGGCATGAATTATCTTGAGGCCGACAGTGTCAACCGCGGATTAGGAATCCGATTATCTGATTTTATGCGTTTCCTATTCGTTACTATCTGCTTAGGATCCTTAATAATTAAAGCCTTTAAGAATAAACTTACTGATCAAATCAAGAAATGTACATTTTGCGCATACTACATATTTTACATGTACTGTGTATTTTATGCGGCTTTTGAACTGAACGGAATGGGAGGCGCTTATCTTTGCGACCGAATTTTTGTCATGCTTTTCACAATTTTTCCTATTCTTTTCTATAATTTCTTTAAGGGCTCCAAACGTCCGTTATTGGTAGTGCTTTGTCTGTGGTTGGCAACTTTGGCTTTCAATTATAGGCTGATATATTCCTATTATTTGCAATCGCTCAATATGGGAATGAACGTGAATTAAAGATGCAAATATTGAAATATGAATAGATTTCAGAAAAGAATAGCACATTTGTTAAGAAATATTAAATTAGGGGGGGATAAATTTTGTAACAGGCCAAAACGCATGGATGATAGAACTGTTATATGCAATAATTGCGTCGGTGCAATGGTTCTTCATGACTTTGGATTGAAATTCTGCTCTCCTTTTGTCAATCTGTTCATTGAGCCCGAAGACTATATCCTTCTTCTCCAAAATTTAAAATTCTTTCTATCCGAATCTTGTCCTTTAGATAATATTACTAGAGATAATGATTATCCGGTGGGATTGCTGGGGCAAAGAATTAGGATAAATTTCATGCACTATAATTCGTTTCAAGAAGCAAAGCTTAAATGGTATAGCAGAATCAAGCGAATTGATTGGGATAACCTATACGTGATTTTCGTTCAACAAGATAAATGCACGAAAGAACACTTGCGGATATTTGATAAAATGGAGTTTCCACACAAAATTTCGCTTGTAAATTATGTGCCGGAATCTAACTCCCAGAGGGAGATTAAAGGATTTGAGAATAGACCAACGTTAGGTCATATCACAGACTTTAGCAACATTTTCGGACGAAGATTTTATGATGATATCGATTGGAAAGATTTTTTACAAATACAGTGAATTCTATACCTTAATTCATACCTTTTCTTTCCTGTTATTAGATACAATATGCCTGATATATCTGTAATTATCCCCACATTCCAACCGGGAGAGTATATTTGGGAATGTCTTGATTCATTGTATTCTCAAACGCTTGAGAAATCTAAGTTTGAGATAATCCTCGTGTTAAATGGATGCTCAGAGCCGTGGAGAGGACAAATCGAGAAGTGGATAAATAAACATCCTGAAATTCAAATCAACTTTATCCAGACGGATACCCCCGGTGTGAGTAATGCACGGAATATCGCGCTCGAAAGGTCGACGGGCGATTTCATAACATTTATAGACGATGATGATTTCATCTCACCCGAATACCTAAAAGAGTTATTAAATGTATCAACATCGGATTGTGTGGGTCTGACTGATTCAATTTATTATGAAGAAAGAAGTGGTAAATTTGACAATTTAAATATTCATCATAAAGAGTTTCTAAAACTTAACCAAGCTAAAAATCCTTCATTATTTTCTGCGAGGAGATTTTTCAACGGGCCTGTCATGAAACTTATTCACAGGTCTATCATTAGTAATCGTAGGTTTGATACACGTTTCTCAAACGGAGAAGATAGTCTGTTTATGGCGCTTATCTCTGATAAGGTAAAAAAAATTAGCTTCACCTCAAAGAACGCTGTCTATTATCGGAGAATTAGGGAGAATTCCGCAACGACTTCTCATCGTCCTTTTAAAATGAGGAGTTACAACTGTTTGCTGAGCATTTTGAATTATTCAAAATATTTTCTTT
>CAZNMC010000098.1:0-3690 GCA_964574285.1 uncultured Sangeribacter sp. | reverse complement strand
GTCTCTACATGGTGACAAATATGTCGGAATGGTTCACCTTGGCTGCAAAAGATGTGTATGCAGCTACTGATGATGCTGCAGTGGCAATACCTGAGGGCTTCAGCGGTGGATCACTTGATTTCGCTGGCAGTCCATTGGCATGGTGCATTTTCAAGCTTGTACACAATTTAAAGTGGATTGGGTCCGGACTTCTTGTTGTTTGCACCATGGGATTAATGTGGTGGAACCGTGTGCTGATCATCCGCAATAGGAATGCTATGATCTCAGCAGACTCAGACAAGTTGCAGTCCATGGAATAAAATTTCCTATACAATAGATTCATTTCATAAAACTAACTAATTAATTATAAATCATGAAAAGAAAACTCAATTCTGCCTCTCTTTGGGGCAAGGCATTAGCTCTGTTTGGAGTTGTGTCTTTATGCACGACCTCAGGCTATGCTCAAACTTATTCTTTTGAGGATTCTAAACTCCCTGCCAATTGGACAGTGGAG
This sequence comes from uncultured Sangeribacter sp., assembly GCA_964574285.1. GTDB lineage: Bacteria > Bacteroidota > Bacteroidia > Bacteroidales > Muribaculaceae > Lepagella. Next base: position 3,197 of record CAZNMC010000098.1, on the reverse strand, counting down.
AATGCAACCTCCTCGTTTACAACCGAACATTCTACCGATTCCAATGTAGCGCTTGTGGTTGAGGTTCCGGCTGGAAAGGTTGGTGTCATTACCTGCCCTTACCCTACTCCTAAGAAGCAAACGAATGCAAAGTACTGTTTCCATGTGGAAATTTACAGTTATAAAATAACCGAGACACCGTTGACTGTAAATTTCTATGACGAGGCTGGAGATGTTCATCTCAGTGGAAATGGAATGATAAACTACAAGGGATGGATGCCATATTATCGTTCATACACTGAGGATTATGGTAATAACGGCATGACTAAGAAAGCTGCTAAAATGACCATTAGCATCGATAACAGCTCTTCTTCCGAGCCTGTAAAACTTTGCTTCGACAACTGGAAACTTGATGCGAGCCTCTCCTCTATCATGGCTCTTCCAATAAGCATGAAAGATGTGTTAAGCCTTGGGCATCAAACGGCACAACCGCTGAACCTCTATTCCTTTTCCTATAAAGCTAATAAAGAAACTCCGCTCACCAATCCGACTGCAGAGGAACTTTCTGTGATAGCTGCACTCAAAGCCAAGCTTCCACAGGCTCCGGATGCAACAGATACAGATTTGGCAGCAGCCCGTTCATTCGTTCAGGGCTTGAAAATCACCCGCAATGCAGATGGAACTGTAAAATATGGTAAGATCGTTGCTAAAATTTCAGATTACACTAAAGCGAACCAAGAGTTAGTGCTTCGTCATCTGAATGCATTGGCGGCTTCTACCGAAACAGGAGATTCCCAATTATTCAAAGACTTCATCGATGCTGTAATTGATGGAAACATTTTCTATCGCTTCCCTCAATTAAAATGGAACACCTATGCAGATGTTCGTCTCATTCCCCGTCTGATGCTTGCTTTACTTCCCAAATTGAATAATGATCAAGCTTCTGAGTGGCTGAAATGTGTACGCTGGATTATCGAAGAGGGTTGGTCTAACGCATCTTCCGAATACTTCGCAATTAGTTATAACTCCGATATTCTATACCTTAATGGTGGTAGCAATTATTATTTCAGTTGTGCTGTAAATGACCCCGATCCGGCTGTGGCTGTAAGAGAAATGAAAGCCGTTAAAAAAATGCTTGAGCTTGTACTCTCTCCTGTGTCCGGAGGTTATGAAATCATGAAACCGGACGGCTGCGGCTTCCATCATGGCGTGCATTATAATAATTATATGTATGCTTTCAATCCCTGGATTGCAAACGCCCTCGAGCTGAAAGATACACCATTCGCTGTAGATAAAAGCGCTTATGACAATATCAAAAAGGCTATTCTGACATGTTATTCCATGTCTACAAGAAGTACACCCTTTTCCAATCCTGCAGATCCGGGGGATGCGACATATAATCTTTATGCAAAGAGTCTTTCCGGCAGACATCCTTTCGCAGGTGGTCAGATCAATCAATTCTCTCTTCCCGGAGTGTTCAAGCAAGCCATAGAACTTTCCACCAAATATTATGGAGGATCTCCCGATCCGGAACTCGCAGCAGCCTACAATTATTACACAATGACCAACACCTATCAGGTGCCCGAAAAGGATTTCTCCGGCTTCTACCAGTATAACTATAGCCCTATCGGCATCTACCGCACAAATGATTGGGTTGTGACAATGAGATGCCCGACTACAGTTGCATTCGGTGCGGAAATATATGCCAACAAGAATCGTTTCGGCAGATATCAGGCAACAGGATCAATGGAGGTAATGTACAACGGTCCTAAATCTAATTCAGGTCTGCCTATCAAACCGGAAGGCTATGACTGGAACGTGGTACCGGGTACAACAACTGTTCACTATTCAGATTGGAAATCAATGCTTCCAAATGGCAATCTGACTACCAGATTCGACCAGTTTTCTGAAAATACAGATTACGCAGGTGCCTTAGCATGGAATCTTGGCAAAGCCGGTATGTTCTCCTGTGAATATGTACAATCTGATTCCCATAGCAACTCAACAGTCTGCTATGCGGATGCCGATGCCACTAACCTGAAATTCCATAAAACTATTTTAGCAGTGGATGGAATACTATTCAATATGGGTTCCGACATTTCGACTCAAGGTAATTATAATAACGGATGGATTACTGCAACAAATCTCTTCCAGGAGGTTGGTAACGACTTGACTGATTTCAATGTCAATGGATCATTGATGACCCGCGAAGCCCAACCCAAAGACCTGAATTGCGCAAATGCCAATATTTGGATGGTGTCACCAAAGGGTACCGGTATTATCGTGCCTAAAGGCAATGATAATGTAGTAGTTAAATATGGCACTCAGGAGGGTCCGCATGATGAGGGAGCATCTTACGACACTGCCCCGGAAACAGCTATTGGAGCAAAAGCTTACATCAATCATGGTGTTAAAGTTAACAATGAGAAGTATTCATACATAATGGTTCCGGGCACATCCGCTGACAAATTAAATGGTTCTGTAAACGAAATTGTAGACCGCTTCCAGGTATTATCGGAAGAGGGTACATTCCACGGAATTTACTACAAGCCTCAGGCGCTCACCGCTCTCTCATTCTATTCTCCGATTGAGAACACAGGTCTTGATTTCATCAAGAGCACCACTTCTCAACTTCTTGCTATGTATCAGAAGCAGGATAACGGTCACATGGCTCTTGCCCTTTGTATCCCAAATTTACAACCTATTCGCATTAGCTCTAAAACTTGTGACTGGAGATCTAACGGAATTAATTCTACAATCACACTTGATGGAGAATGGATTGCTGACGGTGAAACTGCAAAGAACACTTCTGTATCTGCTGACAATGGCAAAACTTCTGTAAACGTAACTTTCAGTGATGGTCTTCCTGTTTATCTTGACCTCAAACCGACAGGAGCCGGAGTAAATGAACTCAATATTGATGAACTTAATGTCAGGGTTACTACCGAGGGAGATGAAATGATTATTGCTCTCTCCGGTGCATCCGACAGTGAAGTATCTATTGAGGTATATGACATGAATGGTATGAAGGTAGGATACGGAATAATCAAATCAGGAGAAAAGGAGTGTGTCATTAATAATGCCACATCTTCATCTATCAATATTGTTCGCGTAACTTCTGCAAATTGTGCTAAGACGATGAAAATTGTTAGATAGTTTGTCAAAATAAGGTTGAAAAGATTGATTTTTATTGGGTTTAATCAGATAGGCAGGCATGC
>CAZNMC010000097.1:0-3710 GCA_964574285.1 uncultured Sangeribacter sp. | reverse complement strand
GAATATGCTATACATGCTACAGCATCATCTGTGCTTTTCAGTAGATTACAACAGTCGTTGATACGCAATCTATTGATATAATCAGTGAAAGCGCATCCGAAATTTTTGAGAAAGAATTTACAAAAAGAAGACACGTTCATATTGATATGTTCGGCGGCATCCTTCAGTCTAATCCTTTTCATATAGTTACATTCGCAATATATACGTACTTTCTCTGCTTTTTTAATTGCCCGAGAAAACATATTTTTTGATCCGACATGCGATTCTGACTCCATACATGATCCCAACTTGGAAAGGATTGCCGGAAAACAGATTACTTTCTTATCCGGCGACTCAGCTTTGCTCAGATTAATCATAATATCTTGTATTTCCTTTAAACTTTTCCCCCATATTTTACTGCATAATTGTGTCCAATCAGAGCATTGTAATGATTAACGAAGAATTGGCGGAGAATCTTTTCCCTGATGTCAACATCAAAGAATTTATGACCAATAATCGTTGAATCAGGTAGACTATTGTAATTTTTACGAATGGCACGCTTTACCGATCCCTATTTTGAATTTACAATATCTGAGAGTTGTAATTTGCTATAGGTGTGCCAAATATCCAAATTTATCATTTTATATCTTCTCTCTAATTGCCCTATAAATTCCAAATCAAATACCATTCGATATTCCGAAATGTCAGAATCCTTTTTTCTATATTCTCCCACATGAATAGATTTGATTAGATAAAGATCTTTAATTCCTTTGCCTTTAATATAGGGCATAAAATATCGAAGATTGCGCAGACCTACCGTTGCTGGGAATCTTTTTCCTGTATAGTAAACAGGGTCATTTTGTTTTTCAAATGTCTTTTCGCTCTGACGATTGACAAGCCCCACTAATACAGTTTCTGAATACAATTTTTCGGGTACTCCGATAATTTCCCCACAATACGCAGTAAGAGGTTCGGATGAAATAGAATTACTTACAATTGAAGAGTTTCCGAATTCTTCAAACAAATCAAACAGACTCAATTGCTTATATTTATTCTCCACAGTGGAAGTCTGTGTCTTTCTGTCTTTAACGGCAATGAGTTGATTTTGTGCGTCCATAATCTGCTTTATGGCTTCCTTACAGTCAGTATCATTTTGAGGATATTGATTCTGGATGTCATTGAAAAGCCGAATCAAGGATCTGCCTATTGCCCAAGCCATATTTACCGGGACGGCATTGCCTATTTGCTTATACCGCTCTGTTATCGTACCCTTAAAAATCCAATTATCGGGGAATGTCTGGATACGAGCATACTCCCTGACCGAAAGAGGTCGGGTGAACAATGGGTGGCAACGTTCTGTCTGCTTCTGTGCTGGAGAACATGTCAAAGTAAGGGATGGCTCATCGAGTGAGAGCCGACGGGCCATCCCAGTTTTACCCCCTCCTAAAAGCCAACTACCTCCCATATATTCCCTTGCGACATCTTCAGGTAGGTCGCGCCAATCTCCACCTTGTGGAACGAGAGCCAATACTTTCTCTTTTTTTTCAGGATATTTAGCACCCTCCGACTCTGGAACAGTCGTCTTGTATATTACGCTTTTGTAAAATGCATCTCTAAGGGTCAATACACGATAATAGGGAGATGGCCAGGAAAATGAAACACTCTTTGCCAAATCATTCCTTATAGCTATTAGTATGATTCGTTCCCTTTTTTGTGGAACTTGATACATTATTGCCTTCAACACCCTTGGAGTCACTAATGTATATCCCAGTTCATAGATGACATTACAAATTGTCTGGAATGTTCGCCCGTCGTCATGAGATACAAGTCCCTTGACATTCTCACACATAAATACCTTTGGGCGTATTTCCTTGACAGCTCGAGCCAATTCAAAAAACAAAGTACCTCGCACGTCATTAAATCCTCCTTGCTTACCAGCAAAGGAAAATGCCTGACAAGGAAATCCTCCTGATAGAAAGTCCACCTTATCTTGTAGTGGGGTAAAGTCAATGTGACGCACATCCCCTTCTATTATATTCCAATCAGGGCGATTCACTCGGAGAGTATTGCATGCAGAAGTCTCAAATTCATTAAGAAGAACATGTTTAAAGCCAGCTTTTTCCATTCCCAAAGCCAAGCCTCCACCTCCTGCGAAAAGTTCGACTGACGTGAAATTCCGAAGTGGTTTTACATTCATCTCCTCATCCCATAAATTATTTACCATGGATTGGACTTCAGGGATGGCCAAAAGATCCTCCATCTGAAATCCACGCAAGCCATTTTCATCAAATGAATATGGGTAAACACCTCGGTCAGCCCAACTTTTAGTCACTGCATTAGAAGTGCCAGTCAAAGCGGCAAGATTATTCTCAGAAATAAACATCACAATCCTCCTTTTTCGACAATTTCTTCTGCAATTTCTTTGACCTTGTCATTTATCATCTGACTACCATCAATGTTCTCTTCTTCTACTACTTGTCCAAATGCTTTCGACAATCTATAGTAAAAATCGGGGTCACCTGTAAGACGTTCCCAAAATTCCACTCCGCAATATACAGGATAATGGGCATTTACCATTTTATAATTAGCGGAAAGAGATTTGTTGTCACCGTAGAGTACTCCTACAATTAAATCGTCGATCTGCAATGGCAATTTGTCAAGTCGAGCCTTCCCTATTAGATACTTAAAGTGTCCTAATATTGTAGCCACATCATCTTTATTAATAGTCTGAGGACCTGCTTTCAATTGACAATACTTTCTACGTCCATCTAAAGCATCAATAAATTCAATGTCAATTCCCTCAATTCCAGAAGCACATCCTATCACTTCTTCAAGACTTGAAATGAATGTTTGAATATTTTGACCAAAACTCGTCGTTATACTCGTTCCGAGAATACGAGGATACAATAAGGCTTTTGCTAACGACTTCGGTGATATATCTCCACACAAAAATGCAGCCAAATAGTTTATAAGAAATGGATTAATATTGAAATCTTGAAGACGAATTTTTTGTAGTTGCTTTATATGATTAGGAATAATTATGCTACGGAAAAAATTCTTTCCGCTGTCAATGATTGCATTTTTCTTTTCTTCGTCCATACTTTATTATGATGAGAATTATAAATAAATTCATTGAGTAAGCACTATGCAGAATACTACTGGCATCAACGTTCCCCATATCATATCTGGATATGCTTTTCATCTGCAAAGGTACGAAATTTTATTCAATTTCACAAGAAGCATAATTCGTCTTATTGTATTGTGTCGAACCTTGAAGGAAAAAATTATGAAAAAAGAGTTTTATCGTATGCAAAAGCACGATAAAACTCTTTTTGTGTAAAATTTGACGTTTTGCCTCTTATAGAATATTTTCGCGTTCATTCAGTTCTGCATCGGTGGCGGTATAGTTGTCGAGGCTACCTTCCTTAGCTTGAGAGCCCATTTTTTTATGAGATGGGCTCTGAATGCAGATGTAAGTCATCGGTTAAACTGATGTGCATTTGAGAATTCAGTCGCTGTTAGTCTCCTTACTCATTTAGCAAGAATAATCGGATGGACTTTGGATAATTTCGACAAATTAAAAAGTTAAAGACAATCCCATATCGTCACCAAGTCTAAAAAACGGGTTCTTTCTTAAGGAATATGGACAGTTTTGCCCGAGATTTAATAATCTTTCCATTGTGACGTTTGTTTTAATATTATAGCTGAATACGAGTAGGGCTTTATCCTTC
>CAZNMC010000096.1:0-4001 GCA_964574285.1 uncultured Sangeribacter sp. | reverse complement strand
GCCCCGCCCTTGCGTCTCTGCTGCTCTGGGTCGCTAAGGCGCGTCAGATAGCCATAATTGTCGTCACACCACATCAGCGTCACGTCGTCGGGCAGTTCCAGCCCCCGGTTCATCACATCAAGCACCTCCTTGTAAAGCACCACTACCTGCGGCACCGACTCTACATCGCTGCTGACATAGCGGCGGAGCAGTTCGCGCTGATCGCTGCCTACATTCCGCAGAGCCTCGACCCCCTCAGCAGCAGTCTTCACCCCCGCCATACGTCCATCGTGGATGCCACGCATACCGATGGTGTAGAGGTTCTCATATCTCCCTGCCTCTTTGAGCCGTTCCGCCCAGTAGTCCATGACCCCCTGACGGTTAGTGATATAGTTATACTCCCCGCGCACGCTGTCGACCCACTCCCCGACATTGTTGCGCAGCAAGGGTTCGCAGTGGGAAGTCCCTATTACTATGCCGCAACTGTCAGCGGTCTCCTTCGCTCCCTCGACGAAATAAAACGGAGTCGTCGACTCGTGCATCGCGGGCCAGAGGGTGTTTGCGCGCAGACGCAGAAGGAGCTTGAAAATTTCCTTGTAAGCCTTTCGTCCTATCGTTCCCCGCGGCTGCCCGGGATCAAACGTCAGCCAGCTCCACGGCTGCAACGACCAATCCTCATCGTTGAGAAATATACCGCGATACTCTACCGAAGGCTCCTGATAATCAACATAGTCGTCGGGCAAGCTCAGTTCGGTTTTCCTCTGTGGCGTGACATCGTTCCACCACACCCAGGGCGACACCCCCGCAAGGCGCGAAACCTCAAGGAGCGCGTATGCCGTCGCGCGGTCGTCAGCCCCAACGGCATAGAGCCGTCCGCCATGGGCTTTCAGGCAGAATGACTCCTTTTTCCTGATGAGACGCTGCGGGTCGACTCCCGCCTGCCGGATTTCGGCAAGCTCGCGGGGGGTCGCCGTCGACAGATTGTAGACACGGAGGTTGGCGTTGTTGCAGTTCACGCGCTGAGGCGTCATACCCGTCACCGCCTCCATGTCAGAGTCAAACATCCCGACAGCAATTTCGGTCACGGGTCGATCGCGCCACGGCGGAAGATTGTAGGTCAGCGGAGCGTTTCCGTCAAACAGAACGACATACGCCCTCGCACCTCCTGCCACCAACAGCAGCGATGCGAGTGTCAGAAGTCTCTTTATGCAGTTGAGTTTCAAAACGCAGTTAATTTTAAGGACAAGGGGACATCAGTTTACCACATCCCCCGAAGCTATCTGAAAAATAATTCTTAATCAGACTCAAAGTTAACCACAATTCTCCAATCCACCAACCGCAGGAAAGCAAAACGCGTGGTAATGGCCTTATACGTTTTGAAAAATCAAGTCATTTTCATCCTGTAATCTATCTTATTCAGTCATTTAGGAAACTATCAATGTAAACTTCGGTATTAACGGGAAGTGCAGTTTCGGAAACTACAAACTTTCCGACTTCCATCTCTTTAAACCAAGTTTCAATAGTAGCAATTAGTGCATCTCTTTGCTTAGGATTATATGGATTAACTTCAAGCATCAAAACTTCAAGTTGTGATAACCCCTTACGTCTTACAATCAATGAAGCATCGGGAATCTCCAAGGTCTGCGGAAGTACATAAGAGTAAGCTGTTCCCTCCTTGATTTTATTATTCGCATGGAAAAGGTAACCATCGGTAAGGATAACAAGGATATTTCGGTAACCCTCACGAATACATAACTTATCAACTTCCTTGTTACTGAAAAATCCCCATATATCACTTCCGACCCATTTGTGTTCATTTACAGCATCAGTGTAGATCTGAGTTAGATTGGTCTGAAAACGAGTTTTCATCTCCATAAGTTCTAACTTTTTATTTTTCAATTCTGTCTTTGAAAGATCCACATTTAACCCTTTTGCAAGTTGCGCTATCTCACTGCTGTTAGGTGCAGGATAAAAGAATATTTGAAAATGGTTATTATTGTTGAGAATCTTTCCATTATTGATACAATCTTTAATAAATAAATCTACCAAATGATTAATTATTGCTGTATCCCTCTCCATTTGTGACGGTGTAAGTTCTCTTGTCAAACGGTCAGACAAGTCAAGATACACGGAAATATTCAGTGGTAAAGGTGCAGATTCAGTTTTTGCTTCAGCAGCATCGTCACCAGACGTTGTCTCCTGTGTGTTAGATGCACACATGACAAGGGTTAATCCTATGATAAAAACTGTAACAACAGATAGGATTTTGGATAATTTTGATTTTTTCATCATTAAGGTTCTTCTGTATTAAATAATTGGGTAATTGTACTCATGTAAATATGATTTGCCTCATCCTGTTCTACTTTTGGACGACTCAGACCATTCATCATTGTCATCCAGCCCGTAAAGAAATCAGAAAGTGCAGTCCTGATTATCTGGGTATCAAAATGTATAGTATGCGACATCGCAACCTCGATTGATTGACGCCGGTGTTTCAAACCTTCAAGTTTGGCAGTGGTATCTGTAAGTTTCTGCTTCTCCTGTGACAAAGATTCTTTTTTAACTTGGATACTATCTTCTATTTTCATTATTTCTTTTCTAATCGAGCGCATATCTTCATACGCTGTAAGAGTCATATCGAACACTATACCCCATATTATATATACTATGAAACCACAGAAAATAACTGCCCAGACATTCACATCCTTTATAGCCATATCTATATTAAAGTCAGGATATTCACCTAATTTAGTCATTATCTGGATGTCATATATTTTCTTTGCTATAAGATATGCCAAGATACAATCGAAAACAAATGTTATAAGCAATACACTACCGGTTTTCACATATTTTGTCCATGCATCCTGCTGCATGAAAAAATGAAGTCCATAGCCAAGCCCCATAAATATAATTGGAGCGCAGAGAATAAATATCAGCTCACCAAAACCATCGGTCAATGCGTGCGGAATGGCTTGGGGATCAAACATTGCCTCTCCAATATTCACATTTACGCCAAACTGCTTGAAAAAAGCAGAGTAAAATGTCGAGCTATAAAATACGACCAGATAAAGGGTCAGTATTACCAGTATGACAAGACCAATTATTAGCTTCACCTTAGCCATTTTGTTGACTTCTCCGTGAAGATTTTTTGCCTCAATCAATTTTTCCCTGAGATTTGCAATAGAATCATCCAGTTCTTTAATCCTATGCTCGTTCTTGCCTATCTCTGCTTTTGTCAGAGTTATCTCACTATCAGTATCTTCTAACTTTTGAGCTAATTGTTGTTTATGTCTTTGTTGCAGTTCCTCATCAGCTACTTGACGCTGTTTTTCAGCGTTGAATACTCGTGGCAAAAAGGCACTTAGAGCCGGCAGACTCGCAGTAACTTTTCCACAGATGCGTGTTCCGTAGTATACATAAGTCTCATCCTGCAACTTAGCATCCTCATTGAGACGCGTATATTTTTGCGAAGGATAGGCAGTTGGTTGTTTCGGTTGAAACAAACTCGCTATATTATCGTATATTGCCATAAATTTTACCCTTGATTTGCTACTATACTTATAATCCTATCCACCGTAATGCCATCCTTGACAGATTGCAGAAGAAAATCTGCAATTCCATCTACATTTTCCTCGGCAAAATCCATTTTAATGATGTACCTTTTCAACAACTCTCGTTCAGTTGCATCAATCTCCCCATCAGCGTATGCTATCTGAGCCATATTAAATAGGAATCTAATTTTGCCATCCAATGTAGTGGGCATAATGAATGAAGATCCTGCATCACGGACAGTAGCTGTAATTTCGGATTGTGTAAGTCCATATTGCTCAGTACCGATCTTATAAAGCGTTTCCAGCTCTCTGGCATCTATGACACCGTCGGCTAATACCATGCAGTACAAACTTAAAAATTGAGATTTTAATGTAGCATCCATGTATCTTATCAAATCCCTCATCCTCCGTCAGGATTTAAAGTATAGACATGAAAAAGGTGTGAGGAATGTATCTTGTTTTATCCCATTA
>CAZNMC010000095.1:0-4128 GCA_964574285.1 uncultured Sangeribacter sp. | reverse complement strand
TCGTTTCAATCGTCTCTATGTTGAACGTAGCATTTCTTAGCCAAGAAATGTTAAATATTGATCCATAAAAACAATCATTCCTGAATATTCAAAATCCCAGCTCAAATAGGAGTTAGTATAAATAATTTGACATCCCAACAAATCGAGCCTAATTCTTCAGCTTGTTAACTGCGTTTCTCCAACTTTTATTGAACTACCAACCATTGACAAAATGTGAAACCTTACCATTTCGTTAACCGTAGTCTTTAATTACTACTTTTTTTACGGCAAAGAAATGTAAGCACAAAAATCTAAATTATAAGATGGAACGACACCGCAACCGTGAAGCCGCCCTATGATGGGAAGAAGCTAATTAAAGACTCAGATGAGAAGGTGGGACACCTTCCATCTTGTAAAAAACGACAATTTTCAGAAAATCCTTAAAAGTCGGGCTACTGGCCTGCATATCACGGTCGAGGATAAAGGCTTTGATCGGGATTTCCCTCGTGATCAAATCACAGAGCAAATAATTAGCGCCGTTTAATGAGAAAATTACACCTATTTCACGACCATCGATGACCGTAACTGTTCTTCCATCCTTTTTGCTCTTCCTGATATACACTTCATCGCCGGGAGCGTGACGTATAGAAACATCAACATCCTCAGGGGAGCCGGCAATGAAGTGGAAAACTTCTGCAGTATATTCCGAATACTCCTCGAGGATCCGAGCGACCCGACGGCGGTCGTTCCTCGGCAGATTCTTGGCGGCAGGTCGATGGCAGTCAGACGAACTACTCCGGCCCTTACCTGAACGGACTGCGAAAATGATGAAACTTACCACTGCGAAGATGAGGATAGGTATTGGGAGCGGTTGCCAGAGCATAGGGTCAGAATTATTTAGAATCTTCACATCATTTATCTTTATCAGGACATAGCAAGTCGATATTCCTTAGGTGTCTGACCCGTCTGTTTCTTAAAGAAGCGGATGAAGTGCTGAGGATATTGGAAGCCTAACAATTCCGCAACCTGCTTGGTAGAAATTTCCGGGTCGAGGAGTACATTCTTGGCATGATTTATCATTTTCAGTTGCACATATTCCTGAGCTGTCTTTCCGGTTTCCGACTTTACTAAATCTCCAAAATAGTTGGACGAAAGACAGATTTTTTCGGCAAAGTATTTTACGGTTGGAATGCCCTCGGTAACCCCTTTGCCCGATTGGAGGTAATTGTCAATTAAAGACTCAAAACGGGCGAGAACATCATTGTTAAGCTCTTCACGAGTCACAAACTGACGTTCATAGAACCTCATGCAATAGTTGAGCATGACTTCGATATTGGAAATTATCAGCGATTTGGAGAAACGGTCTATCGGATGCTGCAACTCACGCTGGATCTTCGCCATATAATCCTGCAAGATGATACGTTCTTCTTCCGATAGATGGAGGGCTTCATTGGATGCGTAAGAGAAAAATGAATACTGACTCATTTTCTGTGCCAGTGATGTCCGGCTGAGAAAATCAGGATGAAAGAGCAGCCCTAATGCCTCGGGGGCCGGACCGTCTTCCAAACGATGAATTCCTACGGTCTGTCCCGGAGCAAAGCTTACCACTGTCTCATCATCAAAGTCATAATTCGTCTTGCCATAGTTTATCTTGCAGCCCGTGGTCTTTTTCAGGAACAAGGCATAGAACCCGAAGTGCATACAATGGGTCGGCTGATGCACGGAGTCATCGAAATGAACTATTCCCACCAAAGGGTGGCGGGTCTCAAATCCGAAATATCGGTTATATTTCTCAATGCTGTCTGCTTGAAAGATTTCCATATCAATCTGTTTTTATACTGCAAAAATAGCGATTAAAGCCCAATAGTCCAAAGCCATAGCTAATATTCCGTAATCTTGGTTCATCTATCCGTAACTTAGGTATAAATGCAAAAGAAATATCGGAGTAATTTTGCAATATAAAAAAAACTATCCGAACATGTCAGATAAAGAATTACTAAAATATGCAGCCGAGGGCAATCTGATCGTTGCCGGTAGCGAGATTCACAAAACGATGCACTCAATGAGTCAGCGGGCATTGCGACTCACTATTGCCATCAACAGTGCCTATCATTCTCCCGAGGAACTTCGGGACCTCATGTCGGAACTCATAGACAAACCTCTTGATGAGGGATTCGGTCTGTTTCCACCGTTCTATACCGACTGCGGGCAGAACATAACTATCGGTCGGCACACCTTTATAAATATGGGCTGTTCTTTTCAAGACTGGGGAGGCATTACGATAGGTGATTACTGTCTGATTGGTCATAACTGCACGATCTGTACCGTAAATCATTCAAAAGACCCTGAAAAACGTGGGGACATGACCTGTGCTCCTGTAAATATAGGTCACAGAGTATGGATCGGAGCCAATGTCACAATTCTTCCTGGTGTCAGCATTGGTGACGGCGCAATTATTGCCGCAGGGGCTGTTGTCACCCGAGATGTCGAACCGGCAACCATAGTCGGAGGTATCCCTGCGAAACTGATAAAAAATATTTGACACATGAAAAAGATACTTATTGGAGCAGCAGCGGCCTCGTTGATAGCCGGACTTCCACTAAATGCACAAAACCAGAATACAGAAAATTTTATGAAGACAGAAAACCTCAATCTCGTTCAGGAATGGGATAAGACTTTCCCAAAAAGTGAAAATGTTGACCATTCAAAGGTCACCTTCGTAAACCGTTATGGCATCACCCTTGCCGCTGCCCTCTATAAGCCGAAAGGCATTGCGGGGAAGCTTCCGGCAATCGCCGTCAGTGGTCCCTTCGGTGCAGTCAAGGAGCAAGCCTCTGGATTGTATGCGCAGGAGCTGGCCGAAAACGGATTCCTCACGATCGCCTTTGATCCGTCATACACCGGCGAGAGCGGCGGACAGCCCCGATACGTGGCATCCCCCGACATCAACACCGAGGATTTCAGTGCAGCTATAGATTATCTTCTTTCAAGAAACGATGTCGAGACTGACAAAGTTGGCATCTTGGGCATCTGCGGTTGGGGTGGAATAGCACTCGAAGCAGCAATAAACGATCCCCGTATCAAGGCCACGGTTGCCTCTACGATGTATGACATGACGCGCGTTAATGCAAACGGGTATTTCGATAGCGAGAACAGCGCCGAACAACGTAATGCCAAGCGTGCGGCTATGGCGGCTCAACGCACGGAAGACTATAGGAACGGATTTTATAAACTTGGTGGCGGAGTGGTTGACCCACTACCTGACGACGCGCCTCAGTTTGTAAAGGATTATTATGCCTACTATAAGACACCCCGCGGTTATCACAAACGTTCTCTAAACTCAAATGACGGATGGAATGTAACCTCAAATCTTCCGTTTCTTAACTTCAAGTTCTTCGAGTACGCTGACGAACTTGAAAATGCAGTGATGATAGTGCATGGCGACAAAGCTCACTCCTTCTATTTCGGCAAGGATGCTTTCACTAAACTCAAGGGTGACAACAAGGAATTTGTGGTAATTCCCGGGGCAAACCACACCGATCTCTACGATCAAAAGGAGATCATTCCTTTCGCCCGGATAGTAGAGTTTTTCAACCAAAACTTCGACAAGTGAAGAAAGTCAGGATCACAGTTCTTCGATGCTCATTCAATGAAGATTTAGCAAAAGAATATGGAGTGGCATGCCTAAGCCCCTGCGAGACAGTAAAAGAAACGCAAGTCTTTTATGCAGGGCTTGGCAAACCGGAAGGTTTCTGCGATGGGGCTTGGCATGCCATTTATCCCTATTGGTTCGCCCTTGCCAACGGAGCTAAATCTTTCTGGTTCAATAACAGTTGGGTACGCCATCACGGAGTTGCCATAGCTTGCTGTAACGATGGCCTCCGACCTGTCTATTTCAAACTTGAGGCAACCGATGAAGAAGTAAAAGTCTAAAATATGGAGCTTGTTATCATCGATTACAAGGTATTACAAGAATAATTATTCGACATGAGATACTGGATAATTACACTGACTTGTCTTATGGCAATTTCTTTCACAATGTGTGCATGCTCTCACGAAAATGAAGAGCCGGAAATTATGGATGAGCCAACACCCACTCCTGAACCTGCTCCTGAGCCCGCAACCGGGCATGGTAAAGTTCTTGTCGCT
>CAZNMC010000094.1:0-4145 GCA_964574285.1 uncultured Sangeribacter sp. | reverse complement strand
GACCTGACCGCGCTCGTCAGTGAAATACTCACTGCCCATCACAGTCACCATCGCGTCCTCAACAGGCTCATCGCCACTAACAACATTGAAAGTCAACGAATAAACCTCTATATCTGAGTTGACAAAACCAGAAAGCATTGGATGGCCATCCACAAGTTGTGAAGAGAAGCCATCCCAGTTAGAAACCTCTTTGATGAGGGCAGTCTTAGTTTCGTCGTTAGCAACCTTGATATCACCATTAATATTGACGTTGCAAGCTTCTTCAGCACCAGTGTTGAAAGCGATCACGTTCTCAGCGAATATAGACGGCGTTTTATCCGACGCAACCACGAGAGCATTGCCTTTTACTGTGCCGGCTGTGTAAACGTTGTAAAGCTCAATATCGTTGCGAACGCGACCGATGATAGCAGCAGTGTTACCCGCGCCTTCAACGTTAACGTTAGCAAAAGAATTACGAATAATGACGTCATTACCAGTTGTGCCAGCGAAGGCACCGGTATATCCTCCTTCGCCAACGATTTCGCCGGTAACAAATACGTTCTCGATCAAAAGGTCAGAGCTTGTGCCTGTACCTGCATAGCCGAAGAGGATGCCAGCACCATGGTCAGTTGCGCAGTAAGCATCAACAACACCAAGGTTCTTAACTACACCACCACCAGCACCGAAGATCGAAGTACAATAATAGTAGTTCGAGTCAGCAATTGTATTCCAAGGCTTGTTTTCTGGTGTGAAATTCTTGATGATATGACACTGTCCATCATAGTTGATGTTTGCATTATAATACCCATTATGACCGAGCATAGCGTGATAGTCAGAGTAGCCTTCCATATCGATATCAGCAGTCTGAACAAAATAATAAATTGTTGGACTGCTAGTATCTATTAATTTATATGCGTAGCAAAGGTCTTCTGCGGTAGCAATTTGATAAGGATTCGTGAGAGTGCCGGCTCCATAAATTTCTACCCTATCATCATCTTTTGTTGCGAAGCTTATCATTGGATAACCATCGATAAGTTCTGAAGAGAAGCCATCCCAGTTAGAAACCTCTTTGATGAGGGCAGTCTTCGTTTCTTCAGTGGCAATAGTGATTTCTCCATTGATTTCAATGTTGCACGCTTCTTCAGCGCCTGTATTGAAAGCGACTACGTTTTTAACATATATGTCTGGATTCGAATTGGATGCAATTACAAGTGCGTTGCCCTTTACAATACCGGCAGCATATACGTTCTCCAACTGAAGACTATTACGAACACGACCGATAATAGCAGCAGTGTTTGAGCCGCCCGTTACGCTAACATTAGCAAAAGAATTACGAATAATAACGTTATTACCCGTTGTGCCAGCGAAAGCACCGGTGTATCCACCTTCACCAACGATTTTGCCTGTAATATAAACATTTTCGATCAAAAGGTCAGAGCTTGTATTTGTACCTGCATACGCAAAGAGGATACCGGCGCCTTGGTCAGTTGCGCAGTACGCGTCAACTACACCAAGATTCTTAACCACGCCTCCGCCTGCTCCGAAGATCGAAGTGCAATAATAGTAGTTCGAGTCAGCAGTTGTATTGTTTTCTGGAGTAAAATTTTTGATGATATGGCATTGGCCATCATAGTTGATGCTTGCATTATAAGATCCATTATTTCCAAGTATAGCGTGATAATCAGAGAAGCCTTCCATATCAATATCAGCGGTCTGGATGAAGAAATAAGTTCCAAAGCTGCCTGTATTTACCAATTTATATGCATTGCAAAGGTCTTCTGCCGTAGCAATTTGGTAAGGATTTGTGGGTGTGCCTTCTCCTGCTATCACGCCGATTTCGCGGATGTCAGAAAATACAGACCATCCTTTGGCATTAGCATAGCCGTCAAAGCTACCCATCGGAACGTAGAGGATTGCATCAGAGGGAACTCCCTCGAATGTATCATTATCAGCTTCAGGAACATTAGGATTCAAAGAGTAGACTTCTGTAAGGCTGCTGCAATTTGCAAAAGCCATTGCGTGAATTGAAGAAATACTTTCTGGAATAGTAATAGTGGTAAGGCTGCTGCAGTCGTGGAAAGCGTCATTCCCGATTGAAGTAACCGTGTATTCTATACCATTAAAATCTACAGTTGCAGGGATAACGACAACGCCAAAAAATTCTTTGTCTTTTGCAGCAACAGAGACTTCGTGGTTCTCGTCGGAGGTGACGGTGTATTTCAAATCGTCGATCACGAATTCATATCCAATTCCAATCTCAGGAGCGATCTCAGGAGTAAATTTCAGGACAGCAGCGGCTCCGCAACCTGCGCCGTCACCGATATTGTTCCTACTGGTTGTCGCATAAACGTGAATGTAAGCATAGCCGTCTTCCTCCATGGCTTGGGCAACGATTGAGTTATAACCTGCATTAGAAGCGTAGTTGGGGTTAGCCCATTCTGCAACGATATTGCCATCTTCATCCCAAATTGCGATGTCCATCGGTCTGCTATTAATGACGATATCACCTCTGCCATAGACAAAATATCGCCTACCGTTCAAAACGAATGTATCAAAACCATTGTTCATTGAAGGTGATGCTTCGCGAATAGCGGTTTGGAAATTAAGGCAAGCGTCCCACTGGGGAGCTCCGTCGAAACAAGAAACGACGTCCCATTGTGAGCCTGCGGTCGAGCTGATGATATAAGCTTTGCAGTGATCCTCAAATGATTCGCCATATTCACTGATATTTGTGATGGCCGGTTGAACGATGTTTTGGGCTCCCCTACACCCAAGATAGGTTCCAACAAATTCATTCGCATCAATACTTATATTGTTAAAATCACCATCTGATTGGACGTGAACGAAGCGAATATTTTGAGCGGACCCACTACCGTTAGGCGCAATGAAAAATACGGCATCCTGGGTAAGATCCCCGACGACGCGCCCTACCACATCAATGCGTCCAATACCGGAATTGGTTGTAATACCGTCGACATATGTTTTTACATCATATCCTTCCGGATAGCCAAGGTTGAAATGTTTTGCTTGACCAGTATTGGGACTATAGATGGTCCAAACTTGGCTTGAAAGCGGGGCTTTTGTGAAATAGTGGCCAACAAGGAAGTTTCCGGCATCATCCATTGAGATAGCTGTACCATAGTAGTCAACTAAGTCTTCCCCATCTTCAATTTCAAATTTTCTATCTTCGAGAGAGGGGAGTCTGAAGAGGTCTTTTACGCCTTCTTTGGTGATTTCGGCGATTGACATAGTCATCATATTGACTGTGTAAATGCGACCATCTTTGCCTGTGGCGAATCGAGAGCAGGGTTTTGACTTGATGGCATCTTCCGATGCCCAGTCAGGAGCAGTTCCGTCCCAACCATCATTGAGTTCAGCGCCTTGATAAAGCCAGATTTGCTCGATGTTACCGTTGGTAATAGGCTGAGTAGCCTGAAGTTCAACATCAACGACCTCTTCATAGCTATCGGTAAATGACACGCTGCCCCAATAATTATCATAGCAGGCTTTGTAAACTGTGAAACTCAATGATGTGCCCTCCATATCTTTGAGTTCATCGATCACAACTCGACCATTCTCATCTGTGAGATATTCTTCACCAAGAACGTTTACGGACGCACCCTCGATAGGCATACCATCGCAAGACACATTGAATGTTAAGGAATAAGTTTCCTCCTTAATCTCACGGATGGAAGAGAATATGGACCAACCTTCAGCTGCCTCGTAGGCATCTACGCAACCTTGAGGAACAAAAAGAACTGCAGAAGAAGACAACTCTTCAAAAGTTGTGGAAGTCACTTCTGGAGCCTTAGGATTCAAAGAATAAACTTTAGACAGATTTCTACAATCCGCAAAGGCACGGTCACCAATCGCAGTGACACTTGAGGGAATTGAAACAGAAGAGATGTTTGAGTTTGCAAAAGCACCGTCCGCGATTTCAGTCACTGTGTATGAGACTCCATTAATAATTACTTCTTCTGGAATTTCAAACTTGCCTTGAGCAGTAGGGTTTTCTGCGACAGCAACAGTTTTGGCAACTTCATCAATAATTCCATAGCGCAAGCCCTTATAGGTTGGTGTGGGATCAGGAGTGAATTTCAGGACAGCAGCAGCTCCGCAACCTGCGCCGTCACCGATATTGTTCCTACTGGTTGTCGCATAAACGT
>CAZNMC010000093.1:2122-4183 GCA_964574285.1 uncultured Sangeribacter sp. | reverse complement strand
AGATAACCGAAAGCTTCAACGATAGTTGAGACAGCTTTGATTTATCAGCATAATCTGTAAGAGACTTTATGTTCTGACCATTCTTAACGGTGTATGTTACGGGAGCATTTTTCGAGTCAAATGAGTCGATATGCTTGAAATTCGATTTATATAGATTTGTAAGTCCGCTGTTATAGACGATACTCAAATCAGCCGCAAGCGGCCCGTAAATTCGGAACTCAGCACCGATACCGGTATGAAGAGCGCATGAAAAACTGTTAGTCTTAGGGGTCAACCCCATGGAAGTGAAGTATGACGCTGAGCCGAAATCATTCAGATAACTTTCTTCAATTTTCAAATCGTCGTACTGAGGATATACGCCGTAGCTATACCCTGCGCCTTTCAAGCTTGACAAACCCGATGAGGCAATAAAGCCAAGTTTGAGACCGAGGTCTGCATGGATACCGAACCATGAGTTACAACGATATGCATAAGTTACATACAGCGGTACTACAATACTACCCAATGACGACTTTTGGTCCAAGTACTGCAAATCATAGTAGCGAGTATATGGATTACCATCCATATCTGCCTCGGCGGGAGCAGAATATGAATAATTCAGATTCTTAAGGTCCGTTTTGACCGATGCCTGCTGATAGGAAATGCCAATGTTTAACTCAAGACTGTTGCGGTTCTTCTGCCAGAACGTCCATCCGTAATCCACACCAAAATCGCTTGCAGACACACTATTGTCAACATTTGGCAATGGGGTTTTGAACTCCATATCGTTACTCAATCCAATATTGGCATGGGCCTTGATTGCAATTTTTTCATGATCTCTGCTTTGGGCAAATGTCGTAAGATGCACGAACACAGCCGCAACGCCCAATATTATTTTTATAGTACTTTTCATCGTTTATCGAATTATGATTTTCTTAGAAGTTAATATGTCTCCTGATTTGACAGATATGATGTAGACATTGGGAGTCAACTGATCTTTAGTGATTTCGTCATATACATCTACGCCGCTCTCATAGTTCCGGGTATAGACCAGCGTACCGTCGACTGTGTGGATGTATAGCAAGGTATTCCCGAAGCTTGTCAGCTTAATCTGCGCACCCGTTGATGTCGGTGTTATCCAATTGTCGGGATTTACGTCTTCAACCGAGCGGCCAAGATAATCATTAAGTCCCGACGCATCAAAGTCATCATCCATTCTTCCGTCGAGATGTCTGCGAGGACTACTTAATATAGTTCCATCCTCTTTTTTCCAGAATGCAAACGCCCAAAAATCATATTTGCTGTCATTGTAAATTTCGGGACTTGTATGACAATAGCGCATGTCGTTTGACGCAATAATATGGTCAGCGCCGTCCATATCTGTATAACCGTAAGCAAAGTTGTATTTCTGTTCTTTCAGTTCATTGTCGGAAAGGTTCATCATTACAATAAATGTACATGATGTTCCATCGCCCTTTCTGACATATTGTTTTGGGGTCTGAGGTCGATTATTGACAGTGACTTTACATGTAGCCGTCGCTGAGCCGCAGGTGGCGGTGATGTTGGCTACGCCGACCGAAACCGCTGTCACCGTGCCGTCTTCATCTACGGTGGCGACAGCCGTGTTGTCGGACGTCCATGTGACGGCTTTGTCAGTAACATTGTCCGGCTTTACGGTGGCAGAAAGTTTATCACTCTGGCCGACAAGCAGAGTCATGTCCTCAACGCTGAGTAGGATTTCCGAAGCAGTCACAGGGTTTACAGTGACTTTACATGTAGCCGTCGCAGTGCCGCAGGTAGCGGTGATATTGGCTACGCCGACCGAAACCGCAGTCACCGTGCCGTCTTCATCGACTGTGGCGACAGCCGCGTTGTCGGACGTCCATGTGATGGTTTTGTCAGTGACGTTGTCCGGCTGTACTGTAGCAGAAAGTTTATCGCTCTGGCCGACAAGCAGAGTCATGTCCTCAACGCTGAGTAGGATTTCCGAAGCAGTCACAGGGTTTACAGTGACTTTACATGTAGCCGTCGCAGTGCCGCAGGTAGCGGTGATATTGGCTACGCCGACCGAAACCGCAGTCA
>CAZNMC010000093.1:0-2022 GCA_964574285.1 uncultured Sangeribacter sp. | reverse complement strand
TACGCCGACCGAAACCGCAGTCACCGTGCCGTCTTCATCGACTGTGGCGACAGCCTCGTCTGAGCTATTCCATGTCACTGTTTTCACCCATGCGGTTGTCGGATAAACTTGCGCACTAATCTTCACGGTTTCACCAATATTGATTGCAGCTTCGACAGGATTAAGGACAATGCGCTCCACACCTCCAGTTTCGGCCACTTTTATAGTCAGTGCCTCGGAGTTATAGCTGACATTACCGATGAGATTCATCACGGTATTGTCGATTGAGATTTCACCGCCCTTAAGCTGATCGTCTGAAACGATATTGATCTTCAATAGATCTTCTCCATTATTAAAGGTTTCATTATCCGACGAATATGCATTGATGCGATATACGTTTTCGGCATCGAATTTTGTGGCGGTAAGCACATGAGATACTGCAGAAGTTCCCTTGCCGAAATACACATCGAGTTCTCCGCCTTTCTCTGCGATTGCCAATCCTGCCGGCAGGGTGATATCGGTCTGGAAGCCGGTAGTAATATCAGCATTTTCAAGCGACAGCGACAATGTGGCTTTGTCATTCAGGCCGATTTTAAAGTTATTTTCTTCACCGGAATAGATGAATTTAACCTCTACATCGACCGGCTCTTTTATCGCAAATATATAATCGGGATATTGTGCTCTGTATTCATTTATGACGCTTGCGGGAACAAAGAATGTTAATTCTTCTAAGGGAATTGCCATATATATCATTCTACTCAAATCTAATATTCGCGAACCTTCGATATCAATAGTCTTCAAGTTAGAACTATATAAGAACGCGTTCCTCCCGATAGAAGTTACTGATTCCGGAATCACAAACGAAATTAAGTTTTTACACATAAAAAAGGCCCCTTCAGGTATAGAGGTAATTGAATTAGGCAGTACCACAGAAGTCACGCTGCTCTCAGCGAAAGCATATTCTTCTACTGATGTAATATGGTCGGGAAGCTCTAATGATGACAGATTATTGCAACGACCAAAAGCCCGGCTTCCAATTGTCTTGACAGATGTTGGTAATTCAACGGTCGCTTTAGAGGTCGGGTAGTGATAGATAATAGTTTTGTCATAATTGTATAATGAACCATTTTCAGCACTGAAATATTTGTTTCCGCTTTCGACATAAATATTTGCAAGAGACTTGCAATCTGAAAATGCGGCACTGCCAATTGATGTAACGGAACTTGGAATTTCTATCGAAGTCAGCGCAGTACCAAAAAAAGCCCATCCCCCAATAGTCGTAACTGAGTTAGGGATTTTAACTGAAGTTAGACTTGAACAATTATAGAAGGCATGCATACCGATGGTTTGAATTGAGTTTGGGATGAACACTGAAGTCAAACTGCTACAGTCATTAAAAGCATTTTCACCGATAGAAGTTACAGAGTTGGGAATAACAACTGAGGTTAAACCACTGCAACCACTGAAGACATCATCATTGAGGATTGTTAATGTATTTGGGATTTCAATATAAGATAAGTTACTGCATTTTTCAAATGCGCCTTTTCCGATAGCAGTTATTGTTTCAGGGAAGGTAATAGTAGTTAAGCCACTGCATTCATAGAAAGAAGATTCACCGATTTCTGTCAAAGTATATTTATTCCCCGGGATATCATAAACGATAGTTGGCAAGATAAGATCTCCGGATACGTTATTTTTAAAATAATAGGATCCCCCTCCACCAGCCGTCTTCACGGTTTTTGCTTCTTCGTCCAGAACAGTGTAGTAAACAGTTTGGCCTTCGTATTCGTAGGGAAATAGAGATTCATCAGCTCTTGCTGCGTGCGCAAGGAGTATTCCCAATAGGAGAAGTAAATGTTTTTTCATTGATGTTGTAGAATTAGTTTGATTACTTTAACGAATCGTTTTTTTTAAATTTTGCGTAAATTTCGTCGTAAAAAGTAATGTGACCAAATCTATTTTGGTCCAATTTGGTTCAAGTTAGAAAAATAGTTATCAACATATTATTTCAACGCAAAAATCGCCCCCAAAATCCAGAAAAAA
>CAZNMC010000092.1:0-4253 GCA_964574285.1 uncultured Sangeribacter sp. | reverse complement strand
TTCCTTCACGGAGATGCACCACCACATCACACCCCAATCTCATATAATTACTCAAAAATCTATCGATGACTTGCAAATATCAGAAAAAGTTTATAACTTTGCGGATGCAGACCGACTCACAGAAGCCCCGGTCCGGGGCAGATGCGGGTGGGAATCTGTAGAGACGTGCAAAATGCGCGTCGTTAACTACATATTAAAAAAGCGTTTATCCGCGCTGATTCTTGACAGTCTGAAATGTCTCGCAAACTTTCCACACCAAAGTCAAGGATTGAGCAACGGTAGATGCCCGTGGTATGTCATACCCTGTTCTGAGGTAGCCTCTCATGAAAGAGGCAGCCTTGGTATTGTATACATATATTAGCGTGGGCTTCTGCGTTGCCGTCCGACTTTGGTTAGGCAATGCGAGAAGCCTCAGACTGTAGGACGGCAACAGATACAGACTCCTACGCTTTTTCATTGCTAACCTAACGCCAACGAGGGGATGACCGAGGCAATACAATATTGGCCTTATGATAAAATGCTTACCATTCAGAAAAGCCCTGACAATTCTTACGTATACTATTACAATATTGTCACTCAACTTATCAGCAAAAGCTGATGAACACCTCATCATCTCTACAACCGAAGGTGGACAGCTCAAAGACAAAATCCTCGATTCAGACTTCGAGGATATGATATCATTGACCATCCAAGGACCAATCAATGCTCAAGATATTCAATATATCACATCGAATTCCGGGATAATAGCTTCAGTCAAGAACCTTGACCTGTCAGATGCGGAACTCATTCCTGATGGAGAAATATATCACGTCGAGACGGAAGGAGGAAGTGGTATGGGTACTTCATACCGATATGAATATCGCCTATGCGACACCAATTACTCTTCATCAAATTGGGATGGCATTTCTTCCACAAAAACCCAGATATGTGGTAATAACTTTGCAGGAGCCTTCATAAAAACTGGTTTTGAAAAAATTATTTTGCCAAAAAACAACTCCTCAATTGGTGAAAGAGCATTCGAGAATTGCGCTAATCTTAAAGAAGTTGTTTTGAGCGGCAAAGAGAAATATATCGGACAACGTGCTTTTTTTAGATGCACAGCTTTGGAGAAAATCAATATGCCCGAATCAGTAGACTCGATCAGCGATGATGCATTCCACGACACAAAATCGCTTAAACAGATAGATCTTAGCAACGTAGGGATATTCGGAGGAGATACCGGATTAAGATATTATTACAGTTTTCCATATGATTCCCAAAGCCATGGAATATTCAGAAACAGTGGTATTACGGAAATCAAACTGAGCGACAAATGCTCCACTATCGCAAAAAATTGCTTTTATGGATGCAGTGAAGTTATAACTATAGACATTCCCGGAAGTATCAAAAAAATACCAGACCAAGCATTCTCGAGAATTACCTCCCTTTCAACACTGACCTTACACGAGGGGATAGAAGAGATTGGCAGAAGTAATTTCGGTAGCTCGCAACTTACAACTGTGGCCCTTCCTTCAACTCTTACAACATTAGGGAGCAGTGTTTTCGGTGGTTCAAAAAAACTCACAGATGTGGTTTTACCACCATCTCTTCTTAGAATCGGAGAGGATGCTTTCTCCGACACGCCGTTTTTAACCAATAATCTGCAGGAAGAAAACAACGTCAAATATTTGGGTAAAATAGCATATAAAGTTTCAACAAAGGTCACTCCCGAACTTATCATCAGAGAGGGAACAACTACTATATGCGATTACTTTATACACGTTAACTGTGGATTCTCTGCTGGCAAACAGATATACGCAAGGGATATCATTGAAACCGTAACCCTCCCTACTACCCTTCTACATTTAGGCAATAACAGTTTCGATGGAAGTAAACTTTCTTCAATATCTCTACCGGAACAGCTTATATCAATTGGCAATGAAGCGTTCTATAAATCTTCATTAGTGGAAGTTAAACTCCCATCTTCTTTAAGACACATTGGAGAGGGAGCATTTAGTGGTTGTGCCATTAAATCTTTAACCTTACCGGAAAATCTTGATACGATAGGCTCAAGAGCATTCTCCGGCAGCCGTCTTGTTTCTATCACGATTCCCAAAAAAATAAAAAAAATCGGATCAAGCGCTTTTGCAAATATCACGACTTTATCTAAAATAAACTACAATAGCATAGATGCCGAATCCGAAAAATCTCCTTTTTCCGGTTCAAGCTGTGACCGTATCTCAATTGGAGATGAGGTGAAATCATTGCCTGACCAAATATTTGCCGACATGTCATCAAACATCAGGGAAGTCACATTTCCCTCATCTTTGCGGAATATTGGGAACTATGCTTTTGACGGTCACCAATCTCTTGTAAATGTAAAATTGCCGGAAGGTCTTGAGTATATTGGAGAATACGCTTTCAGAGGCACATCTCTTTCGTCGCTAATTTTACCGGAAAGCCTCAGACATATCGGTGACTACGCTTTCAGTGGCACATCTATTTCCGAACTGACAATTCCTTCCGATTTATCTTTTATTGGGCATTGTGCATTTGAAAAAATCAAGACCTTAGAGAAAGTCGAATATAATTGTAAAAATGCCACCATCGGAACTTATCTTTGGGGCTTGTTTGGTGGAACATGGAATCCTTATCCAGGACATCCTTTCGATGAATCGATTTGTTCTGAATTTATAATTGACGACAATGTTGAATATATAATGCCGGGACTATTGTACGGAGCAAATATATCTACCTTACACCTTGATCTCAGCAATGTTCCCGGATTCAGCGGTTCTATGGGTGGGAAATTAGACAAAGTGGTTTTTTCTCCAAATATGAAGCATATTCCAAACCGTTTGCTATATGGAACTGAGGTTGCCGACGTTATATTGCCGCCATCATTAGAATCTATCGGAGACTCTGCTTTCTATGGCTGTGTCAGATTATATAACTTAGAATTGCCGGGCACATTAAAATATATAGGAAACCATGCATTTCATCTGGCAAAATATGCAATCGGAGAACGTCTTTCCCTTCCTCCTATGTTAGAGTATATCGGCGACTATGCATTTGCATCAAATACCAGAATTTACACCGTCTTCATTCCGGAGAGCGTAAAATATATAGGAAAAGGTGCTTTCACTTTTGTGGAAAAGGAATATAGTTATAACCATATAAACAAAAACGTCAACATTATTTCCATGACATCTTCGCTTCCTGAATCCAACGGATCCCCATTCTATCATGAGGAATATAACTGGATAGTAAATAAAACATGGAATTTGACAGCTCTCGCCAAATGTAATGATGAACTTGATGATAACTGGAGTGGCTTTAATTCCATCAATCAACTTTATGACCTGCATTGCGATCCGCAGGTGGTTTTTTCTCCGGATTTCACCCAACTTTTTGATAAAGAGTATCACCAGATAATTAGTGCTGATGGGTTTTATATTGTGAATGCAGATTTCAAACCACTATTCCCTAATAGTTTGGTATTGTACTCATCTAATGAAAAAGGTATTGCAGATAACCTCATCGGAAAAACAATAAAGACCCACGATTTAGCTGCATATTACCATGGCCTATATCTATTGTTGCCAGCTGGCACCGGAAAAGTGGATATCGAGATTGAGCCTGGAATGGGGTCAATTGAATTACTTCAAGGCAACGGACAAAATATGACAGTAGAAAGTAGCGGAAACGGTATTTCAAGTATGGATTATGATCTTAATGAACCGACACCGTTGTTTATATATCGTCCTGAAAACAGTAAGACCGATTATTCAATTATCAATTCCATTAAAGTCATCCCTGATGAAGCTGCTGTCGAAACTGTTGATGCCGACAAAAACAATACTATTATTGAGCGGTTTCTCATCGACGGACAACGTGTAGCCAATCCAAAGCCTGGGTCAGTCGTAATAGAAAGGCTGAGTGATGGTACAATCCGTAAAACAATTGTAAAATAAAATTTTTCAAGGAATATCAAAAAAATTAGCTACCGCTTCGGACATGATAAAGTCAACGGAGCATGGCGCGACTCCAAGGAAGACCAATCTGGCAGAGCAAAATGAATGATACTTGAAAAGAATACTTATCCAAAATAAAAATGCACCAATACTTTAAGCTTTATGCTTTTCCAAATAAAAACTCCCCAATGGCTAACAAGAAATCGCCATTGGGGATCTTCAGATTCATTTGTCATGAAATTTGCCATAAACAAACTTAAAACAGTTCTTGCGTTCTCTTACAAAAACTAAGCGAAAAAT
>CAZNMC010000091.1:0-4297 GCA_964574285.1 uncultured Sangeribacter sp. | reverse complement strand
ATCTTCCACGCCGGCAAGCACTCCAAGTTCTCCTTCAACTGTCACATCGTATTTGTGGGCATAATCCACCACTTTCTTCGTCAGTGCTACATTCTCTTCATAAGGAAGATGGCTGCCGTCGATCATAACCGACGAGAAACCGTTGTCCACACAATCCTTGCATATCTCGAACGAATCCCCATGGTCGAGATGGAGCGCGATCTGAGGATGTTCCCATCCAAGCGATTTCGCATATTCTACTGCTCCCTGCGCCATGTAGCGGAGAAGGATCGGATTAGCATAATTGCGTGCTCCTTTCGAAACCTGTAAAATTACCGGAGACTTCGTTTCGGCAGCCGCTTTGATGATTGCCTGAAGTTGCTCCATATTGTTGAAGTTGAATGCCGGTATTGCATAGCCACCGTGTACGGCTTTGGCAAACATCTCTCGAGTGTTGACCAGACCTAAAGACTTGTAATCTACCATAAATATTATGATTTGTTGGTGAAATTTATTACGTTTTTTTTGTAGCGCCGCCATTTTTTTAGCGTCCGCTTATTTCATGCAAATATAATTCTTTTTCTCTTCGCTGCAAAATTATTCCTCCTTAACAGTCGATTTACCATTTTTCATTTCCCCGGGAGCTCCCGTCGTCGAATCTGAGGACGTAGCATCTGCCTTTGACGAGTGAGAGAAATCTTCGTGCCATTCCTTTAAGAACCGGCTATCCCGAGCCGACTGGCGATCATTGTATTCTTTCACTTTTGATGTCACGAAGACGGTGAAGAGCGGAAGAACCATCATGCCCAGGACTGGGAGGATCACACTCAGAATTTTCCCTACCACTGTCACCGCATTGATATACGAACCGACCGTCGAGCAATCCATGCATGCCCAATATAAGGCATCCCAATACGACGTGACGTTCGAATTCACATTCTTTTCCTCATAGAAAAATATGAGCGACGTGAAGTAAATCACACTCAGTAATAGCAATGCATATTGAGTAAGTAGCGAGAAGGCCCGGTTGGTGGAAAAATACCCCGCCACAAGCGTGAACGTATATGCCCCCCGAATCAGCGGAATGAAACGGATATAATAAAGCGCTTCAGGGGAAAACTGGATGTGGAAGAGATTGATGATATTGAGGTAAGGGATAGAGATGAAGAGAAAAAACCACCGATGGAGCAGATAGCTTTTCCTCGACTTGGCCATGATGAGCTGGATAAAGAAATCGAGTAAAAAGACTATACACACCCAAAACTGAAACTCCATATAGAGATGATTCTCCAGAAAGTTTATCCCCTTGAATGTATCGTAAGAAATAAAGACAATCAGTGCCAAGGAAAGGATGAGCACCAACGCGCGTCCAAACCGGCTGATGATGGCCTCTGAATTGTGAAGGCGATCCACAAAGCCTCCCGATGATGTGCCTGACATAGTTTTAAGATATTTAGTATATTGAGGAATTATCGATCTTCGAAGATAAATGCCTTAGATCGACAGACGACGCAGGGTCGACAGCAATTCCTGATTTATAGGTTTGTCGTTTTTAATCGCTTTTGTGAAGGGTACATAGACGATTTCGTCATTTTTAACTCCGACCATCACGTTTCTTTGATCGTCCAGCAGAGCGTCGATTGCCGCAGCCCCCAGACGAGAAGCCAAAATGCGGTCGTAGGCTGTGGGTGATCCTCCCCGTTGAAGATGGCCTAAGATTGTCACTCTGACGTCATATTCCGGATATTCTTCCTTCACCCGCTGAGCAAGTCCCATTGCTCCGCCCGTGATAGGCGATTCAGCCACTAAAACGATTGAAGAATTTTTAGATTTCCGGAATCCGTTTTTGATCAGTTCCGATAATTGGTCGGTCTGAGTGGATATTTCCGGAATAATAGCCGCTTCAGCCCCTGATGCGATAGCACCGTTGAGGGCAAGAAAACCGGCGTCCCGACCCATCACTTCAATGAAAAACAGACGCTCGTGGCTCGTGGCCGTGTCTCGAATTTTATCCACACACTCCATGATCGTATTGAGGGCTGTGTCATAGCCGATGGTGGAGTCCGTGCCGTAGAGGTCATTGTCAATGGTGCCCGGGAGGCCGATGATCGGGAAAGAAAATTCATTCCCGAAAATGCGGGCACCCGTCAGCGACCCGTCACCTCCGATCACAACTAACGAATCGATTTCGTGGCGTCGCAACACATCGTAGGCGCATTGGCGTCCCTCAGGGGAGGCAAACTCTTTGCAGCGTGCTGTCTTCAGTATCGTGCCCCCGCGCTGAATGATATTAGACACGTTTTGAGTCGAAAACTCCTCTATTTCATCCGAAATCAGACCCCGGTAGCCCCGATAGATGCCAAATACTCGAAACCCCGCATAGATGCCTGCGCGTGTGACGGCTCTGATGGCCGCGTTCATTCCCGGTGCATCGCCCCCTGAAGTGAGGATGCCGATCGATTTTATTTTTGCCATGGTGTGGAATTTTGTGTGATATAATTATTGTGGAATTTGAATAATTCTATAAAATTTCCAGGAAACAGAATCTCCCTTTTCTATGATAACAATTTTTTAACCGTTTTGTAGTTGTCCGGGATTAATTTTTGTAATTTTGTGGGCGCAATTCGTTTGAATCATGGAAAAGATTGAAGGTGTACAAAATATTGTGTTTGATCTTGGGGGAGTTATTATCGACCTGAACAGAGACGCTGCTGTCAGCGCACTTGAGCAATTGGGGATTGCCGATGCCGACAGTCTGCTCGGACTTTATCGCCAGGAGGGCCCTTTCCTCCGGATTGAAGTGGGAGAAATATCCGCCGCCCGCTTTTTCGATATTCTTAGGGCTCAATGTCGCCCCGACACTGCCGACACTGAAATTGAAGAAGCTTTCAACAAATTTTTGGTTCGTCTTCCCGTGGAGCGACTCGAAATGCTTCGCAATCTTCGTAAAAGAGGAAAAAAGCTCTATGTCCTCAGCAACACAAATGCCGTGATGTTCAATTCCTGGATTTGTCGGGCATTTCAAGCTCAAGGTCTCAGAATGGAGGATTATTTCGACGGGATAGTAGCTTCTTTCCGGGAAGGAATATGCAAACCCGATCCTGAAGTCTTTAAGGTCGTCCTTCGTCGCTTTGGCCTGCGTCCGGAACAAACCATCATGCTCGATGACTCTGAAACCAATTGTCAGGCTGCTCGAAGCGTCGGAATGAGAGCCATGAAAATCGACCTTCCGGGAAGTGATAACGATGTTATTGCGGTGACTGACCGAATAATTTAACCCGGTGCGATGATGCAGGCTTTAAAAGGGAAAATAGCGACCGTCGGAACATTTGATGGTGTTCATCGAGGACATTTGGTGGTGATTGAGACCATGAAAAGGCTGGGTCAGCAACTCGGCTTATCTCCCCTCCTGATCACCTTCGATCGCCATCCCCTCGAAGTCGTAGCGCCCCATAGAGTTCCGCCGCGGATTATGAATGTAGACGATGAAAACCGGTTTTTGCAAAAACTCGACATTGAGGTCTTGGTTGTCCCTTTCACTCGTCAGATAATGAACCTCACCGCAGAAGAGTGGATGCGTAAAATGAAATCTGATTTTGGAGTCCGGGCCCTTGTGGTTGGTTATGACAACACCTTCGGTTGCGATGGTATTGATTTGTCCGTTAGCGACTATCAGAAGATAGGACAGAGGTTGGATATAAAAGTGTTCGAAGCGCCGGTGCTTGAGGGGGTAAGTTCTTCGGCTATCAGACGCGCTGTCTCTGAAGGTAAGATTGACTTAGCCACCCAAATGCTAGGCCGTCCTTTCCGATTGGAAGGGAAAGTTGAAAGTGGGCGTCAGCTTGGTCGTACCCTCGGATTCCCGACTGCAAATATCAACGTGAATTCCAAA
Organism: uncultured Sangeribacter sp.; assembly: GCA_964574285.1. Taxonomy (GTDB): domain Bacteria; phylum Bacteroidota; class Bacteroidia; order Bacteroidales; family Muribaculaceae; genus Lepagella. Next base: position 426 of record CAZNMC010000091.1, on the reverse strand, counting down.
CGTCTGGTCCCGGCACATGGTGTCTATGCCTGTATTGCCACTCTCCCCGACGGAGCCAGAATTCCAGCGGTAGTGAATATTGGAGTGCGTCCAACTGTCAATGACGGATTGACTCCGACCGTGGAAGCCCATCTTTTAGATTGGAGCGGCAACCTGTATGGGTGCAACCTGAATATAGATTTTATGTCTCGGCTCCGCGCAGAGCAGAAATTTTCCTCGCTCGACGAGTTGCAACATCAGATAGCGATCGACTGCCTTAAGGCACGAAAGGTGTTGGCGGAAAAATTATAAAAGTTTGGTGGAAAATTATAAAAAGGAAAATTATAAAAAAACGAGGGGTTTGATCAGGAAGATTGTTGGGGGACTTTTGATAAATAATCAAATTTTTTAAATAAATAAAAAATAAAAAATAAAAAATAAAAAATA
>CAZNMC010000090.1:0-4355 GCA_964574285.1 uncultured Sangeribacter sp. | reverse complement strand
ATTACGATACGGAACGACATCTCTAATGTTCGCCCAGATTCCAACTATTGATATTATAGAATAACCAATCCAATACAGTCAGCGACAGATTATTTGAGAGAATTAAAATTAAAATGATTGTTAACCACATCTCAAAATGCACGACTGTAAACCGTACTGTAAACCAAATATAAAGACATTTATGGCTTTTATACCAATATATAATTGTAAGATTCAGTAGCTCAGTAGGTAACATTTGAAAGACGAGCGCAAGCGAGGCTTTTGAATGCCTTTGAAACTCCACCAATTGAACCGGTATGCGATGATATATGTTTAGCAAATAAAAATGGCTTAATATGGAGTTTATAACAGAAAAAGATAGAATCTTTGCTACTGATGAGACAGGCAATACAATAGCGGAAGTAACATTTCCCACCGTGGACGGAGTGTCCGTAATTGATCACACATTTGTTGATCCCTCCCTTCGGGGTCAGGGGGTGGCCGGAAAGTTAGTAAAGCTTGCTGTCAAAACTATCTTGGAAAATGGCAATAAGATAGCTGCCACATGTCCATATGCTGTAATATGGTTTGAGCGGCATCCGGAATATCCGTTGGTTTGTTCAGGACCCGCAGCTTGCAGACTTTACAGAAAAAGATGACTACTCGCGACCTATCCTAAAAAATTTTTTTGATACTAATTATCAACCGCAGAGGCTCACGTTGTTTCGTAAGATCATACCAGAATCTTCATTTATGAGTGCCTTTGTTGGTCTTTATTTCTATATCAGGCCATGGCTAATCTGTATTCTTTTGGGGTCTGTCCCGTCTGTCTCTTGAAGAAGCGGATGAAGTGTTGGGGATATTGAAAACCTAACAACTCGGCAACTTGTTTTGTAGAGATTTCCGGATTGAGGAGAGCGCTTTTAGCATGGTTTATCATTTTCAACTGGATATGTTCCTGAGCCGTCTTTCCAGTTTCCGACTTTACTAAATCGCCAAAGTAATTGGATGAAAGACATACCTTATCAGCGAAATATTTTACGGTCGGGATACCATCGGTAATACCTTTTCCAGAGTGAAGATAGTCGTCAATTAGTACCTCAAAGCGGGCGAGCACATCATTGTTCAGCTCTTCTCGAGTCACGAACTGTCGTTCGTAAAACCTCATGCAGTAGTTAAGCATGACTTCGATGTTGGATATGATGAGGGATTTTGAGAAGCGGTCTATAGGATGCTGCAACTCACGTTGAATCTTATCCATGTAATCTTGTAGGATTATGCGTTCCTCTTCGGAGAGGTGGAGGGCTTCATTGGATGCGTAGGAGAAAAATGAGTATTGACTCATTTTCTGTGCCAAGGATGTCCGATTAAGAAAATCAGGATGAAATAGAAGTCCGATAGCTTCCGGTGCCGGCCCATCCTCCAAGCGGTGGATTCCTACAGTCTGCCCTGGTGCGAAGCTCACAACCGTTTCATCGTCAAAATCGTAGTTTGTCTTGCCGTAGTTTATCTTGCATCCGGTAGTTTTCTTAAGGAATAGAGCATAAAATCCAAAGTGCATACAGTGGGTGGGCTGATGTACGGAATCATCAAAATGAACTATGCTCACCAAGGGATGTCGGGTCTCAAAACCGAAATATCGATTATATTTCTCAATGCTATCTGCTTGAAAAATTTCCATGTCTATCTGAATTTATACTGCAAATTTAGCAATCAATAGCCAATAGTCCAAAGCGATAGATAGTGATTCCGTAATCTTGGTTCTTCTATCCGTAACATAGGTATAAATCCTGAAATAATCCTGAAGTAATTTTGCATAATCAAATTAGAGAAGATATGACGGATAAAGAATTTCTTAAATATGCTTCCGCCGGTAATCTTATCGTTGCCGGAAGCGAGATTCATCGGATTATGCATTCGATGAGTCAGCGGGCAATGCGTCTGACTGCCCAAATCAACAATTCCTACCACTCTCCTGAGGAGCTGCGTGGGCAGATGTCAGAACTGATTGGCAAGCCACTTGATGAAGGATTCGGTCTTTTCCCTCCGTTTTATACGGACTGCGGGCAGAATATCACTATCGGACGACGCACTTTTATAAATATGGGCTGCACCTTTCAGGACTGGGGAGGAATCACAATAGGCGATGATTGCCTTATTGGCCATAACTGCACTATTTGTACGGTAAACCATTCAAAAGATCCTGACCGGCGTGGAGATATGAGCTGCACTCCGGTAGTAATAGGCAACAAAGTTTGGATTGGAGCAAATGCAACCATTCTTCCCGGCGTGACGATAGGAGATGGGGCTATCATTGCAGCCGGAGCGGTCGTAACCAAAGATGTGGAATCAAAATCGGTTGTGGGAGGAGTGCCGGCAGCGCTAATAAAAAAACTTTGAAATATGAAAAAGACACTAATAGGCTTCGTGGTTGCCTTGGCAGCCGGACTGAACATTAATGCACAAAATCAAAATAACAATAATATGATGAAAACAGCAAACCTTGTTCTTATTCAGGAGTGGGATAAGACTTTCCCTAAAAGCGAGCGTGTTGACCATACGAAGGTCACTTTTGTAAACCGTTATGGTATAACCCTTGCTGCCGACCTTTACAAACCCAAGAATGCTGGCGGCAAACTCCCGGCGATCGCTGTGAGTGGTCCCTTTGGAGCAGTTAAGGAACAGGTGTCCGGTCTATATGCCCAGGAGTTGGCCGAAAATGGATTTCTCACAATCGCTTTTGATCCGTCTTACACCGGTGAGAGTGGGGGAGAACCACGCTATATCGCATCGCCGGACATTAACTCTGAAGATTTCAGTGCTGCGGTGGATTATCTGCTTTCCCGGGATGATGTCGAGACTGACAAAGTAGGAATCTTAGGTGTCTGCGGCTGGGGAGGAATAGCAATTGAGGCGGCTATCAATGACCCTCGTATAAAGGCTACGGTGGCTTCTACAATGTATGATATGACGCGTGTGAACGCAAACGGTTACTTTGATAGTGAAAACAGTGCTAAAGAACGCAATGCAAAGCGCGCTGCTTTGTCGGCTCAACGCACAGAAGACTATCGGAAGGGATTCTATGAACTTGGAGGCGGAGTAGTTGACCCGCTTCCCGAAGACGCACCTCAGTTTGTAAAAGACTATTACGACTATTATAAGACTACAAAAAGAGGTTATCACAAGCGGTCGCTCAATTCGAATGGTGGTTTCAATGCAACGTCGCCGCTACCGTTTCTCAACTTCAAGTTTTTCGAGTATGCTGACGAACTGGAAAATGCAGTGATGATCGTCCATGGCGACAAAGCTCACTCTTTCTATTTCGGTAAGGATGCCTTTAATAAACTTAAAGGAGATAATAAGGAGTTCGTAGTTGTTCCCGGAGCAAGTCATACAGACTTATATGACCAAATGGAGATTATTCCCTTCGGACGTATCATAGAGTTCTTCAACAAAAACTTTGATAAATGAAATTAGGGATAATAACATTGAGTTTGCTTATGGCAGCTTCTTTTACCATGTGCGCATGCTCTCATGAAAATGAAGAGCCCCAAGTTAAGGAAGAGCCGACACCGACTCCTGAGCCGGATCCCAATCCAACCATAGGAGAAGGGAAAGTACTTGTGGCTTATTTTTCATGCACCAACACTACAAAGGGAGTAGCGGAAGATATCGCCGCTTTAACATCCGGCTCTCTTTTCTGTATTGAACCGCAGGACGCATATACTTCTGCTGACCTTGACTACAATCAAGACTGTCGGGCTAACAGAGAGCAAAATAATCCTTCCTGCCGCCCGGCAATAAAAGGAATGCCAAAGAATCTTGATGAATATGACGTGGTATTTCTCGGATATCCTATCTGGTGGGGAAAGGCTCCGCGCGTGATATTTACATTCTTGGAAAGCGGTCATTTCAAGGATAAGATTATAGTTCCTTTCTGCACTTCTCATTCCAGTGGAATAGGCGATAGTGATACAGAACTTCACTCTGCTGTAAAAGATGCCGTATGGAAATCGGGAAAACGCTTCGGAGGGGGAACGTCAACTGCAGAGATTGAAAAATGGATTAACGAATTAGGCATAAATTTTGAAAAGCAAGGTAATATGGGAACGGATTATGCAAACTTTCCGCTATCGAAAGGTAAGAACGGCCAGGCTCCGACAATCCGTCTCAGCAGCGGCTATGATATGCCTATTATTGGTCTCGGCACTTACAGCCTTACGGGGGACGTATGTGTCAATTCGGTAAAGTCTGCAATTTCGCTGGGATTCCGTAAGATTGACACAGCTTACATGTATGGAAACGAAGTCGAAGTCGGACGTGGTGTCAGGGAATCCGGTGTTCCGCGTGAGGAAATTTTCGTGGCAACAAAGATA
>CAZNMC010000089.1:0-4870 GCA_964574285.1 uncultured Sangeribacter sp. | reverse complement strand
GCCTTTTTCCATATCCCTACCCCTAATCCCTTGTCTCGCATTTCTCAACTCACATCTTTTTTTCCTCATCTTTCCTACCTCTCCTTTCCTCAATCTTACGCCTATTCTATCGGTCTGGGTCTCTTCCCTCAATCTCTTCCTATGCCCTCCAAGTCCGCATAGGAGGATGATGGTTTCCTTTCGTCGTTTATATTTTTCTTCACTTGAACTTTTGGAGTATTGGGGAGTTTACATTATAAAACTTATATTATATGTCCGGATATGTTTCAGTCGGTGTGTTCATCGATGGTGGTTATTATGCGAAAGTGAATAGAGCACTAAAACATCTTGAAAATAGTATTATCAGGGTGCGGTCGTTGTTTGAATTTATATGTCAAAGACTGGCTCTTACGGAGAAAGTTGATCCAGCTGATTGTCAAATCACGGAGGCTCATTACTTTCGAGGACGTTTTAGAGTTCGAGAAGCTTATGACAAACATCTTCTTTATAATGAACGTAAGTTTGAGGACACGTTAATTGAAAACGATGTGATCTTTCATTATAAACATTTGCGTGAGATGGAGCGGGATGGTGAAGTGCAAGTAATTGAGAAGGGTATTGATGTATGGTTTGCCTTGGAGGCATATGAACTGGCTACTTTTCGGAAGTTTGATTATGTTGTTTTGATTACGGGGGATGCGGATCATGAAATGCTTGTTCGAAAATTGAAGGCTTTAAAAATTAAGACTGTTTTGTTAACGTGGAATTTGTCGGGCGCCGATTCCACTTCTCCTCTTTTGAGAGAGGAAGCGGGTCATCATTGGGAACTTTCTCAGCTTTTAGAGAATAATCCGGGGATTAGGAATAAGCTTCTATATAAACTTCGTGAAAATCCTTTAGATCCTGGGGGTGTTGAATTTTAATTAAAAGTTAGATATTTAGGTAATATTTGATGTTTCTCAATTGAACTTCCATTTCTTGGAAAGGGAAGATAGTGTATATTGGATGGATTGAGGGAGGAGTTGATGGAATGAGTAGGGATGAAAAGGTGTATTAATAGTTTATAAGAAGAGAAATAAGTTTTATTTAATTTTGTGGTTCGGTTTCTTTGAATTATCTTTGCCGATATAAAATTAATTCTTAGTTTGAGAATTAAAGTATCTGATATTGTACCTTATTTTTTAATCCTTATTCAATTCATTTTATCATTGTGAAAAAATTTTACCTTTTGTCGTGGGCTGTGGTTATAGCTCTAACGGGAATGGCACAATCATCGCTTTTACGTAGTGATGAAGGTCTTCAGCGAAATCTTGTTCAGTCAAAAAGTTTGGTGGGAATTTCGAGTGAGAGTTCGTTCCCGAAAATGCAGCCGACGCGGACAGATTCGAAAAAGAAATTAAAACGGAATGATCTATTAGGCACCTATATCTATGATGAGTTTAGATATGCCAATGCACATGTTGGTTGGGAGCCGATGTATTGTTTCCCGGAGATAGTTGCCGGAGATTCGGACGATGAAGTTATTATAGAGGGCTTTTGGGCTGACTATGATACTTCGTTTAATCCACCCGTACCTATTTCGCGGGTGAAAGCAAAGTTTGACTATGAGAATCAGACTTTATCGTTCCCTGCTGGTACACATTTGGGAACGTATGGTGATTATCCAGCCTATATATATGTTTCTGATTGGGCAACCGATGTGATGCAGCCGGATTCTATCGTACTTCACATTGATCCCGAGACGCGCTGTATAAGTTATTGGTGTCCTCGCGTGGATGATGATTGGAATAAACCGATCAGTTGTCTGATAGTAACGAGCTATCCGGATGCTGTGGGAGAAGTGATTCCAAAGGGAGTGGATTTCATTGGGGCTATCTTGATGAATAAGTATAACCAGCTGATGACTGTCCGAGATAGCCAGACACAGCAACCAGGTTATTGCCCAATTTATCTTCAGAAAACTGATACAGGTTTTTCTGTATGGAATTTTGGTAATTATGGTTACGATTTGGAGCTTCCTTTTACTGTAGATTTGACAAGTGGAAAATGTTCAGCTAATGCTTTGTTATGCTTCAAAGACTATCAGATAAGTGAGTCGGAGACTGCAGATCTATGGATAGCCTCTGAAAATGGAGGATCTATAGAAGGAAGTATTTCTGCCACCTCTACTCCTGAAGTGTATGCAGTAAATATCCCGGGTTGGTGTCTTTATAACACTACCAGTAAGGAACCTCAGGTGAAATTTGGGGAAACTTATTTTGAGGTAAATTTGGGTCGCTCCGGTGTAGATGTTATAGGGGAAGATAATCTGAAGGAGAACCAAACACCCATTTATTATACCTTGGATGGTCTACGAGTGGAAAATCCTGCAAAGGGTTCAATCGTGATTTGCCGCCAGGGAAGCAAGGTGACTAAGAAAATCGTACGTTAAGGTTTTAAATGTTTTCTGCAGATCTGCTGCGGAGTAAATGATTTTTAGAGAAGAGGACTTTAGGTTCTCTTCTCTATTTTGTTGTGATTGGGTTTATGTGGATGGGAAGGGAAAACTGAAGTGTTAAATAGTGTTATCTCGGAATGAAATAAGGAGGAGAATTTTGAAAAATCTTGTAGTTTTTATTAATTTTGCAAATTACCCGGTATGTATCCAGGTGATTTTGAAAGAAAGATAGGTGGTAGATCATCTGTGGGATCAAAATAACGGGGAGATTATATATTGAAAATATAAGAGATAAATATGTGTGGAATAGTTGGTTATATCGGAGAAGGGAATGCTTATAATATTTTAATAGGTGGGCTTCACCGGTTGGAATATCGTGGGTATGACAGTGCTGGGATTGCATTGGTGGACAAATCCGGTAAACTCAATATATATAAGACTCTTGGAAAGGTCAAAGTACTTGAAAATTTTTGTAAGGACAAGAATACGGAATCTAATATTGGGATAGCTCATACTCGCTGGGCTACTCATGGAGAACCTTCCGATTGCAATGCTCATCCACATTATAGTGAAGATGGGAATTTGGCTTTAGTACATAATGGCACAATTGAGAATTATAAGGTGCTAAAGGATGCATTAGTGGAGCATGGGTGTAGGTTTCATAGCGACACGGATACTGAAGTGTTGGTGCAATTAATTGAATATATTCGTGTTCAGAATAATTGTACATTGTTGGATGCTGTAAGGGAGGCTTTGAAGCAGGTCGTTGGAGCTTATGCAATTGCTGTAATTGAAAAGAATAATCCGGATTGTATAATTGCAGCCCGAAAAAGCTCTCCATTAGTGGTGGGTGTCGGAGAAGGAGAGTTTTATTTAGCATCGGACGCATCTCCTTTTGTCGAGTTTACAGATAACGTGGTCTATCTTAAGGATGAAGAGATTGCCTATATTCGGCGAGGCGCTCCATTAAAACTTTATAGTTTAGACAATGAGGAGAACGAAATAGATGTGAGGAGACTTGAGATGTCGATTTCGCAACTTGAGAAGGGTGGGTATCCTCATTTTATGTTAAAGGAGATTTACGAGCAGCCGTCGACATTGTTGGATTGTATACGCGGTCGAGTAGTTGATCATGGAAATTTAGTTGTACTCAATGGGGTGAATGATAATAAGGAGCGTTTTCTGAATGCTCGCAGAATTATTATAGTGGCTTGTGGCACTTCGTGGCATTCTGCTCTGATTGGTAAATATCTGATTCAAGATATGTGTCGAATTCCGGTTGAGGTTGAGTATGCGAGCGAATTTCGATATTCTCATCCGGTATTGAATTCGGATGATATAGTAATCGCTATTTCTCAAAGTGGAGAAACAGCCGATACTTTAGCGGCTATCAAGATAGCGCGGGGGATGGGGGCTTTTGTCTATGGGATTAGTAATGTGGTGGGTTCGTCGATACCACGGGAGACACATAGCGGGACGTATATCCATGTAGGACCGGAGATTGGAGTTGCATCGACTAAAGCCTTTACGGGTCAAGTTATGGTATTAACTCTTTTGGCGATGACGATAGCTGAGTTGAAGCAGACATTGAAGAAGGAGGAAATAGAGAAGTTGGGTCATTGGATATTAAAAATTCCAAATCTTGTAGAAGATGTATTGAAGCTTGGACCTGAAATCGAGCGTCTTTCATTAATTTATACGTATGCCCGAAATTTTCTTTATCTTGGGCGTGGCTATAGTTATCCTGTTGCTCTGGAGGGTGCTTTAAAGTTGAAAGAGATTTCTTATATTCATGCAGAGGGATATCCTGCTGCGGAGATGAAGCATGGTCCGATAGCATTGATAGATGAGGAGATGCCATCGGTTATTATAGCTCCGAAGGATCACTTGTACGATAAAATAGTCAGCAATGTCCAGCAAGTGAAGGCCCGAGGGGGGAATATTATAGCGATTGTGACAGCGGGAGATTCGATGATACGGAATATTGCAGATCATGTCTTGGAGGTTCCGGAAGTTCCGGAGTGTCTTACTCCGATAATTACCAGTGTACCTCTTCAATTACTTTCTTATTATATAGCGATAAATAAGGGTAAAGATGTGGATATGCCTCGAAATTTGGCAAAATCAGTGACGGTTGAATAAGAAAGTAATGGTTTTGAGGTGAAACCGGGATGAGGTGGGATGGTGGTAGATGGCAACGGGCCAGGGGAAAGACTAATGATAAAGTGGAGTTGAAAAACCAGTTTGAATTTAGGACCAATAAAGGGGTATAAGAAAAATACGACAAAAAAAGATAAAATTGAATTTTTCTTGTAAAAAAATTTGGTAGAGTCGAAAATAGGGTGTATCTTTGCAGTCGATTTCGGTCGGCAACTTTTAGAGGAGCCGATGGCTGAAAAGAAGATGCCTCTTTAGCTCAGTTGGCCAGAGCACGTGATTTGTAATCTCGGGGTC
>CAZNMC010000088.1:0-4915 GCA_964574285.1 uncultured Sangeribacter sp. | reverse complement strand
CGAACTCCACCACAAAGTTATATACCATCGCCCATAAAAAAGTAAACAAACCTCATCTACTGTATGAACCCCCACCCATGCTGTATGAAATGATCCCACCCCAAACAGAGCTTTAGATAAGTATGAGGAGCAGATCTTCATTTTCACTACCATTAATCTTGATTCCACCTTATTTCGCTCATAACTTCTTATTGCAATAATAAATGTTTTTTCTTACCTTTGACAAAATCTTTGCGCCTCCTGCAAAGTTAAACGTTGAATGTAGAGTTATGATTGAGGATAGTGACGAATATAGACGCATACACTTTGCCGTCATGGCTATTGAAAGTAGCGCTCGAAAACTTGGTATCTCAGGAAAAGAGATGCATGATCGTCTTGTCAAACAAGATCTGATTAAAAATCGGCTTATCAAAAGATACGACGATCTCCATACTCAGAGCCTTGACTGGGTGGCTGAGGATATAAGTGAAACTCTCTTAAACTGGGAAGCAGAATAATATGAGAACTCTTTTTCATGGTTCATATGTCTCCGTACCAACCCCTTTTGTAAAATTGAGTAGAAAGAAGTTAGATTTCGGACAAGGATTCTATCTTACAAAATTATACGATCAGGCGAAGTCATGGGCAGAAGTAATAGCAGAAAGAAAAGGACGAAATCAAAAACCAATTGTCTCTTCCTACAGCCTGAATTTTGAGGCGATTGTGGCGGATGGCTACCGTGTTAAAATTTTCGAAACCTACGATATGGAATGGCTTGATTATGTTGTCGATTGTCGGAAGGGTGGAGAGATGTAAAAACTTTATGATCTCGTGGAAGGTGGAGTTGCTAACGATAATGTTATTGATACAGTCGAAGACTATGAAAATGGCATTATCACTGCTCAACAAGCTTTGGGGCAATTGATTTATAAAAAAGTAAATCATCAAGTGTGCATCCTGAATCAAGAGATTATTAATAAGTATCTATCGTTTATAAAAGCAGAATAAGTATGAGAGATTCAGTGCTATGGAGGAAAATGAGCCGTATAATTATACAAATGGCAAACCTTTTCAAGATTTCTCCCGAACAAGCGCTTAATTTATATTATTCCACTAATGTTTACAAACAGATGGTGGATCCTAAATATGGGCTCCAACTTAGAAGCGACGGCTACATAATGGAAGAAATCATCAATGAATTGCGAGACAAACACATTGAATAAGACATCCAGTATTCAAGCGATAACTATTGTATAATCTCAAAACCTTTTAATGTATTGGAGTCGAGCACTTAATACTATCAAACCAATGGGTGTACTTCTTTAAGATAGGGTTTCAATCGATCTCGGTCATATTGGAAGTACCATTTTTCTGAGCCTTCATACCCGCCCCACAATGAAGATATAACAGTCTTTGTGGAGTAATCGAATTCAGTCCATTCATCTAAACAATTCCAAGTATAACCCTTGAAAGGATTGATTTCCTTTAGTTCCGGAAGCGTGTAAGCAGTATCGGTACTAATTGATTTCTGACCATTCCCGGGCACAACATCAATCCCATCAGAAAGACTTTCTTCCCGTAGGATGTCGGCTTACGAACTTCTTCATTTTACTCTGAGCAATCGGATGATGGTAGCAAAATCCTCATTCACCCCCGTCTTAAACACCGCATAAGCAATCACGACAGTCCCCACACCGCAGCCAGAGCCACGAGAAACGAATTATTGTCGATGAAGCTATTATGCAGCAGCCCCAGCAACGGATAAATCAAAATCCACACCACAAAATAAAAACTCGTTTTCATACCTCACCTCCCTTATCAGTATTTCTTCACTTCCTTCACGTTGCCGGATACACCGAGACGCACTTTGAAAGCCTCGTGGCAATCTGAGCAACAATACTGATGCCAAGTTCTGCCATAACCGACATTTGCTCCGAGGATGCCGGGGACGCCGGTTACCATCTGTAGAAGAGCGCCTCCTACAACTGCTCCTGTTTTAGCGAGTGCATCACTCACTTTACCGTTTTTGGTTTTCGAGGTGTTATAACTGCCACAGTGGGGACATTGTACAAGTGTTGCCATAATTATTCAAATTTTAAAGTGTTACATATGATGATACCATCTACCTGAAAAGGTAAATTCTACTTTAGCCTTTTCTCGATTTCTGATTTGAGCTGAATAAGTTCCGAATAGTTATGCTTATTGGCTGTAATCCGTTGCATAATCTCCTCGGCAATATCCTTTTGAGCCGGATGTCTATCAGGATGAGCCGCAATACTTAATTCTCGATAAAGTCTACGCGCCTTAACCATACTGTCAACCACATTACAACTTTCATCAGTTCTGATAGTCTGCCGGAATTTCAGACGATTGAAAAACCTTTTTAAAATCTTCATATTCCTGTTAACTGATGTAATATTGATTGAGATTTGCAAATTTCTTGAGGGCAAAATGCTTAGTCAAGCCGGTTGTCTTTCCTTTGATAACCAAAGTGTCGAAACCCATTGCCATCAGCTGACGCACAAAAGCTGTGTTATCAGTCACATAAGCTGCGAGTTCATCCATTTCCGATTCGCGAAGCGATGAATCATTTTCTATCATGATTTTGAAACCGCTACGTATCCACAGCGAACTCATTTCATGAGCAAAAGCACTATTCCCCTGTGAAATTGACACTTTGCAAAGACGGTTGAATTCTCCGGTAGTGAAATACTCCTTGAAGGCCGCATTCATCTGAGAGATAATTCTCACCCGCTCAAAAGAACCATCAAGGAGGGAGTTTATGAGATTCGTAAGAAGAGTCTTAATATTCATAGCTACTATTATTTGATATTATATTACAATATACCAAAAACCTTACACAGGTAAACAAAAATTCTATGACAAAATTCCGATATTGACATCCTCAATATTATCAGGGTATAAATCCACAATGGTTTTTGTCACCCGAGGATAAATCTCCCGAATCTCATCAGGATCGAAGCCTGCGCCTCTAAGGAGTAAAGAGAAACAATCAACGCATGTCAGGAGATCTCCGAATTTTATCTTATTCCTCCGGCTCAGTCTATCCATCACTACAGCCATCAGGCCTCCTATATGACGGTCAATCTCCTTTTCAGTTTCACCAATCTTGGACATCGCAAGTAACTGTCGGCGACAATGCGCCAAAAACACATCTAATGATTCTCCTCTGACAGCGGCTATCAGATCAATTGGGCCCGCAAGCATTTCTGTAGGGCAAAATTCACTGGTCGCGACTATACCATTTTGATATGGCACCTCCACCACATAAGTTCGAGAAGTCCCGAGTATTTCTATATCGAAATTAAGTTTTAGCTTTTCCATACTCGTAGTTAAAGTTATCGTAACATTCAAAAATACCAGTTCCCTGTAGAAGGTAAATATGAGAATGGCGCTCGCAGCCTCTAACATTAAAAAGGAGCCTCTTCCAAAATGAAATAGGCTCCAAAATCATTGAAAAAAAGTCTCATCTATGTCTTTCAACTACCGGATTTTGCGAAGGACGAAACACGTTAAACGATTTGTATTTCTTCTCAGTGAAAAAATCTGCCCATTGAGTAAAGGGGATATTGCCATCAAGCATTTTTCCAATACAGAAACTTAAAGACCCGTATTTTCGTCCCGAACGCTTATCTCTACATTCATAATTCTTTTTATCACTTTCACATGCACTAATGATAGTGATCTCTCCATCTCCGGATGAATATTGGCCCGGGGTTTTAATCGATTTTAAATAAGCAGTAGCAGATGTGTCAGCTTCAAACTCCGAGTCGTCGCCTCGAGTATCATTAACCCATTCAATATCACTTTCCGGATTAGGCGACTCCTCAGTGCCTCCTCTGTCGGCTCCTCCACTGTAACAGGCATCAAAAATAACCATCACATTTCCTTTCTTCCCTACCTTTCTTTTCAGCTCATTGAGATATGGGAAAAGCTCATCATCTATAAAGTGATTTTGACCCCTATAACCTTTCCCTGAAATTTGGAATTTCGGGGAGAAACAAGCATCAAAACACACAAACGATTGATCGAAATTATCTTTTTCATCATCATTAAGATCCGTGAAAAGCTGACCATGACCTGAGAAGTGAAGATACACCATATCTCCTTTTTCTGCGGAGGCCACCAAAGAGGCAAGCGCTGTTTTAATATTTTGCTTTGTTGCCTTATCGTCAATAAGATGAGAGACAGAGAATCCTTTAGCTTTTAATTTCGATTCGAGCAGCGAAACATCATTATTTCCATGAATCACCGACCAACCGGTGGCTTCCGTATTGTAGTTTCCTATGCCGATAAGCAGAGCCCTGTTGTTGGTAAATCCACAAAGGCCTCCAATAATCCAAAAAGACACGAATAAACATAAGACTCTCCTCATTTCAAAACAATTAGAATAGATTGCCATTTCTCTACATAACCTGCATATTCAGGATCTTGTTCAAATTTACCTATTAACTCCTGTAATATCTTTTTAGCTTGATTTCGATCATGCAGTCGAAGATAAGCCATAGCCAATGCAAAGCCATTATCTGCCATTTCGTCAGGTGAGGAGGAACTTTGATAGAGGGAAACAAGAGCCGGCAGCTTTACTTTGAGCTCATCATCAGTCATAGACTTGATGTCGAATGTTTCCCCTCCTGCTCTTACCAAGTCAGGATTCACATCAGCACAAGCATATATCGCATTATCCACGGAGTTTCGCGCATTCTTCTCAATATTGTAGACCACAGTGAATGCAATTATCACAACTGCAGCAATTGAAGCCGCTTGCCACATCCAAGATTTAAATTTCCCCAATGACGGCTTTTCCGTAGTAGTCACTTCTGCTTTTTGTTCAGAATCTTTTGCTCCTATTATCTCCCTTAATTGTTCTTTGGAAAGCCGTCTCATTGCTATTCCAAAATCAAGATTTTCTTGA
>CAZNMC010000087.1:0-5115 GCA_964574285.1 uncultured Sangeribacter sp. | reverse complement strand
CTCCCGGATGGCAATTTGGCATTTTTGCATCGTCGGGATGAGCAGATAATGATACTCGGCAAACGTGTGGAGCCGGAGGAAGTGGAGAATGTGCTGAACGATTATCCTGAGGTCGAGCGTGGTATTGTCCGTGCGTTTCTTGATGAAGTCGGATTACATTATCTTGTGGCGTATATTGTGCCTGGAAAAGGATTCTCTTTCCACGATGTACGGGAATATTTGAAATCAAAACTCACGGATTTTATGATTCCGGAATTTTTTGTCCTCGTCAATGAGCTTCCCCTTACACACCGAGGTAAAATTGATATGAATGCGCTTCCTAAAGTTTTGAAAGAAGGCAGCTATAAATAACATACTTAATATTGAAATAATGGTACAGTTGGCGAAGATAAAAGATTTAGCGCAATTGATGCGATGGCGAGAGGAGGTCCTCAAACATGTCTTTGGACTACAACCTGCTGCACCATTGCTTGAAGCCAATCGTCGATATTATGAAGTCCACATTCCGGATGATACACATATTGCTTACGTGGCTATGCAGGACGGTGAGGAATGTGGCTGCGGTGGTGTGTGCTATACCGAAGAATTACCTTCTCCGGATAATCCGAGTGGTAAATGCGCATATCTGATGAATATATATGTTCGTAAAAACTATCGTGAACAGGGAATAGCTCATCAGATAGTAAGGCAACTCATTTCAGACGCGCAAACGCGGGGATGTGGAAAAATTTTTCTTGAAACAACGGTGGAAGGTCGTTCTGTCTATACTTCAATGGGGTTTAGAGATCTTCCTGATATGATGAAATATTATGACACAGATTATTGAAACTTCAGGATTAAAGTGTTGCTGCAGCTCTCGAGTATGCATGGATAAAGTAACCTATATTCTTTATCCAATGGATGTGCTGTCCACTTGGATTGAGCCGGCGGCAAAAAAATATAACACCACCATCGTTGTGATTACCGGAATGGACTGGCAGAATGTATTCAGCCCGTGGCCCGCTAAAGGAGTTCCGGCAGGAACTGAAGATTTCAAAGGAGAATCTCCCGAATTTCTCAATTTACTTCAACAAGCTGTGATTCCGGAAGTTGAAAAAAAGCTGGGTGTTTCCGCGCAACCTGAGCGCACCCTTGCGGGAGTCTCTATGTCTGGGCTCTTTACTCTTTGGCAATGGCCTCAATCGTCGCTTTTCCACAACATAATATCATTGTCCGGTTCTTTTTGGTATAAGGGATTCATGCAGTGGTTTGAGAAACAGAACTTTTCCGACAAAACAGGTTATGCATTTTTCCTGTTGGGTATGCAAGAACCGAAATCAAATGTTGCGGCATTCAATATAGTAGGTGAAAACACTGAAAAAATAGTTAAAACTCTTAAGGCCTCAGGTGTAAGGGTGGATTTCAAATGGGTGCCCGGCAATCACTATCAAAACGGTCTCGAGCGTCTTAACCTGGCAATGACCTATCTATCCGCCAATACGTAGGTTAAGCTATGGCTTAGTTAGCTTATCACTATCTCAGGATTGAGATGTTGTAATTCTGAGATAAATTCTTCTTGGTGTTTGGGCGACACATACACCCACTTCTTTTTTCCATATCTAATTCCAATTCGTTTTGCGGATAAGGCCGGAGAAGAAAGAATTGTGGATTTATGCGTTATTTCACTGATTTTTGAAATCGGTAAGTCCATCCGGAATAAAACTCCACTTCTAATATGCAGTTTATCGCCATTTATCGTATAATCAGTATGCAAAAGTATGTCATACATCATCAAAAGCGCTATACCCATTAAAACTATGTCAATCAGAAGGACCCATGTGGATTTATAACATAGGTATATGGAACCGCAGAGTGCAATAGTCATTCCGATACAAAACCACAAATACCATCTCGCTACTTTTGATTTATAAATCTTATTCATGCTCCAAAGATAAGGAAAAATTATGAATTATTGTCCTCTATTTGAATGGAAAATATTATTGTGAACCTTGAATCCTCATTTTTGGATAATATACCGCACGGATAAATCTTAGAAAAAAATTCTTAATTGGTTACATTTTTAATTTTCAAACGTATCTATAATGTAAGGCAATGAAATTAGATACGCTCACATCCTCATTTTTGGCTCTGCGTGACAAATTACACAGAAGCGCGATGGATTTCCTCAAAAACGATGAGGATGCCAAGGATGCCATACAAGATACGTTCTTCAATCTATGGAGAAATGGATGTATTGAAACTGAACTTGAGGCGCGTAACAAACTTTTTGTCGTTTTAAAGAATGTTTGTATCGATAGGTTACGGAAACCAAAAACAATTCAGTTGGAAGAGATCGATACATATAGTCTTGAATCTCCCCCGGTGGAGTTTGAAGATATTGAGAAATTGGAAAGATTGCTCACGGCAGGCCTTACTGATATTCAAAGGCGAATTTACTCACTCGTAACCCATGAAGGAATGGAATATGAGAAAATAGCCGGGCTGTTAGATATGTCTGTGGAAGCGGTAAGAATGAATATGAGCCGCGCGAGAAGAAAAATACGTGACAACTATATAAGAATCGAAAAATGATTGAGCGTGACACTAAACTGACACTGCAGGAAGTCGAGCAGCTTTGTAAGCTTTATATGGATTGCAAACTATCAGTTATGCAGGAGAATGAGCTTAGATATGTGCTCTCTAAGACTGATTTTCATTCTCAGTTGATTGATGATGTGCGTCAATTGATGAGAATAGAATTGATAGCTTTTGATAAGCCATTGGTTGCCCGTCGGCAAATTAAAAGGAGCTGGTGGTCGAAACGCGCATTTTTTTATAGTGTTGCAGCTTCAATCGTACTTCTGATTGGCCTGAGTAGCTCTTTGCTTTATTTTTCATCCCAAGCAGACACCAATGCGTATTACATTGCTTATGCAGGTGGCCACCGTCTAAGTGAGGAGGATTCGAAAGTCCAAATAAAAAAAGATATGCGTTCAGCCGAAAACTTTTTGAAAGAGATGTCGGAATTGGAAGCGCAAGCACAGCAAATGGACGAACAATTTTTTTCAACAATAAAATCTCTTGAATGATGAAAAGACTACTCCTTATATTTTCCATGGTTATTGCCACATTGGTGGCAAACGCCAAACCTTTGCAATTATCCGTAGAACAATTTTTTGATGGACGTTACAATAATGAGAAAACCGTTACTACCTCAATTCTTAAACAGAACGGCACGTTTTTTCGAATGCTCAAGGTGAATAATAATCCGGCTATTATAAACAAAATTGCCGAAACTCTTTCAAAAGACAGGGGAAAGGCAACCAAGTATTTTGAGCAGACCGGAAAGGGCGGAAAATCTATAATTGTCAAGATAACTAATAACGGTGAAACAATTAATATCGGGTTTCAGCAAGACTCTTCCGGCAAATCAGCTACTCTTTTCATAAAAGGCCCTGAGAAAGCATTCAAATAATCGCCATCTTTAGTTAAACAAAATAACTTATTTAATTTTGAGAAGAATATTTACGCTGCTATCCATAGTAGCGGCACTCCCTGTGTACCTTATAGCTCAGAAAACCAACGATTCCATTCCCTCTGAATGGGAAAAAGAATTTGAACTTAACGAGGTTGTAGTAGTCGCCAATCGCCCGGTTCTCAAACAGGAGCCTGATCGTATCGTTTATCTCACGAAGGACGACCCCTACGCCTTAGGCCTGAACGGCGTGCAGCTGCTCGACCGCATACCTCGTGTCACTGTAACCAATGATCAGGTCAGTGTGGCCGGTAAAACTTCGGTGAAGTATATAATCGATGGTCATCTATTGGAAATGCCTGAGGAAGCGATCGCGTTGCGCCTGAAGAATCTGCAGTCACAAGGAATTGAGAAGGTAGAGCTTCTTACCACACCTCCCGCCAAATATGCGACTACTACAAACGTGGCCTACATCAGTATTACTACTCGTATCGAATCACACGGAACGAGGGGGAACATTTGGGGCAACGGTGCTGTGCGTGAAGATTTCAGTTATCTGCTCGGGGGTAACATCAGCCATACTACACGCAAAGTCGAACTGTCTGCGGATGCAAGTTGGCAGGATATGAAAGGAATAAATGATCTGAGCAGAACATATACTTTCTCAGACTATACACGCACCTCTGACCGTTCACATCATTTCACCAACCGCTCGCTGGGCGCCAACGGCCTGTTGAAATACAAGTTTACCGACAGGGTGAGCGCAGGCGTAATACTGAATTACAGCATGATGCGGTTGAAAAGCAATATCTTTGATGAAACTCTTGATAATGGTATAGCTTCATTCTCGCGCAATATATCGCCGGCACGTCCGAATAATGCCATCACTGTAACCGCCTTCGGAGACTGGGCGATTGACCGAAAGGGAAAGATGCTTAGCCTGACATATAACTTCTTTAACCGGCATACCCAGTCATTCTCTGATGTAACCACATGGGAGGATGATGAAAATTCAACCCGACTTACTGATGACGGAACCAACAAATATCGTATCCATTCCGTGAAACTTGATGCTGCATTGCCTTTCACTTCTTTCAGGATGGATGCCGGCATAGCCTATACCGGGGTGAACAATAGCACTGACCTTCAGATCAATGACTTCATTAACGGCGGTTGGGTGAACAATCAGTACCAGAGTAATTCCTTCAGTTATAATGAAAAGACGGCTGCGGTATATGTGAGTGCCGAGAAAAGTTTTCCGGGTTCATTCTTCGGAAAAATCGGTCTGCGCTATGAGCATACGGATGTATGGGGCTTGCAGCTGATAGATAATATGCGTCTCGACAAGAGTTACGGCTATCTCTTCCCTTCGCTTAACCTGAGCTGGACCAAACCCGAGGTCGGCAGATTCTCCATGTCCTATTCCATGGGTATAATGCGCCCTAATTTCGGTGACCTGAACCCTTTCAGATACTACACTACTGTCAGCGACTATTTCTCAGGAAATCCGGATCTTGACCCGAGCATTTCGCATAATGCCGAGATCAACTACAGTTACAGGGGAGTATACGCAGTCCTGTATAACTCTTTCAATCATAACGCTATCGGTAACATCACGAGATTCAATCCTGACGGAAGCCAGTATACCCTTCCCGAGAATT
>CAZNMC010000086.1:0-5134 GCA_964574285.1 uncultured Sangeribacter sp. | reverse complement strand
AAGTTAAGGGTATTCTGACTCGTGAGGGTTCAACAAAAGCCGGGCGATGGATTGTCAATGAGAATTCTTAACTCTTGGCTTATACGATTATTCCTAAATGTTCGTTATATTTGCAGAGGCAAGTGAGAGAACTTGTGGGCGATGACAAAGTGGCTCTATATGGATTCGGCGGAGCAGAGCGAGGAAAAGTGATGCAGTGTGCCGTAGGAGCGAATGTTGGAGTTGCGGAAAGGCGTTCTGATAAATATTTGATTTTTAGGATATAAGGAATAGTGTGTTTCCCAAGTGGGGCGTAGTTGCCGACGATCCTCAGGTTAGTGACGAACGGGTATACTTTCCCTGCAGATCAGCGTTGATTCGTCTAACTTCATAAAATTCGAGACGGTCGTGGTAGTGTTTCACGGAGTGTGTCTGAGACGGGTTTGTCTCAGGAGTAATCACGCTGTCCGGTGCGGAACATATCTCGCAAGTCTGCGACCAACGCCCCTTAATCCCCGTGATTGACTTTGGCGAACATGTTACGCTTAAGGTGAGTGACGCATCTCTGTAAGGCAGCACCGGGGGACTTTTCACCTACCACCGTGTCAAGGCCTTTAATTCCATCGGGTACCACAAGGCCGACGTTCTCCACACCTCAATTCTTGAGGGAAACGAAGATCTCACCTCACCCGGTGGCACTTTCAACCGGAATGTTGAAGATGCCCAGGACGTCGCGCCTGCCTGCCCCCGTGACAGCCAGCGCGACGTAGAACGCCTCGGTCGACACTGAGCGTTTCCGATGTATCTTGATGTGTACGCAATCGACAAACAACACCGGAAATAGCCTTCAAGGCCACGGTCAAGGCACTCGCTTACCTGCAGACTTACACATTCAGCCATGCTGCTGATGCTTGATTTAGAATAGTGCTGCCCGTAGAGTTGGTCGAACACGTCTGAGACCTGCTCCTGGGCCAGGCACTTTGAATAGAGGACCCCTGCCAGACGGTCACACTTCTCTTCCTGATCGCGGAGAATAGCCAGAATCTGAGGATGGAAGTTGCCGTAACGGTCACACACTTTTTGAAACAGTATCCCGGTCGTATTGCATGCCAGCATTACTTGTGGTGAGATCGTGTTGTTACGCTTGTTTTAGTAATATTACTCCATCAGACTCCATATTTTAAACAGGAAATCTCAGGCAGATCACCTGAGATTTCCTGTTGCGGTGGCGGTTTGATCCGTCGGGGCGCCGACGGGACATCAGCTCTTCTTGAGCTGCGAGATCTCTTCGATGGGGAAGCAGGGGATAAATCTCATCTTAATATCAGAAGGCAATTGCGAATCGGAAGATGCCTGATCGGCCTCGGGTTGCGTGTAACGATGCCTCGGGCAATGTGTCATCGAAGACACAGACCCAGATGTGGCTCTGTCCATCAAGAGTGCTTGTCCAATAGAAATTGTCATTGGTGAGTTTGCTCAGAGAGAAACTTTCGAGCATCATGCCGTCAGCCTTATCTATACTCTCATTTATCTTGTCGAGATTTCCGTAGATCGTCCTAAATTCGGCATATGAGGGCAGATACCACGTGGTGCCGTTGACGGGCGAGGTTGTATCGAGCTGCTGAAGGAAAGATGCACTGTATGGGGCTACATCCCTGAGTGCCTTGATGACTGAAGTATTATTGTATCCCATGAAAGTATTTATGCCTCCGATCTGCGACGTGCCGACATTAAATTCTGACAGATCCAACCCTCTGACAAGATCAGGATTTTCTTCCGCGACATCTGAATAGGATTTTGCGCTGTCCGTATTGCCAAATGTGGCTGTCCCGGCATCGTTTATTGCTATCGCAAGTCCATTGTTCTTGGGAAATCCTGTCTGGGTGAGGTTATGGCCTACGTAGTAGACGACACCTACGACCTTGTTCTTGTCCGCAGCCGTTAGATTCCCGGACGGGAGGATGGTTCCGTCTGTCAGCAGGTAGTCTCCCACACTGGCGGATACTACAGGAGCCGGCGTCTCCTGTCCCGGTCGCGTGAGTTCAATATCCTCAGCCTCATTCTGAATCCAGTCAGTGACCGTGCTCGATGAGATGCTCAGGACGGATCCGTAGCTGACCGAAAGATTGTAGTTGTACTGTTTCCCCGGTGCTAATGCCGGAGTAATCTTTCCGTTATACGTCTCGGTAACAGATCCACTCTCGACATCAATGTCCAGGTCGATCTGCGAGGAATTGTTAGTGGAATAGGAGGGGAGGACAAACACTACCGGCGTATCGAGCTCGACAGGTGCGACGACAGTCCCATCATTCGTGCCGTGTGTGATGACCCCCGTAGCAGTGTTGAAAGTGCCGGTGACGGCTACATTTCTGAGCCGGCAGGTGACCCGAGCGTCCGAATTGAGGATATTATGATTGTCATGTACAGTGAAGGAAATCATTGTCATGCGGTGCTTAAACGCAAAGTTAACCTGAGGAGCCTGACGTGTGGCGGTCACGGCCGGAGCATGCATGAAATCAATCTCCTTCCTGGGCCTTGGAAAGTTATTCCCATCGGTCACCTTGAAATTTATCTGCCCCGATGTATTTGCGGGATCATGGGGATAATATGCCGTGAAGGATACCTCGTCATTATCGGAGAGGAGGATGCCTATGTCGGAGTCAAACTCTCCCGAGGTCGACGTGGCATAGAAGGGAATATTCGTATGTCCCTTACTATCTGTCACACCGATCGTGTCCTTTTCTCCCCACTCAAAATTCGTTTTACGAGAGATGATGTCCTCAATGGTAGCCGTGATCTGCACGTATACCTCCTTGTTGTCGGGAATAGGATCATTATCATGCGAGGCACACCCCGTCAGGATAAGTCCCGTCAGAACCGCAGAGGTAAAGTAAGCAAGATTTCTCATGGTAAAAAATTGCAATTTAAATTAATGGACGAATTCTAAACGTTAATAAAAGCTTAGGGCTTACGCAACAAATTTAAAGAGAATAATACATTTCCCAAAACAGACAGCCGAAAAATCGCCAATATTAACAATATTTAACTTTTGGCCTTCTTTTCTTAACTACTAAGCTATCGGATTCAAGTGAAAATTCCGGCTCGCTGTAACGGGAGTTTGGTAGTCGTACATTTGTAGAGTTAATAGATTTTGAATAATTTTATCTTTATAAATCAGTTTAGACAAGCATGGTATGGGGCACAAAACGAAGCGTTACAACGAATGTAACACGCTAAACGGCTGAATTTGAGCGTTTTTGATTGGTTAAAATGTCGCTTTACTTAATGCCAAAAAGTTTACATAGCTTTACATTTGCTTTACATTTGGGCGCAAAAAGTTTACACGCGAGTTAATCTAACGTGCTGATACGTTAACATATACTTTACAGGATTGGGTTTAATGGTGGGATAAAAGAGGAAGTGTGATATTAATCCGCTTTATTGTCCAAAAGTCTTCTATCTCCATTCTAACGATTTTACAAGCCGTTCAGAATGTAACATTCAAAAATTTAACATTTAGGATAAACGTAACACGCTTTTAGTTAAAATATGTAAACCATGCAAAATTAAATCACTGGAATATTGCGCGATACAAAAATATACTTTTCGTTTTATGTTAAAATGTAACAAAAGTGACAAGTGGGGTTACACTGGATATTCATTTAACACTTTTAGGAGTGAAATGTTAAAATGGTTCAATTGTCCTTTTTGTCGCATTGTGAGAGTAACGCTATTACCTGCGTAAGCGTGGACACAACCGCGCTATTTGGTTCAAATGGTAATATTGTTTCAAGTATAGAATTTGAGTGCCGGATTAAATGCCGGAAGTCATAACCGTTGTTTAGCAATTCCATGTACCGGGCAAAATGGTGTTTAATTTCCGGTCGATTCTCAAAACGGTTGATCGTCATTCGTGTAACGCCAAAGAACGCCGCTAAATCGGTTTTCTTTGTTATTCCCTTACGATGTGCCATTACATACCTCTCAAGCGTCAGAGAGGGCTTATTTTCGCATATCGGGGCATTCCTCAAAACCTTATTGACATATTGAACGCTCGTGCCGATAATGTCGGCAATTTCAGTTGGAGAAAACGAGCCGGATAAACTTATGATCCTTTCTTTTGCGGTTGCTGACTTGGACATGGCTGTAATTGATAAAACCGCCCGGAGGTGAGACGTTGCACCGGGCGGTTTCGGGATAAGTGAAAAAATGCTTATTTGATAGTTACCGCAAGACGTGCGGCATTGGTGTCGTTGACGCTGTCAAGAGCCTCGATGACTTCTTGCAGAACTGAGAATGATTCCCCGATAGTTCCGGGCGTCACGTCATTGTCGTTGAAAACCGCTTGTGCGGCGTGGAAGTAGATTGTCAGGAGGTGGCGGCGCACTTCTGCCGGATCGTTCCACAGGGCCAAGACCCTTAAAGGGTCATCGAAATTGTAGCGGTTGGCACGTTGTGCCACGCTTGCTACGCAGTCATAAACTGAGTTCATTACACGTAAAATTTAGGAAGTTAAAAAAAGAAGCAGCCCTTAGGTGTCCTACGCTATTACATGTAAAGCGCCGGGGCGTTTCCGCGCTCCGCACCATAGGCCGCAAATATCTTTTAGGGGAGTTGTTAACTGAGTTCATACACGTATTTTTTAGGATAGCGCAAATTTAATAATTTCTTTTGAGATACCCAAATTTTGAGGACAAAAATAATACTTCTGAAAGCAATTCACACAAAAAGTGTGCAATCATTGCATACTTCTGTGCAACCGTTGCATACTTTTTAGGAGTATAGAAACAAAGTCAATACCTTTGCAACACAACAAATTAATTAAAAGAAATGGCAGGAACTAAATTCATAGTCTCTGATGAGACGTTAAATAGTCACGGTTTCATAGTTCTTACCGCCGGGATCAACACAGCGAGGTTTGAGCGCAACCCTATAATGCTGTATATGCACGAACGCGAAAACGGTGTTATAGGCCGATGGGAGAACGTGCGAAAGGAAGGACCGCAACTGATAGCCGAAGCCGTTTTTGATGAAAGTACGGAATTGGGCGCAAAGGTCAAAAAGCAGGTTGAAAACGGCTTTTTGCGCTGTGCCTCAATAGGGATTGAAAACATGATCTACGAGGAACGGGGCGGAGTTAAGACGGTCACGCAAT
>CAZNMC010000085.1:0-5211 GCA_964574285.1 uncultured Sangeribacter sp. | reverse complement strand
GATCTATAACTACGATCTTACGGTGGTTGCGCCAATTAATGCGATTGGCCAACTGAGGGAAAGTAACTCGAAAGAAAGGATGAACATCTACTCCCCCATCTCTCATCCGATGGAAAAACTTAGACCGGGAGGTAAAACTACCGACATGGTCATAGATGACTTTGACCATCACCCCTTCTTGTGCTTTCTTAATCAAGATGTCAGCGATTTCTGTCCCGAGCCGGTCATCAGCGAAAATATAATATTGGAGTAGAATAGAATAGCGAGCATTCAGAAGGTCGGCTTTAAGACGCTCAAATTTAGCTTTCCCATCCGTAAAAATTTCTATTCGATTATTAATGGTGAATTTGGCTTTCGAAAGGGAATGAGAAAGAATAATCAGCTGTCGCTTTTCAGGGGAGAGGCCTACCTCCTTGAGATTAACCGCCCGAGTGGCCGTCGCACGCATCAGTCTCCGCTTCTTATGGCGAGAAATCATGCGGGTGTTTTTTAAACTTCGACCAAAAAAAAGATAAAAAATCAAACCGACTAAAGGCAAAAAAATCAAGGCTATAACCCAGGCCATCGAACGAATCGGATTTCGATTCTCCCGAAGCACAACGACGATAGAGGCTATTATAGTAATAGCATAAACCATCAAAACGACAGACCACCACCACTGTGCCATACCGCCACTCATAAATCTTCTTTCTTAACCGGAGAATTTGCCTTTCGATTTTACTTCTCCAGCATACTTTTTCGACCGCTAAGATAATAATTAATTCTCACTCCACTACCAATACAAATAAAAATTCCGGAAACCAATTTCACAATTGATTCCCGGTTAATAGCTTAACTAAATAAATTCTTACATGTTAGATTTTCTGAAAATTTTCCATTGCAAAAGTACAATTTTTTTCGTTCTCAATAAAGATTTTATTCTTAATTTTTGTTAAATATTTACTTGTTATATTGCCGAAGATATTCTTCAGCCGTAACGCATAGCTCAGAATACCACTCTTCACCAAATCGGCTTATCAACGGCTCCTTTAAAAATTGATAAGCCCGAATTCCAAGTTTTCGGCCCAGCTTCTCCGCGCTTCCACATATCTTCCATCGATGAAGATTGACAGCAGTAAACGAACCATACTTTTTAAGTCGAACGGGATATAAATGACAAGACATCGGCTTACACCAGGCAGTCTTCCCGTCTCGATAAGCTTTTTCGAACGCACAGAGTGTTTTCCCTCCGGCGGCATATGTGCAGAAAACACAATCGCGACCATTCACTATGGAAGTCACTAAATCTCCCTCTTCATCGACATAGGCGACTCCCTGCTCTTCAATCGTCTGGCGGGCTGACGGTGTCAAATCTTCCACAACTAAAGAAAGGTTGGTCTCGAGATTTTCAATTTCTTCTACCGAAACTGGAGCTCCGGCATCTCCTTCCACACAACATGCCCCAAGGCAACTGTCAAGATCACAACAAAAATAACGTTCAATTAGATCGAGTGAGACAAGGGTGTCTTTTATCTGTAACATTATTCTTCCTCCTATTGCAAAAACTTACTTATTAAAAAGCTGGGCTGTTCCAATCAACCGGTCGGCCCGGCTACCCGGCTCGCGAAGCCAAACCTGAACACAATATTCATTTCGCGTTTCGAATTTATTCCCCTCTATGACATCTGGTTGAGCCGGATAATTCTTCCCTCGCGGAGACACTACATACTGATAGTTATATGAGCCTTGTTTTAATGGTAGGTCAAGTTCATAACTCTGTCTATCCCCATTATATTGCATTTTTTTTGCAGTCGGACTCAAGCTTCGAGCAAAATCTCCATCGACATAGAGATCTCCATTCATAACTTCCGGATGTTTCAACTCGAAATGAACCAAAACATAGTCTGCGCCCAAATCGGGATTGGTGGAGTTATATTCATTTATTTTAAAACGACCATATTGAGTTTGATCGTAGGAATAAGGTCGATTCACACGACTTCCATCAGGGATCAACCGTGCCATATAACTGCGACCGGTGAAACCGACCGAATCTACCCCCATCCCGGGGTAATTAGCACGCACAGTCTCAAAACGACGAAATTCATTACCGGCCGGGAAAATCAAATCTCCAAGATGTTCATATATCAAAGTTTGACCCTGCATGCGCTGAGGTCGGACAATAGTGCGGGTAGTCTCCGGACGATGATTTTGATTAACCACCAAAAAAACATCCGTGTATGGACTCCGAAGATGCATTCCCAACGTATTCACCCTCAAATTCAACTGTTGCCATTCAGTGTTTAATCCCTTATCGGTGCGTGAAGTAAGTTCTCCTCCAACTGTTGCCTGATTTTCACTAACGCTAAAGCGCGTCTGAAGCAATGTCTCTTCCGGATTTTCCTGTTCAAAAACCTGAAAAAGATAGTTGCCACTCGCAAGGGGACTCATGTCAGCGTTAGGAATCTCTACACGGTAGTTGACATAATGAACATAAGTATTATTCGAAAAGGCATAGTCGGTTATCTCTCCCTCATTAAATCCGTCAAGAATTTCAGATTCTACCAAAACGGAAGGTTGCCAATCAGCATTGCAATGTACAAGGCGATATTTGAGGTAGCTGAAATCATCTCCAAGTTCGTCGAACGTAATTATAAGACGATCTTCACTTCCCAGTCGAATCACCGGCACACCATAGAAATCATCAGCGGGCAAAATCTGAAGCGTCCGAAAACGCGGATTAAAAATTCTCTCAGTTGTGTCAATACCCCACGCCGATATACTGACAATAAGAAGAGAACAGATCACTAAAAGATTTCTAAACCTCATGAGCAGAAAAATAATCTGAAGCAATTTCAACACCCTGACGTATAAGCTCATCGCATGGTGTCGGAGTTTCCTTTCCCTTCAATTCACGACAAAGGATGCAACCGTTAAGCGCCCTGAATCGGTCAGACATATCCCTCACGGATTTATAAACATTGCTCTTACCAGCTGGAGAAGCATCACCTATCATCCCGGATAGAAAGGCAAACGCCGCTACAACCCCACACACTTCGCCCTGGGCACCAACTCCTCCTCCAAATCCGCCGACTGCATGAGCTGTAGTCTCTTCATCCATTCCCGTCAAATCAGTAAAAGCCATGCCAACTGCCTGAGCACAATTATATCCTTTCTGCCGAAAAGGCATAGCCTTTCTCACTCTTTCATCCTTTGTCATATTCTAATGTACTAATTGAGAAAAAAATTATTCAAACTACCAATCAATCTCCCTCTTGCCCTGTCGACGAAGGTAATCGTTGGCAGCTAAAAAATGGCCATTTCCCAAGAATCCACGATGAGCCGATAAAGGGGAGGGATGAGACGAGGTCAACACAAGATGGCGATTTCGGTCGATGAATTCACCCTTCCGAATTGCATCCGCCCCCCATAACATAAACACAAGGCCATCCCTGTCTTGTGCCAAACGACTTACAGCAGCATCCGTGAGCTTTTCCCATCCAAGCCCCGAATGAGACTTTGGTGAATGCTCTCGAACTGTTAATGAGGAATTTAACAACAACACACCCTGTTTAGCCCATCGCGTCAAATCTCCATTCGGTGGCATCGGCTTTCCGGTTTCTGCTGAAATCTCCTTAAAAATATTAATCAGAGAGGGCGGCATTTGAACTCCGGGTCGAACCGAAAAACAAAGCCCATTAGCCTGTCCAGGTCCATGATAAGGGTCTTGACCTAAAATCACTACCTTTACATCGCCAAACGGACACGCATCGAAGGCAGCAAAAATCTCACTTGCGGGAGGATAAATAGCAACAGGACCCGCATATTCTTTCCTGATCTGATCTGCTAAATTCGCAAACCAATCCGAATTAAATTCTTCCAGCAACTTCTCCTTCCATCCAGCTTCAATCCTAACATTCATAATTCAGATTACAATCGACAATAAGAGTTTAAATTGCAAAGATAACATATAATTTTTGTTTATCTTCTAAACTTTTACCCTCACACCCTTTTACATCCAAAAAAAAATAGTAACTTTGCAACCGAAATCAAATCTATGAGTCAAACAAAGCATCGAGGTCATTCAAGATGCCGACAATGAGATTAAGATTTTTCGACCGATGCACCCATAGTTCAATGGATAGAATAATGGATTCCGGTTCCATCGATTGGGGTTCGACTCCCCATGGGTGTACTCAATCCCTCCATAGCTCTGAATTCCAGACTTGTGGAGGGATTTTTTTGTATTCGACATTAGAACCTACAAGCCAAAAGTGTTCGGGGGCAGATTATTTTCGTCAGATTATTCCGATTGCTGTTCGAATAAATTATACAAAAATTAATTCATTAATGGCGAAGACAATAAAATAAAAAAGCACCATCCAAAGATGACGCATAATTCATTTTAGATTTAAGTATTTACCAACAACACCAATTCATATAACTATTAAATTGTTTTTAAACCTATAATAATAGCATATAAAGCTGCTAAAATGAGTAGTATATCAATTACCTACCTTATATTATTAAAACAACAGGGTTTTTGATTTTTCTGATCCTCGGAGATTGTATCTTTATTTAAGTTCTCCATTTTCAAATGTCACTTTACTTCCTCAAAGATACAAATTATTTATTAAAAAGAGACTGCGACTTAGGTTAATAAGTACTTTACCTGTAAAAATAAGGGTACTAACTTAAGGGACTGCTACTTGGCTTAATAGTTCTGAACAATTGATCCATAATATCTCACCAGCATAATGGGAGAACGGCCTGAAGGTGAAGTTGCGGAGGACGCAGATTTGAGGGGAATAGACGAATTTAGGAAAAAAATACCCCCTCCCGACTACATAAAATCTCAGACATAATCTCTGGGACTATTTTGCATTAGTCCGGACTCTGACGGATGGGATGGAGAGATAGATAGATATGATACAGAGATAGACATAAGAGGGAGATAGATAAGAGATGAGGGGCAGTGACAGGGAAGGAGTGTAGAATGTGGATAAAGTGTAAAAATAGAGGATATAGCGGAAGGGCAGATATAGAATTAAACAGGGAACAGTTATGGATGAGGAATGAGAAAATGAGAAAAGAAGAGAAAGATGAGGAAAGAGACCCATACCGATAGAAGAGGCGTAAGATTGAGGAAAGGTGAGGTAGAAAAAGATGAGAGATAAGAAATGTGAGTTGAGAAATGCGAGACAAGGGATTAGGGGTAGGGATATGGAAAAAGGC
>CAZNMC010000084.1:0-5408 GCA_964574285.1 uncultured Sangeribacter sp. | reverse complement strand
GGGTAGAGATACAGACTCTCACGCTCTTTTTTACTCTAATTAAAAGCCAATGAGGAGAGTCCGAAGGCAGCCAATTAACTATGAAGCAAGTTATCACACTCTTGTTTTTAGTCATCTCATTCGGAATTTTTAATGTAAGCGCCGCTAAGAAAATTACAATCAATGTCATTCCCGAAACAGCCAATATTTATGTTGATGGCCAAATGGTTGGTACGGGAAGGTATCAAGTTAAGTTTGACAAAAACACAGATTTCTATGTCATCAAATTAGAAGCTCCCGGATATATCACACGGACTTACAGGCTTCTAAAAGACAATCCCAAGTCCACAATCCTCTATCAGCTGCCTGAAGATGAAGCCCTTGCTGCATCCACAGGAAGTGAAGACGGAATAGAAATGGCTAACAAATGGCATGAAATTATCTGTCGGAAAGGGATGAGCGAAGCAACCGTATGGAAACGCCTGATGAGCGTCTGTACAAACTACTTTGACAACATTGAGGTGCGCGACAAGACTGCCGGCTGGATCAAAACATCTTGGCGTGTAACGAAATTTAAGTATCAGACAGTTAGAACACGACTTGAGATAAGAATGTCTTTCTTAGATGACGATGTCCTTTCCTATAAAGTAAGAATAAGCTCACAAATCAAGGATAAAGACTGTAACACCGAACAATGCTATAAAAATTTCGACCGAGTGCTTCGCACCTTTGAACCTATGATTCAGGAATTGCAGACAACAGTTGGTGGCGGCGAATAACTTTAACAATAATAATTTAATAATGAACAGATTATTTATTTTAATGAGTGTGTTGGCACTTTCCGTTTCATGCCATGCACGATCTTTAGCAGTTGCCATGAGGTCCGGGAATCTTCCCGGAAAAGCAATGGAGTTGCTGAAAATAGAGGGAATTGAAGCCGATGACTACACTTTTCAGACAATTGACCCTCAATTTGAATGGAGCCAATTCAAGAACAAGACCGCCGCTGCTTTATTGCTAAAGGATCAACTTACATTGTTAAGTAAGAAGGATGAACAACAGGTGTTTTCAATTGTAGAATTACCTTTGAATACCGAATCGGATTCGTTTGTATTTGGAGCCTTATTTTTAGGACCGAAATTAAACGAGTCTACCAGTCTCGGAATAATATTTGACTATTCTGACAGCAGAAATTATAAGGGTATCTCCATATCGAAAGATCAATATCGCTACTTCATTTCAAAAGATGGAGTGGTTTCAGATATTAAAACCGGCCTTATCAAATATAAAGGGAAAGAATACTATCTTCAGATGAAAAAAGATGGGGATAAGGCCACTTTTTCCCTAAATGGTCTTGAGATGGGCAAATTGAATAAAATCGCTATTGAAAGTCCCTTCTTTGGTGTTATGTTCCAAGGAAAAGGTGCGACTCAGATTCCCTATTTCAATTTCTACGTGGAGATCCCTAATGATGAGGAGCAGTCCACAACCGATAAGTAAGTTGGTTATCTTATAAATTTTTCCGGTTTCTGAGGTTCAGGGACCGGATCTTTATTACAGTTGATTAAGAGCGCTCGTACGCCCCACGGAGTTCGTGCAAATCCAAATTAATACTTTATCCTTTATATAGACAGTCGGTATTTTCAGTATCAGCAGCCGTAAGGAGCTGCAACGACGTGCGATCCGGTTTATCCTCGGCAGCAATACGCGTGGCTTGATTTTCAAGAATTTTCTCTAATAGATTGCGTACATAGCGGGCATTTCCGAAGTTGGAGTCCTTTTGCAAAACGGCATGGCTGAGAATGTGTTTCACCCTTTCTTCTGCCTCCGGTTCCATCACATATTCATGCTTCTTGAGATGAATCTTAAATATTTCCCACAGTTCTGCTGCGGAATAGTCGGGAAAATGGAAATAACGGTTGAATCGCGACCTCAAGCCAGGATTTGATTCTATGAAACGCTTCATTTCATCGTCGTAACCGGCGAGAATCACCACAAGACGGTCCCGATCATCCTCCATGCGCTTAAGAAGGGTAGCGATAGCTTCCCGCCCGAAATCTCCGGCCCCATCGGTGATAAGCGAATAGGCTTCGTCGATGAAGAGCACTCCGTCGAGAGCGCTATCAATTATTTTATTTGTCTTTACGGCCGTCTGACCAACGTATTCGGCAACTAACCCTGAGCGGTCGGTCTCCACAAGATGTCCTTTTTTCAGAATACCGAGCTCTTTGTATACATCGGCTAAGATACGGGCCACACTGGTCTTGCCTGTGCCCGGACCTCCGGTGAACACACAATGATAATTGATAGTGGATTGTGTTAATCCTTCTTCCTTTCGCAATTGTTGGACACGCATAAAATCTGAAAATTTACGCACCTCACGTTTCACGTCAGTAAGTCCGATCAAGTCATCAAGATTTAATTTCTTCTCCGAGGAATTTTGGGTATGTCCCGAATTGAACTCCAAAATTCTTTCCGGATACCTCACAGCTCTTTCTGTCTGCAGCCCGTAAACATTAACTATATGAGAAGCGAGACCATGGAGCAAATTAAGATATTCCGTATTATCGTGGCCATAATGCCTCAAAGCTCCCGCCAAAATAAAATCCGTGTCACCATCAAAGCCAATTACCCCTAACGTGTCGACCACCCTTATTACGGAATCACCCAGATGACACAATTCCTTATATTTGAGAATGGCAGTCGAGTAATCAAGACATTCCAGTGGATCATTCCCACTTCGGTGATATATAAGGGAAGTGCATAAAATGTCGCTGCCGCTATAAATACCCACAGACTTATAGCACTTCAATGTGTCGTGAATAACCATCATAAAAATTCGCGAGTTAAATGCTCCGAACTTATATCTGTCCACCTGTTCAAATCCATTTATGCGCATAAGGCTCTCCATAACAGCATTGTCAGACTGGATTTTAAACATATAATTGACAAATGCCGAGCAGAGCTCCGTGCACTCATTGAAAGCTTGGAGGGGGATCAAGCCGGTTTCGTTTGGTCCGTTTACCTTTTCACCAGTAAGGGACTTGCGGAAAAAAAGAATCAATTGGACAAAAAATATCCCAAGCAATATCGAAGCAACAACAAGCAAAAAATCCATTTTACAGTTAAATCCATAGACTGAGACTATCAATATTACAACAGCCAATAATAAAGATCCCACACAGCCATACACCGCTTCTCTATCTGACAGTATCTCTTTAGCCATAATTATTCCTACATAAATTAAATTGAATCAGCTACTTATCTCCATACATCATTCCTCCGGCTGATAGTTTATTAGTCAGCAACGAGAAATCCAAACAGGCCTTTTCGTCTATTTCACAAAAATACAGAATATCTTTTATTACCCCAAATTTCCCCACCTTATCTTCCTCATTTCCTAAATGATATCTTTCCCTCCCCTGCTTTCGTATTTCCCCATACGTGAGACTTTATTCTATTTTGTGCAACGAAGGTTGCGCGGGTTTATGACGAATAATGTAGCGCTATTTTTATCATAATCGGGAATTATTAGATTATTTCCCTATTATTTTTCCGGTTTTTATCTTTTCTATCCTCTCTTCAAAATCAGGAACTCGCTCATAACCGAATTCCCGTCCATTAACCGGAATCTCCGATATTATATTAAGATGGCACAAATTTCTCAAATCATTCCTAATAGATTTGGTATTTAACCCAAATCTATTAGCGATTTCTTTTGCTGAAAGAACAATACCAGGATTTTCATTTAAAATTTTTAGAATCTCGGCTTGTCTAAGTGTAATTCCCTTTATTGAGGTAAAATTGCCCAGCAAAGCTCTTTCATGTATTTTTCTATTAAGATAATCCTTGAGCTCTATGAATGCATTCTCCATAACTTCAAGGTGATATAGAATAAAATACGACAAATCCAAATCATCCTTTTCCACATATAAAAATGATCTTTCATACTTTGGTTTGCTTCTAGATATAATACGCGAAATGGAGAGATATTCTACAAACCAATAATTATTCTTCAGCAGATACCAATATACTAAGGATCTGGCAGTTCTTCCATTACCATCACAAAATGGGTGAATAAAAGCAAATACAAAATGAATAATAATCCCCTTTATGATAGGGTGAACAAAGAATTCAAGGTTAGAATCATTAGCGAAGTTACACAGATCCTGTAACATTTCGCTTATTTCCTCAAATGATGGGGGAGTATGAGCAATTTCACCACTAATTGCATTCATGACAAAAATGTCATTATTATCCCGTAATTTCCCTTCATTTTCTAATTCATCAAGCGTAGAATTAGAAATCATTTTGTGAATATGGAGGATTAAATCAATAGAAAAATCCTCTTTTGCGATATCAGAAATATATTTGATGGTATTATAGTTATTGACTATCATCCTTTCGCTCCCATTTTTAGGAGTCGATTGTTTTCGAAGCATCTCTTTAGCTACTTTGCGAGTTGTATTCGCCCCTTCCATTTGACTGGAAGCAATGGCTTCTTCCATGATAGAACTGGTTAATATATACTTTCTGTCGTTTGGAGATACTAACCCCTCAGAGCTGAGACTTCCACCAAAATTTAAATCAAATTGATGGAGCAAGGATAACATTCTTTCTGTTATAGTGAATTGAAATTTATATTTCCCGAAGCTCAGAGTATTCATTTTGAGCATACGGGTGAGTTTTACTGCATGCCACAAATTCTCGGGTGAAATTTGTTTAGGTGCAAGATACTTAACCTTATCCCAATATAGATATTTGTACTCTATTTTCCTAAATAATGGTGCAAAAGAAGGATTACCCAAAAACTTAAAAGCTTCCGATAAATTTTCAGTCTTTATTTTTGGCGGGATTTC
The DNA here is from genome assembly GCA_964574285.1 of uncultured Sangeribacter sp. Taxonomy (GTDB): domain Bacteria; phylum Bacteroidota; class Bacteroidia; order Bacteroidales; family Muribaculaceae; genus Lepagella. The sequence goes on along the minus strand of CAZNMC010000084.1, from coordinate 570 downwards.
AATCATTTATTTGTATTTTTAGACGCAAAGATAAGGAATTTTTTTAATAATTCCCAATAATTCCCAATCTATCCTCAATTCCCATCGTACTATATTTACAAATTATCTTCTGCTGGTAGTCACATAATATTCTACAAACAAAGATTTAAGTGCTCTTAATCCTTTTCCTTGCTCTTCAGAAATTGCTATACCTTGCAATTACCCCAAATTTCCCCACCTTATCTTCCGTGATATTTTTCCCATAGCATTAGACTTTTTGGTTTCTGTGGTCTCTTCCTTCGCTTTAGTCTCCGCAGCAATATTTCCATCTTCTTGAACAGACAATATGCTCCGCCCCACAATATTGGCTGTGGAGTCATCGCAGATGGAAGCGTACCCGCGCCGACTTCATGGAGAAATTTCCCGATGCCGATTCGCGTCTGCAACGTCTTTAAAAAACCGTCATTTTTTGTCGGTTTAATAATATTTCCTAAATTTGCATTGTCAGTCCTCGGATTGACAATGCAAATTTATAAAAAGCGTTTATCCGCGCTGATTCTTGACACTCTGAAATGTCTCGCAAACTTTCAT
>CAZNMC010000083.1:0-5489 GCA_964574285.1 uncultured Sangeribacter sp. | reverse complement strand
AATGCGAAGGCCTCAAGATGTGGAACGAGCAAACAGTACGGCTCTCACGCTTTTTCTTTATAAACCAATCAAGCCCAACGATGTGAGCCCCGCGGCACTATGATTCAGATATGGCACGAAGTATATGTCTTATTCTTTGCTCTTTCTTCTTTTTAATCACTCAGACTGCGACAGCTGATGTAACTATCAATGGCGTAACATATTCTCCTACAACTGGAGGATATCAAGTTTGGTCCGGTTCGAATGAAGCATCCTTGGAGATATTACCCGAAATTGAAGCATACGGCACCACCTATCCGGTGGTTAGAATCCGCAGTTTTGCTTTCTACAATAACTCTAGACTTGAGAGTATAACAATCCCTCCCAGCATCAGATACGTTGGAGAGAATGCATTCGAAAATTGCTCCAAGTTGAAAAAGGTAAAAATTGCCAACTTGACGGATTGGATTTCTATGGGATTTGCCAACGAAGAGGCGAATCCACTTTTCTACGCTCATAATCTCATTATTGGTGAGGATGAACTACCTCGGCGCTTGACTATTCCCGAGGGTGTCAAAGTTATAGGGTCATATGTTTTTGCTGGATGCACACAACTGGTGTCCGTGGATATCCCCTCTTCTGTAAGAACTGTAGGATATTGGCCGTTTCGCGATTGTACCAATCTAAGGAAGATAAATTTACCTCCGTTTAAGGATTATTTGCAGATATATAATGCGGGCGAATTGTATCGGTACCACGCAGATATAGCGTATATTGAATCAAAATGCGTAACGGATATTCAAGAAATTACATTGCCGGATACACTAACCGTAATACAACCTAAAGCCTTTATGGGTTGGAGTGGGCTTGAACGAGTTGGCTTGCCCGAGACGTTGGTATCAATAGGAATGGAGGCATTTACAGTGCCTACACTACTGAGTTCCGGAAAACTGGAATACATAAATTTCCCCCGATCGTTGAATAGTATCGGGGAATACGCTTTTTGCGACCAAAATTTGAAATCAATATATTTACCCTCTGCCTTGAAGTATGTTGGGAATGGTGCATTTTATTATGCTATGTCGAAGTGTATCGTCGAAGTCGAGGATGTGGAAAAACTGTGTAATGTAGTTTTTATCTACGAAGATATGAGTAATACGCGAGTGGCAAATCCCATTCAATCGACTGGAAAATTCTATGTCGATAACAAATTGGTCGAAAACCTGATAATTCCTGCCTCTACCCCAATGGTTAGGCCACTTGTATTCAGGGGTGCTAAATGTCTGAAAACAATTCGTATCTGTGGAAATACAGTCATTAATGAAAACGCTTTTTATGAGTGTGAAAATGTAACCGACTTGTGTATTAACGGTGGTGAATTTAAAGATAATGCCTTCACCCTTAAAAACTTAAAAAATGTATATTCATTAACCCCAACACCTCCGACGGCAAGTGACGTAGCTTTTTCAACCTATAAAGGAGTTAATTTATATGTGCCGAAGGGCGCTGTGGATGCCTACGCTAATGCAGCAGAATGTTGGTGGCTGTTTGATAATATATATGAGTGCGATTTTGAAAATATAGATGACATATTCGGCGGTAGCAGTGCAGGTCTGAACGGAATAAACTATGATGGTGAAACACAATCATTTGAATTATATAATCTTGAAGGACAACCCGTAAATGGCAATAACATAAAGCCAGGCATCTATATTAAACGTCAGGCTTCTAAAGTGGAAAAGATATTAGTTAGATAATGAGTGTCATCACAAATCAGATAAATAGCGTCATTGATTTATTTCAATTGATAAACGTGATCTATAGGGATATTGGAGAAAAGACCTTGTCGTCTACTGTTTTTTCGCGGACATGCCGACAAGATGTGGGACTTACTTCCGAGTGCGATGCGGAAGCCAATATACCATGAACGAAGTTTAATTCTTGACTACAAACAGCTGTTTGACGTTGAGCCGAACTATATTGAAAAAAATAAGATTATATGAACTACTTTTTAAAAATCAGCATTAAACAACTCCTTTTAATAGTTGCAATGTGTTTGATGCCGCAAATAGCGCTATGCGACTATTTGTCTGTCGGCACTTTGCGCTATAATCTCAATCAATCCGATCATACAGCTACCTTTACAGACTTAGGAATGGATTGGTGGCATAACGTAATAAAGACTGAACTATGAATGCTAGCATAACAGAGACCTTCTACAAAAAAATGTTGTTTATCTTATGTATTTGTCATTTTTCCCTATTAAATGTCTCTGCAGAAGATAGGAATCCTTTATGGAATGTTCAGAACCGGTTCGTTAAAGAAGGATACGGCCTTAAGGGACCTGTTTTTTCCGTTACAACAAAACGAATGAGTCCAGTTGTAGAATTGGGACAAGTCGTAAGAACGAATGTGATGAAACAGGATAGCCTTGTCTTTGATGAAACCGGTCATATCGCCAAAAAGTGTAATTTTGGAGACAGACCTGATGTTACTACTTATATCAACTTTATCGACTCAATAGAATATTCTGTCCTTGGGCAATCCGGGCATCCAGCCAGCAAAGCTGTTGCATATAAACACGATGGGTCCGGCAGAATAATCGAAGTTAAATACTATGAGCAGGGTAAGTTAAATGCGCGTCGTGTATTTGAATACACTCCCACTGGATTTGAGACCATATATTATCGTGGAAACGGAAAATCGGTTTATGCGAAAAAAGGGAATGACTTTGCTGAAGTACGAAGTCTTCCTATCTCAGGGAAACTCGACAAGGACGGCAGAGTAATCAGTAAAACAGAGACAGTGCCATTCGTTGGAAAATCAACAACCTACTATACCTACAATCAAAATGGAGATCTCGTTAGAAAAGGGAATAAAACCAACATAGGCAACAATGTTGTAGGGACTTTGCGGAGTAGTGAATCCGGCTACAGATATGAATATACCTATGACAATCATGGCAACTGGACGGAGAAGCGCACGTATAAAGACGGGAAACTTCAAAAAGAATACGAAGTAAGAGAAATCATATATAAATCTCCTGAAGAAATTATTGCGGCAAAGAAAGCTGAAGCAGAGAGAAATAGATTGTTTGAAGAGGAGCTGCAAAGGAAAGGAGTAGAATATGCCAACAAGTTTGTAGAAGATCGTAGACGGTTTTTTAAGGAACGATTGATCTCATATGCGGATAATTATTTACGGAGTAGTGTGCCGATTGTAGATTTTTCAGTATCTGATGATAGCTATTCTTTTGATTTGACAGATGGAACCAAAGTGAGCAATCTCAAATTTGAGAAACTTGATCGTCGAGTTGACTACAACGGTGGGCCGGACAATTTGATTTCTTCAGATTTGCATTTTGTGTTAATTCCTCAATACACCCAGCATGGCCCAAAATGGTATGTTGTGAATTATGGTCCTGTTGCGGATTTTGATTTTGATCCGGCCCATCCAACCGACTGGGTAAAACTCTATCGTGATAAATATCACTCTCGAACCAATATCAGCGATGAAGATGTAGAAGAATTGTGGGATAATGAATTGTCTCGACAATGGGAGGACTCCAAGTGTCGTAAGATTGATGAGCGAACTTATTATTTAAGTATGGATTCGATATGCGTGAATGAATTGGTTGATGCATATGATAAAGGATTCGTAAGTCCAACTGCCTCTAATAAAAAGAGGGAAATGGAATCCTTGGAGAAGTATAAAAAATTCAAAGAAGACGAAAAACGAAAGAATTTATGTGCCAAAGCTTTTTCGGTGTGCGTTTTTAATGATAAAAACAAACCAGAAGCCGCCCAACTGAAAAAATTTGCTTGTGACGAATTCGGGTACTATTCCAAGAAAAAAGATAACAGCGAAATAGTGAATCCAAAATTCGATACTGAGTTATCAGGACGAGATGTTCATGTATACCTTTCCTCCGACCAAACTGTCGCTTTGGTACACAAACGTTTGTATGGGGATTATTATATTTTTATTGTAGAACTTGATGGAGATAATGTAAAGTCTGTAAATTACATTTCACCGAAGGACGCCATGAAATTGCAATATCCAACATCTGTTGAACACAGATATAATACCGGATATAGTTAACCAAATAATCTTATTGTAAAAGAATGAAAATAGTTCAACTTTTATTAATGCTTCTGCTTAGCAGTCTTTTCGTGCAATGTGACACTGCTGAGCGTCGTCAGTCAAAGGCAGCAGACCTCATTAAAAAACATCTCTTTGCGACGCTTGATAACTTCGACAGTCACGAACTAATCTCCGTGAACCTCGACACTTTGCATAAAGTATGGTTGGCAAGTCCAAAGATGATAGAACTTGGAAAGGAGTATCTTTTGACTCATGACAACTATTATCAATTAGAGTCTGAAATATCAGAGTTAGAAGAACGGATAAAGTCAAGTCAACAGGCAGCCGTAAGAAGTTTGTTTAATGGAAATGGAGGAGGTTTTTGGTCTCAGGCAATAAACATTCAAGATATTAAAGAGAAAATATCGGCAAAACAAGCGGATTCCAAAATAGCGTATATTAAAATGCGCACACTTGGAGATAGTCTTGTTGCAAATAATCTGAGAATCGAAAATGCTAATGAATTTGCTGGATGGTATGTTACATACAAATTTCGATATGCCGATTCTTCCGGTAAACCTCGAATACATACCGAATATCACATACTCAATCCCAAATTATCTGAAATACTATATTCATGGGATGAAGATGATTATAGCAAATTGCAGATGATTAAAACAGTAAGTGATGCTATACAGAATCATCCACAAGATTGGAGATTAGACCTTGAGATGGCAGAGGATGAACTCAAGGAAGAGGGAGACGAATGATTTTATGTGTAAATAGTGTGGTGGCCCGGCTGATTTTTGGCTGAGGTCACCTCATTTTTTTTGTGTGCGTCCGGGTAGGGTAGAACTCCGTTAAAGTTTGGAAGTAAGGGTCTGTTGCCCGTGGTGACTTGGAGGAGTGTGGATGAAATAAAGACCGCTAACTCATTGAGAATTAGCGGTCTTATGTGGTGCCACCAGTACCTGAGTTTGTGAATTGTGGCGAATGTAGGTGAATGTTGAGATGATGCAAAATGTTGAATAATAACGCAATATGAATTTTGGATGAATTTTTGGTTTTCACGGAAATTTAGAAAACGTGGTGACCCGCGTGGTGACCCGACTTGACAAATGTGGTTTGAGGTGTTATATTTGCAAAACCAAAACGATTGATAGTGAATGACTGTGAATCGTGGCGGATAATCTTTAACACCGAAAATTAGATGGCCACAACACCCTCTCCGAAGAAATTGACCCCGTTTCATGTCCGCAACAAGGATTTGAAGAAGGAAACCGCGACATTGTTTATCCGCATCCATACCCGCAAGATTGATATGCTTGTTTCGACGCTTCTGCAAGTGGAGGTGTCCGACTGGCTGAAGGCTACCGCATCGCCCCGTGCATGGCTTGCCCATCAGAAAAAGAATTACCAGCTCCACG
>CAZNMC010000082.1:0-5591 GCA_964574285.1 uncultured Sangeribacter sp. | reverse complement strand
TAAGACCTAAGACACGAATAAATATAACAAATTCTGTCTTGGGTCTTTTCTCTCCGTGTAATAATAAGAATTTAAACCCTTTAATACCCATCAACAGAAATGGAAGACAAACATCCAAACTTCATTGAGGGAAATGCTAATGCGATCACGTTAAGCGACCTCAGAAGCAAGTGTATCGTACCCACTTGGGCAACGAACCAACTCACAATCTCTCATCCAACGTTTATCGAAACTGTCCTTGCGGCTGCTAAAGCATCATTTACAGGACATACGGTCAACGCACCAGAAATCCGAGTATCCCATCCGGTGCTCGGTCGTGTTCCGGGTGCAATCCATAAGAAAACCACAGAACTTCTTGATTCAGACCGCACTCTCTATTTTCAGAGAATTTGTTTCTGTATCGCTATCTCCATCACCGACTTTATCAACGGCAACGAAACAAATGTCGTTGTCGGAGGTGTCCGTGCTCTCAACAATGAGAATCTCAGCACACGCCCACGAGCTGAACAGTTCAAACTGTTCGCAGGGCATTCTGTGAAAGTTTGCAGCAACCAGTGTATCTTCGGTACTGACTATATCGACAAATTCGAGGCTATGTCAGAAGCAGACATCTTCAGCGGTGCCTGTAATCTCTTCCAGACTTTCGATCCAGTTTCAACCAAGGAGAAACTGGAACGTCTCGGCAACACCTACATTAGCGCTGAGAATTTCTGCCAGATTATTGGTAGAATGCGACTCTACGAAGCCTTGTCAACGGCCCAACGCAATCAGCTTGGCCTTCCACAGATAACACTCGGTGACCAGGCTCTCAACTCAGCTACGCGAGGCTTTGTAAATAACAAGGACTTCCATGCCAATCAGGATGGCTCACTCTCTATGTGGGCTTTCCTCAACCTTCTGACCGAGGCAAACAAGGCGAGCTATATCGACCGTTTCCTTGGCCGTCAAGTCAATGCAATGGATACCGCCCTTGGTATCTGCGACGCACTCAATGGTGCAGACAATCCCTATCAGTGGTTTATCCGCTGAACCGCCATCGGGAGGGCTTAACACAATTACAATAATCAAGACTGTGTTAGGCCCTCTCTTTTTGTTTAACCACAATTTTAACAAGAACCGATATGCCACAAGTAATCGACTTTACCGGCGATGAGTTTATCATGGATGAACCAGTTGCCACAAAGGAAGACCTTTTCACAAAGGCTCTCAACTTTGAAATCCCGAAAGACAAGATAGAGACCATCTCCAGCAGTGGCCGCTCATTGTCTTACATCTCATGGAGCTATGCATGGGGAATCTTCAAGCAGCTTTATCCCGATGCCCAATATGAGATAATCAAGAACCCCGAGACCAATCTACCGTACTTCTACGACCCCGAGGCTGGCATTATGGTCTACACACGCATCACAGCCAATCATGAGACCCATGAAATGTGGCTCTACGTTATGGACGAACAAAACCGAGCTATGCGGTTTGTTCCCTACGCCTATCAACAGTGGAACAGCAAGACTCGCGCTTGGGAAGAGCGTGGCGTAAGAGCTGCAACTATGGCTGATGTCAACAAAACCCTCATGCGAGCATTGGTGAAGAACATGTGTGTCTTCGGATTTGGCCTACATATCTATGCTTCCCAAGATCTTCCCGACTTCAATATCGAGCTTGAGGAAAAGCCCAAGGCCCGTACCATGAAGAAACGCGACGCCTCTGTTGACCGTATGGAGGTTATCAAGCGACTTATTCATGATGTCAGCACCACGCAAGAATTAACCGCCCTATATCGCCAGCATGAGCGGGAGGTAAAGGGTAATCCTCAAATCTTGGCTCTCTTTACCGAGCGTAAAGGGCAGCTGCTAAATGCCGCCTAAAACTATGCGAATAGAACTCAACAATTCAGGTGTGCTCTTCAATCCCGAGGAGCATACCTACCTCTTGGGGGACAAGTATCTCTCAGGAATCACTCCGGTGATAGAGCGTCAGCTTTATCCGAACACCTACAATGGTATCCCTGAAGCAATGGTGAAACAAGCCGCTGAATATGGGACTTCCGTACATGAAGACCTTGACCGCTTTGACACCCTATGGGAAAATTCGGGCAGTCAGGAAGTTGCAGACTATATTCAACTCTGTGCTGAAAATGGTCTCACCCACGAAGCATCGGAATATACCGTAACCGATGGCGAGAACTATGCCAGCAACATCGACAAGGTATTCCGCGTGTCTGATAATGAGTTCGATTTGGCAGATGTCAAAACCTACTCAACTCTCGATTCTGAGCGATTCGACAAAACTCGTTGGCAATTAAGTTTGTATGGGATGATGTTTGAATCACTCAATCCGAAAGCGAAGGTGCGAAATCTCTATATTATCCATCTTCGCAATAAAAACAGCCGCATCTGTCAACTTATCCCCATAAGTAGAATCCCCGCTGAAATCTGTGCCGAACTGCTTGCCGCTGACCTTAAAGGCGAGCAATTCGTAAATCCGTATGCTATTCCAGATGAAATCAAATCACAGGAAGAGCATATCCGAGACCTCATTCTCACAAAACAAGCCGCCGAGCAGGAACTTGGCGACCTGAAAACGAGAATCCTGACAATTATGGAATCCCAAGGTGTAAAAACCTATCAGGGAGACCATATACGCATCACTCGCAAACTTCCGTCTACTCGCTCATCATTCTCAATGGCAGCCTTCAAGGAGGCAAATCCGACTGTTGATCTTGAGCCTTTCATGAGAACGAGCAACATTGCCGGAAGCGTAATGATTACAATTTAGCTTGAAACATAGCATCCACCACCTGAGGAGGGAGGTAGCCACATCAAACAAGGCTGTCTCCCTTCTTTCTTTTTGTAAAACTATCAAAATCCCAGAGATATGTTACTCTACAATTTCTATGACTATGACGACTTCCAATATTTGTTCGGCATAGAGCATCACGGCAATGGAGCAAAAAGCCGTAAAAACAAAATCCTGCTCGAACACCTCAAAAATCCGGCATTAATTCGTTGGTGTCGGGAGCACAACGACTGGTCGCTGTTGAAAATCCGTTCAATGGCCGACCTCAAGAAACTTGTTCTCCAAGCCATTCAAGACTCTGGCAAAAAGGATGGAAATCTCACAAACAAAGTCACTCTGATAGGTCGCACCTACTGGAGTGCAAAATACCGTACCGATGAACATCAGGGCTTATGCCTTGACTACGACAAAAAGAGTGTCCGTTATATCAACGTTGAACGCAACCGTGATTTCAAGATGCGAGCCGGGAAATTCATGACGGCACTCATCAAAGAGACCAAACTTGGACAAATCCTCTCCGAGCAAGTAATTGTATGGCTCTCTGAGGAATTTGTGGCCGATTGGGAAACCTATACCTTCGGCCAAACTCCTGAAGTGACTCTACATGTGGACGATGATTTTCACAAAATCTACAGCGAACATTTCTGCCGTGACTTTCGCGGTTGCTCCTGCATGGTTGGGCGTGACCGCAGTTCCTTCTACCTTGACGCGGTAGAGGCTAAAGCCGCATATATCACCGACAAGGAATGCTATGTACTTGCCCGTGCCATCATCTTCACCAATGCTGTTGACCAAGATGGCAAGGTGTGGCGACTTCTTGAACGCCAGTATAGTAAGGAATCTAACGAGGTACTTAAGCGTACCTTGATTGACTTGCTCATCAAAGGAGGTCATATCGACGCATACAAGCAAGTCGGATGTGGCTGCTCAGAAAGTCGCGCCTATGTTAATGCCGCTGATGGTTCATCTATGGCAGACTACAAGTTCTCAATCAAATGTGAACTTGGCAGAGAGGACGTTCTCTCATATCAAGATAGCTTCAAGTGGTACGATTACGAAAACGAGAGAGCTTATAATCACTCTGACTGTCATTGGGATTATATGCTCGACACCACCGACTACAATCTCGAAGGTGACACTGACGATGATGACGAATACGACAGCTATGACGATTTTCACGACTATGGCTGCAATGAAACCGTCGAAGCCTACTATCACGGCCAAACTTACAACGTTGACGTTGACAACCTCGATGAGTTTGTCGAAATAGACGAAGTATGGTACCATCAGGATGACGTAACCATCTGTGCCGGTTGCGGCAGAACTATCGTAAAAGCCAATCACGACTACTCCGATGAATGTGAGGAGTATTTCTGTGACGATGACTGTCTGGAGGAATACAAGAAACACAATTGGGAATACTCTGAGTTCGACGATGAGTATTTCAAAACCGATGTAAAAATCATCAACGTGTGGGATGAAGCTATTGGTGCTTACCGCGAAATGAGCATCAGCGCCAACTCCCGTCAATCGCTAATTAACAACCGGCAGGCATTCGGCAGTGGCGAATTATGGTTTATCACCAACGATGCACTGCTCCGAGCCTGTGCCTAAAACTCAAGAAAATGAAACTTCTCAAAAAACTCTATCAAATCCACTCGCCTTCGGGCAGAGAAGGAAAACTAATCCGGTTCATCTGCAACTGGGTTAAATACAATGTCCCCGATGCCTGTATAGCATTGGACCAAACAACAGGCAATCTCTATATCACAAAAGGGGTTGCCGAAACTTACCCGGTGCTCTGTGCTCATCTCGATCAGGTGCAACGCAAATACCCTCGCGATTACACCGTAGTCCAAACTGACCATATCATATTCGCCTACTCACCAAAGACCCGGACATATTGCGGGCTGGGAGCTGACGATAAGAATGGTATATGGATAGCGTTGAAAAGTCTTCAAAAATTCCCGATACTAAAGGTCTGCCTCTTCGTAAGCGAGGAGGTGGGATGTATCGGTTCATCTCATGCCGATATGGATTTTTTCAAAGACGCACGGTTTGTGATACAGGCCGACCGCCGCAATGCTCACGACCTTGTGGCTAACATCGGTTTCACAGAACTATGCTCCGATGAGTTCTTGGCTGATATCCCTTATCAAAAATATGGATATGCCATTACTGACGGACTTTCAACAGATGTGGGTCAACTCAAAGAGAATGGACTGGAGGTGAGCTGTATCAACCTCTCGACTGGCTACTATGAGCCACATTCAGATAGAGAATACACCGTTATAACCGATTTGCTTAACTGCAAGGCTTTTATCGAAAATGTAATCATGGTCTGTACGAAGGTGTATGCCCATGTTCCCTCTTATGGAGCGATAGGTTATGATGATCAGGAATGGGAAATCTATGAAATGCTGTGGAATGAGCTTACCCTTGACCCGAATATTCCTTCTTGCATCCTCTACGATGGTTATAAGCATATTTATCCGAACATGACCATTCAGGATGTGGAATCAGTAATTGAGGACTTCAAAAAATATAGTGAAGAAAATCTCGAAACGGAAGATGACTCTATCTTCTAATTAAACACGAACCCTCTAATATCAATCTCAATGGCGACAAAAAAGATGACCTTGAAATACTGGGGTGAACTGGAGGAAGGCAGCAAAAGACGTGCCTTGACTCATGTGTTCCCCGGTAACGATCCTCTTGTCCGCATCTTACTCAACGAGAAGCCGGACAAAAAGAAAACCTTGTGGCAACTCGTCTTTAAGGAGGTAAGAATCCCT
>CAZNMC010000081.1:0-6137 GCA_964574285.1 uncultured Sangeribacter sp. | reverse complement strand
AGAGTTAATGATTTGATAATCAATATTCTTTTGCAGTTCGGTATGTTCCCTGTCTCTCCGCAATAAAGCCTGATTATCAGGCTTTTGTTGTATTAAGACCCAATTTTATACCTGTTTTTGAGGGGAAAGTAAGATTATCATAAATAACTAAGCGGTTTGTTCATCAAAACAAATAAGAAAGCTTCTCTCACACCTACACTCTTTCGCGGTAATACCTGGATTTGAAAACAAGTCGGCATCTATACCTGGATGAAACCAAAATTCATCATAAACGTCAAGTCTGACAATTTTCATTTCGGTTTATTCCCTGAAATTTTAAGAGTTTCATAGGAAACGCCATTCAGAATATTCCTCGCAGCTCTTGTCGCATTTATACGCAAAGCGGGTATATCTTTAGGCTGAATATGATGCTCGGTTTTAGGTAAAACTTCATCCTCCAAATATTCATCCGACAGATTGTCGTAATTTTCAGGCTGAATCGTGTCTGCAATTTCGGAGAGGTCTAAAGATTCTTCTCCTTCGTCCCAATCATGCCGACGATTGAAAGGACAGACGTCCTGACAGTTGTCACAGCCTATTGTCCATTTCTGAAACATGTCCGGTGTGCATCCCTCCGGAACTTCACAATTGCCGAATGTCGTACACCATGACACACACTTAAATGGGTTCATCGTGTATGGCGCAGAAAGCGCATGTGTCCTACAAGCCCTCTGACAGAGATCACACTTTGGTGGGCAGGGCTTCAAACTTGCATTATGTATCAACTCACATTCCTTATCAATCACATATCCTGTCAAGGCATAGTTGGAGCCATCTTCGGCATAAAAAAAGTTGTTTCTGCGAATAATTCCCATCCCGGCCTTTACCGCCAAATATCGTAGCGGACCAACGGCTTCACTCGCAGTATTGCCACCTTCGATATGAATACCATTATCCTTAAACCATTTTTCAAATTTGTCCAAATCAATGGCTTTCGAACGAGGGTTAAACGGTGATAAAAAAAATGCTTTGCCATAAATATGCTGAAGTTGCTTCGGAAATCTATATTTACCATAGTTAAAACTTAGGATTATGATTGACTTAGCCCACGGAAATCGTCGTTTCATATTTTGGACACTTGGCATATTCCCGTAAAAATATTTACTCATCGGAATCTTACGGTATCGATCTTCCAACAAAGAGTTAAACCCTCCAAAGGAATCAATCGATATAATTCCACAATTATCAAAACCACAGTTTTTTGCTTGTATGTAAATTTCTTGACTTAAATCCATCGTCGTAAGCTATTTTCTACGAAACAATTAAATTCTGTGGTTAGTTTGGACTACCATTATATTAATACACTGCCTGTTGACTACTTTACAGGCTCTATTATCTTTGGGTTACTAAAAATCGTTGAAGAGCGGATAGACTCTCTACCCTAAAACTTCTTAATGCTGCCTAAGAAAATATTTACACCAGGAAGAAAGTTCGTTTTCGAAAAATGACAAACCATCCTCAATGCTTTCTTATAAGCCTTGTATCCCACAAAAAAATGTGTAAATTTGCGATGTGAAAAAGAAAATCAAATTAAAAATCTGCGATTGGGTCCTATTGATTCTTTCCTTTCTTATACTCGCTTCAAGTATTCAACTTGAAATCCTCGGAAATGGAGAAGCAATTAGCATTTGGCTTCATGTTATCTTGGGTTTAGTGTTCTTCGCTTTCATTATCTGGCATATAAATCTTCATTTTTCTTGGAAAAACTGGATTTCTAAATTCCGAAAGCAAAAAAGTGTTGTAACCCGATTATTATTTCTATTCGGATTAATTACACTTATTCTTGGGATATTTGTTTTTCAAGAATGGATTCAATGTCACTGCCATTCAAAACCGGGAGCACTACACGGCAAAATCGGATTTATATTTATGCTTCTCGTAATAGGACATACCGTTAAACGCTTTAAGTTCTTTAGACCCAAAACTAAATAGGCATACCTTTCTTCTTGATATTTAAAAAGATACGCTTATTTGGAATCAACGTAGAAAGGGCTCAATTCATAAAAATAGGGTCTTAGATTCCCGGGGCGATGAAATTGGAAAGGGGATTGGACGGTGATGCACCCTCCATCATTTTCTGACTAAATGTGAATGAGGCGGCATTTTCATCCGTGACCACCGACAAAAGGGCTGGCCCCTTTGCATTCAGCCATTGGCGCATGGCTCCCTCCAATTTGTACGGGTCATCTACCGTTTGAGCTTCAAACCCAATTGCCTTCGCCATATCGGCAAAATCAGGATTTTTTAGAGATACTTCCGAGGGCTTGAAACCGGCCAGTTCCATTTCCCATTTTACAAAGCCAAGCGTCCGATTGTCGGCAACTAAAATTTTTATTGGCAGATTATACTGCACAATCGTAAGTAAGTCACCCATCAACATCGTAAGTCCTCCGTCGCCACTTAGTGAGATTATCTGTCGTTCAGGGCATGAGACGGCAGCCCCTATGGCTTGAGGCATTGCATTGGCCATTGAGCCATGAGTGAAACTTCCAATCAGGGTTCTACCCTCCCCCGCATCTAAATAATGCGATGTCCAAACATTATTCATCCCCGTGTCTACCGTAAATATTGCATCTTTGTCTGCAAGTCGATTGAGGGTGGCAATCACAAATTCCGGACGAATACATCCTTTCTTTCCCGGATTAGTCACCGGTTCATCCAGTTTCTTCTTTATGGAGGCATAATCAGAAAGAGCTTGCTCCAGATGAGATGCATCCTTTTTCACTTCGATTTTAGGCAGGAGTGCATCAATAAAAAGTCCTGCATCAGCTCTGATACCCAAATTAGTATGCCAATGAATACCGATATTTTCTGAACGTACATCCACTTGGATTATTTGTTTTCCGGTTGGCAACAGCGGATAAGGGAAATTTGTCCCTATAACTAAAATCACCTCTGCCCTGTCAATGGCATCAAAAGCAGACCACATCCCAAGATAACCCAAATGTCCCACATAATTAGGAGAATCTTTTGTCAACTCAAGCTGACTCTTATAAGTAGTGATAAGAGGAGCTTTTAATTTATCCGCCAGAGCTGCAAGTTTTTCAGATACTTTTGAAGCGCCAAATCCGGCAAAAATTGATACTCTCGAGACCCCGTTCAATATTGATGCGCATTTCTCAATGTCATTCTCCGAAGGAAGCGGTTGCCGCTGAGTTATAAGCGGGGACGCACATGCGCCGGCAGGCACTGCTTCACTATTTATATCTCCGGGAATAGCAACGACAGCCACACTGCTCCGAGACACGGCCTCCTGGATTCCGGCTTGCAGCATCGGGGGCACTTGCGCCGGGCTGACAGCCATCTGATTATATATGCTGCAATTTTCAAATAGTAATTCCGGTTTCGTTTCCTGAAAATATTGAGTCCCGAACATAGCGGACGGACAAGTGGAAGCAATCCCTAAAACAGGAGCAAATGAGCGTTTGGCATCATACAAGCCATTGACTAAATGCACATGCCCCGGCCCACTGCTTCCAGCACACACTGCGAGCCTTCCGGTGAGTTGGGCTTCAGCACTCGCAGCAAACGCTGCAGTTTCCTCATGGCGCACATGAATAAACTTTATTCGTCCATCTTTTGAAATAGCATCAGTCAGCGCATTGAGACTGTCGCCCGTAATCGCATAAATATTTTTAACTCCGGCATCCGCCAACGTATCAACTATAAATTGCGACACACTCTTCGAATCAACTGTGTTTCCCATAATCTTTTAAATGTTATATTTACTCAACAAGAATACAAAATACAAGGTTCAGCTTTGACATGATCTCATTTAACGCTATATCGCGGATTCTTACATACATCGATATGATGTCAGGCCATGATTAACCAAATCAAGTTCCGGATTCAGATTTAATCAAAGACCATTGAAAAATTTTTTGTACTTTTGTGTTATCAATCCAGAATATGAACATTTACAAATATCTGAAAATGGCTGTTTCGGGACGAATCCCGAACCGCTTGAAATTGCTCGGATTATGGGGATTCCTGATCACAGGGCGCCGGATGGTCGGAGTTTTCTTTGATCCGGTCATGGCATGCAATCTCAGATGTAAAATGTGCTATATGTCAGACCCTGAAGGGCGAAAAGCAATCAAAGGGCAACGTGTCGATTCGGATAAGCTCCGACAAATTGCCCATGCATTCTACCCACGGGCGTTGAAATTGCAAATCGGGTGTGCCACCGAGCCAACATTATTCAATGGTCTAGTTGAAATCATGGCCGAAGCCAAGCGCAAGGGTGTACCCTACATTGCTCTTACTTCCAATGGTAAACTTATTGCTCAAGAAAAAATTTCTTTGCACGAGCTGGCAGAAGCCGGGCTTGACGAACTCACACTCTCGCTTCATGGCACTTCGAAAAAAGTCTATGAAGAACTGATGCCCGGTGCTGTTTTTTCTGAATTGCAGCATTTGGCAAAAATCATCGCCGACACAAAACGCAACTTCCCCAATTTTAAATTGAGAGTGAATTTCACAATTAATTCCCTCAATATATTCGACCTATTTGAAGACCGGTTTTGGAGTGTTTGGCACGATGGCGGATTGCCAGACATTATTCAGTTGAGACCGGTTCAAAAGATCGGTGAAAGCGAGTGGACCGATTTTGATCTGACGCCACTCAAAGAGTACTACGACTTAACGATAGGAGCCATACGCCGGCGAGGTGCTGAAATCGGCATCACCGTCATTGCCCCGGAACTTGAGCAGATAGATCAGGTAGCTACCGAACAAGATTTCACTTCAGCATTAATTAAAGAAATCACATATTGCTACGTCTCTCCGGATTCAGTTTACACCCCCGATTTTACTTCCACTGACACGTTTGACTCTTATCATAAAAGAAAACGAACAGCGAGGAAACTGCTGAAAGCCGTCTTCTCTCGGACCCACAATTCGAGAAAACGCGATTCATCGAAACACCTCAACTATCATGTTGACTAATATCCCATAAACTCCTACACTTACCTGTAATCCAAACACTTATATAGACTTCTATCCACCGGGGGCTTATGTCAGCCCTACAAGGATATAAAATTTCAGAAGGTCGACTCCGGGACATCCCGGTTTCGACCCTCTGCTTTATTATCTCAAATCAAAAATCAGCGGCGATAGATTTCCTTGGTCACCTTACGACCCCGACAGACAATCACTGCTTCCCCTTCGTTGGGAGCAGTAATCCGAAGCCCCTGCATATTAAAGTAGATCAGGGTGGTCATATCCTCATTGCTGTCTGTAATAGACTCCACACCAATGAAGCCATTATCGCATATAATATTACATGTCTCCTTGAGGGTATTACAGTATACGGAAAGCATCGTCTTACCCTCGCGAAGAAGAGTGACATCAAAAGCGGGATTTTGATTTTCATCAGTCACTTGAGTAACATTCACATAGTCGGGATTAGCTCCGGTAATAATATATTTCAGGACGGTTGCGTTTGAAGGGTTCACAGTGGGGTTAAAGCGAACGGTTGCACCCTCGCGACCAGTCAACGATGAAGCGGAAAGTTGAAGTGTCTGAGGCATCACATCGTAATCATGCCAATATCCCCAGCTGCGGAAGTTTTTCCATCCCTTCTGACTTTTGTAGTTCATGAACATGTTGGCGGGGATGACCAGCATGCAATCGGGCCAAATATCCGGAGAGAAAGCTTGACCGTAATCGGTCGGATCGCCGGCGAAGGTGGCAAAAGTCGGAGGGACAAGGTCTGTTCCGAAGTTATAGCTGAAAATATAGCGTATCCTCTGAGAATCAAAGAATGCCTTCACACCGATAGTCTTGAGTGAATCGGGAAGCATTACGGATACAAGTGAAGCACAACCTTCAAAACAAGACTCCGGAATGTGTCGCACACCTTGCGAAATTCCAACAACTTCGATTCCGGAATATGCAAATGCGTGTTTTCCCAATGTCAGGATGGAGTCGGTCATTTTTACCTCCTCAAGATCCACACGGCCTTCGAAAGCCCCTTCGCCAATAGCAGTAACCGCGTATGTTGTCCCTTCATAGCTAACCTCGGCAGGAATTTGGAGAATACCTTTATAACAATAGTCCGTTAAAAATAACAATATAGGCTAAGCGGCATGCGCCAC
>CAZNMC010000080.1:0-6439 GCA_964574285.1 uncultured Sangeribacter sp. | reverse complement strand
TACCTTTACCTTTACCCATACGTACCTCTGCAGGCTTCTTGGTGATGGGCTTGTCGGGGAAAATGCGGATCCAAATCTGGCCTTGACGCTGCATGTAACGAGTCACAGCGATACGGGCAGCTTCGATCTGGCGACCGGTGATCCATTTCGATTCCAACGTCTTGATGCCAAAGGAGCCGAAAGCAAGTTGATTGCCACGCTGAGCCTCACCTTTCATGCGGCCCTTTTGAGAGCGACGGAATTTGGTTCTTTTCGGTTGTAACATTTTATCTTAATGTCGAATGGTTGCTGAATTGATTGTAGTTTCTCTCTGTTCGCTGGCAAATCAACGATTATTGTTGCGCTTGCCGCGGAAGCCACCCTTACGCTCACGTTCACGACGTCCACCGGGCTCTTTTGTACCAATTGCATAGGAAGGAGTAAGTTCCTTTTTGCCGTAAACTTCACCACGACAAATCCATACTTTGATACCTAAGATTCCAACTTTGGTGAGAGCTTCAACAAGTGCATAGTCAATGTCCGCACGAAGTGTATGGAGGGGAGTACGTCCTTCTTTAAACATCTCCGAACGGGCAATTTCAGCACCATTCAGACGTCCGCTGATCTGGATCTTGATTCCCTCTGCTCCCATGCGCATAGTCGATGCAATTGCCATCTTAATGGCACGACGGTAGGCCATCTTGCCTTCAATCTGACGGGCAAGGTTCGAAGCCACAATCTCAGCATCGAGTTCAGGACGCTTGATCTCATAAATGTTGATCTGGACGTCCTTATCTGTGAGTTTCTTGAGCTCCTCTTTCAGAGCGTCAACTTCCTGACCACCCTTACCGATGATAACTCCCGGACGGGAAGTGCAAATAGTCACAGTGACCATTTTAAGTGTACGCTCAATAATGATACGCGATACGCTGGCCTTGGCAAGACGTGTGCGGAGGTATTTGCGGATTTTTGAGTCCTCTAAAAGAGTCTCTCCATACTTTTTACCGCCATACCAATTTGAATCCCAGCCACGGATAACACCGAGGCGATTACTTATCGGATTTACTTTCTGTCCCATCTTGCTACAGTTAAGCGTTATCTTCTTTATTGATACTATCTACAAATAAGGTCACGTGGTTAGAGCGCTTGCGTATGCGATACCCACGACCTTGAGGCGCGGGACGAAGGCGCTTGAGCATCGGTGCACAGTCTACGAATACTGTCTTAACATAGAGCTCGCCGGCTTCGGCCTTGCGGTCGTTTTTTTGCTCCCAGTTAGCTATAGCGGAGCGAAGGAGCTTCTCAACTCTGCGGGAAGCTTCCTTATTGGAGAACTTAAGGATTCCCAGAGCCTTGAATGCTTCCTGACCACGAATCATATCCACCACCAAACGCATCTTCCGAGGCGAAGAGGGGACATTACGCAGCTTCGCAAAGTATTCGCTCTTGCGGGCTTCCTTTATAGCGTCAGCTGATTGTCTTTTTCTTAAACCCATTGTATTGTGTTCCTTTTTTTGTTCTGTTTAGAATGCGGTTAATACACCGGAGAAATATTATTTCTTCTTATTACCGGCATGGCCGCGGAATGTGCGAGTGGGAGCGAACTCTCCGAGCTTGTGTCCTACCATATTTTCGGTCACATAGACGGGGATGAACTTATTACCGTTGTGTACAGCAAACGTGTGTCCGACGAAATCAGGAGAAATCATAGATGCACGGCTCCAGGTCTTGATGACGGATTTTTTGCCGGACTCATCCATGGCGGCCACCTTCTTTTCGAGCTTTACGCTGATAAACGGTCCTTTTTTGAGTGAGCGACTCATATCTGTGTTCTTAGATTATTCAAATTTACTTTTTCCTTCTCTCAATGATGTACTTGTTCGAGTGCTTCTTAGGTGAGCGTGTCTTCAGACCCTTAGCATAAAGGCCCGTACGAGAACGAGGATGTCCACCGGACTGGCGACCTTCACCACCACCCATCGGGTGATCCACCGGGTTCATAACAACACCACGGTTGTGAGGACGACGGCCAAGCCAGCGAGAGCGACCGGCTTTACCGCTCTGTTCCAAAGCATGGTCAGAGTTACCTACAACACCTACTGTGGCGCGACAAGTAAGAAGTACTTTGCGAGTTTCACCTGAAGGCAATTTGATAATCGCGTAGTCGCCTTCTCGCGAAGTAAGCTGAGCAAATGTGCCTGCCGAACGCGCCATCGAGGCGCCCTGACCGGGACGAAGCTCAATACAATGGATTAGAGTACCCACGGGAATTTTTGAAAGGGGAAGCGTGTTTCCTACCTCTGGAGCGACATCTGTTCCGCTAATAACTGTCTGTCCAACTTCCAAACCGTTGGGAGCAATCATATACGCTTTGGCACCATCCTTATAATACAGAAGTGCGATGCGTGCCGAACGGTTAGGATCATACTCGATAGTCTTAACCGTTGCCGGGATGTCATCGTGGTTTCTCTTGAAGTCGATGAGACGCAATTTTCTCTTGTGGCCGCCACCACGATAGCGTGTTGAAAGCTGGCCCGAGGTGTTGCGTCCGCCTGTCGAACGCTTTCCTACAGTAAGAGACTTTTCTGGTGCGTTAGCAGTTGACTTGCGAACGATCGTTTTACCGTCTTTGACAACGGCTTCCTCGCGTTTGAATACACCAATAATCTTGTGTCTTTGGCCCGGAGTTGTGGGCTTGAATTTCTTTACTGCCATTATCGTTAAATATTGCTATAGTAGTCGATTTTCTGTCCTTCCGCTACAGTAACGTATGCCTTTTTGAAAGCGGGTCTACGACCGCGGATAAGGCCGCCCTTAGTGTAACGTTGTTTACGTTTGCCGGCATAGTTTGCGATATTGACACGGTCGACGCGTACATTATAGAGCTTTTCGACGATGTCCTTGATCTGAAACTTGTTGGCATCAGGCGACACAGCAAACGTGTAGCAGTTCTGCTTCTCGCTGGAGGCATTAGCCTTTTCAGTGATAATAGGTTTAATTTGGATATCCATGTCGGTTCCTCGTTTTAGAATTCGTTAATGACTGCCACGCTGTCTTCTGTGACCAAAATTGCGTCATTGTTTAGCAAAGCGTAGGTATTGAGGTCGATAGCCTGCATCATCAGAGCGTTGGGAACGTTGCGTACCGAAAGGAGTACGTTGCGATCCACTCCATTCATGACGAGGAGCACTTTCTTATCGTCCAGCTTAAATGCTTTTGCGATCTCCATGTAGCTCTTAGTCTTAGGAGCATCGAATGCAAAATTCTCCACTACGATGATTTTGCCGTCATTGGCTTTTGATGTAAGAGCAATGCGACGGGCAAGCCCTTTCATCTTCTTGTTGAGTTTAGTGCGATAATCACGCGGACGAGGACCAAAAACCGTGCCGCCACCACGAAGAAGCGGAGAGTTGATGTCACCGCGACGAGCACCGCCACCACCTTTCTGGCGACCAAGCTTGCGGGTCGAACCACTGACTTCACTGCGTTCCTTACTCTTGTGAGTACCCTGACGCTGGTTGCCAAGATATTGCTTTACGTCGAGATAAACGGTGTGAGCGGCGTTCCCCTCATTCAGGTCCAGACCAAACACTTTGTCGTTGAGGACGACCTTGCGTCCCGTATCTTCACCTTTGATGTTGTAAACTACAGCTTCCATTTATTTCTCAACTAAAACGATTGAACCTTTGGCACCGGGGACGGAACCCTTAATCATTAACAAATTATGCTCCGGGAGCACCTTTATCACCTGAAGGTTTTGAACAGTGACGCGTTCGTTGCCCATTTGGCCAGCCATTCGCAGGCCTTTGAACACCTTCGCAGGATACGAACATGCGCCAATCGAACCAGGGGCGCGAAGACGGTTGTGCTGACCATGAGTTTTCTGACCAACTCCGCCGAAACCATGACGCTTCACTACGCCCTGAAAACCTTTACCCTTGCTTGTGCCGACAACATCCACGAAAGCTCCTTCCGAGAAGAGCTCAACCGTGAGGGTCTCACCAAGCGCTGGGATGGTTTCAAAAGATTTGAACTCGGCCAAGTGTCTTTGAGGAGCTACTCCGGCTTTCTTGAAATGTCCGGCCATTGGCTTTGTGGTGTGCTTCTCTTTTTTCTCCTGGAAGCCAACCTGGACAGCCTCATAACCATCGTTCTCGATAGTCTTGATTTGAGTAACCACGCAAGGACCTACTTCGATAACAGTGCACGGAATATTTTTTCCGTCGGCACTGAAAACGGATGTCATTCCGATTTTCTTTCCTAATAATCCTGGCATTTCTTTACTTTGAAATAATTAATTGAATTTAAAATAGGGTCTTTTCTTTAGGAGGAGGGAGTTTTCTCCGGGTCAATCACCATGGGACAATAATGAGCCAACTGGCGAGCCCCGGAGAAGTTTAAAGTGAATTAAATCAGACTTTGATAGAAACATCCACGCCACTGGGAAGCTCTAACTTCATCAAAGCATCAACAGTCTTGGAAGTAGAACTGTAGATGTCGATCAGGCGTTGGAACGAACAAAGTTGAAATTGTTCACGCGATTTCTTGTTGACAAAAGTCGAACGGTTCACCGTGAAGATACGCTTATGAGTAGGCAGAGGTATTGGACCGCTAACCACTGCTCCGGTAGACTTCACTGTCTTTACGATTTTCTCAGCCGACTTATCGACGAGATTGTGATCGTAAGATTTCAGTTTGATTCTGATTTTTTGGCTCATATTTTTGTGTTGTCTTTTATTCAAAAAGTGAATGCAACTTTGACCCGCGCTTCCCTTATTTCAGAAGATCTACGCGACCCTGACATTCTGTGAGGACATTCTTAGCAATAGAATTGCTAACCTCGGAATAGTGAGAGAACGACATTGTGCTTGTAGCACGTCCGGAAGTAATGGTGCGGAGAGCAGTCACATATCCAAACATCTCTGCAAGAGGAGCTTTAGCCTTCACGATGCGAGCACCTGAACGACTTGTCTCCATTCCTTCAACTTGACCACGTCGCTTGTTGAGGTCACCAATAACGTCGCCCATGGACTCTTCCGGTGTCACTACTTCTATTTTCATGATAGGCTCCATGAGAACCGGGCCGGCCTTTTCCGAACCCTTCTTGAAGGCCTGAATGGCACATAGTTCGAATGAGAGCTGGTCAGAGTCAACCGGATGGAAACTACCGTCGATAAGAGTTACTTTCAGACGTTCTACAGGATAGCCGGCAAGAACGCCATTCTTCATGGCTGTCTGGAAACCCTTCTGAACTGCAGGGATATATTCCTTGGGAACATTACCACCCTTCACCTCATCAACAAACTGAAGTGAACCTTCAAAGTCGGGGTCAGCCGGCTCGATGCGAACTATAATATCAGCAAATTTACCGCGACCACCGGTCTGCTTCTTGAATACTTCACGAAGCTCAACGGGCTTGGTAATAGCTTCTTTATAGGTAACCTGAGGACGACCTTGATTACACTCCACTTTGAATTCGCGACGCAGACGATCAATAATGATGTCAAGGTGAAGCTCACCCATGCCGGAAATAACCGTTTGACCCGTCTCCTCATTAGTTTCTACACGGAAAGTGGGGTCTTCCTCTGCAAGTTTCTGCAGGCCGACACCAAGCTTATCAAGATCCTTTTGAGTTTTAGGCTCTACAGCAATACCGATAACAGGATCGGGGAATTCCATAGCTTCAAGCACGATCGGATGGTTCTCGTCGCAGAGAGTGTCACCGGTACGAATATCCTTGAAACCAACACCGGCACCAATGTCGCCACAGCCAATGACTTCCTTAGGGTTCTGCTTATTGGAGTGCATTTGGAAGAGACGTGAAATACGCTCTTTCTTACCCGATCGTGAGTTAAGAACATACGAACCGGCAGGAATCTCACCCGAATAAACACGGAAGAAACAAAGGCGCCCTACATAAGGATCCGTTGCAATCTTAAAGGCGAGGGCTGCCATGGGAGCTTCTTTACTGGGTTCACGAGTAAGAATTTCATCCGGATCACCAACAGCATGGCCTTCGACAGCACCAGCATCTTCAGGAGAAGGCAGATAGGCGCAAACAGCGTCCAAAAGCGTCTGAACACCTTTGTTTTTGAAGGAAGATCCACAAATCATAGGATTAACTTCCATCTTAATAGTCGCCCGACGGATAGCTGCCTTAATTTCATCAACCGTAATTGAAGAAGGATCTTCAAAATACTTTTCCATGAGCACCTCGTCTGTTTCAGCGAGCGTCTCAAGCATTTTGTCACGCCACTCCTCTGCCTCATCGCGGAGATTAGCAGGGATTTCTTCAATAGAGTATTCTGCTCCCATCGTCTCATCGTGCCAGAAGATAGCCTTCATGGTCACCAAATCAACCACACCTTTGAATGACTCCTCAGCTCCTATTGGAATTTGAATGGGTATGTAAACGATTCGCCGCGAATTTGTGTCCGTTGTAAAATGTTTTACACGAATA
>CAZNMC010000079.1:0-6552 GCA_964574285.1 uncultured Sangeribacter sp. | reverse complement strand
AGGCCTCAGAACGTGGGAACGAGCAACGAGCATCGGCACCACGCTTTTTTTGTATCCGGGTGAAATGTGAAAACCGTAAATCAATCTCAAGGAATTTCGCTACTACGATTGGCGATAGTCTGGAAAATACATTTTACTAAGGATAGATAAAAACAAAAGAACTACTGCATATGAAACTGATTTATCTGCTCGTGTCCCTGTGCACCCTGACAGCTGGAGCCGCCTCTTGCGGCAATGCACAGAAGACCGACATTTCCGACTCCGCAGCTGACTCCGCTTCCGCAGTCGTGGCCACCATGGTTGCCGACTCCGCTGCCGCTGTCGCCGAAACCTCTCCCGTAGCCAAGGAATTCCAAGCCGAGTACTACGAAAACTATGAAAAAAAATATGTAGACGGAGAAATGGCCTCCGTGACGAAATATGAAGGAACTATCGGAGGCGAAAAGGTCAGCTTGATTGAAGTAGATACCGCCGATGCTCTGGATGAGCAAAGTTCCGAAAGAATAGGCTTGCTCACGTTCAGGGAGACAGGGAAGCGCTACAGACTGGAGGGCTATTTCAGACAGTGGAATCTGTTTTTTGATGCCTATGATGAGGCCGGGAAGATGGTAGGAAAATTCTGGTCAAGAGAGGGTGACGAATTAGACGGTGAATATAAGAATCTTCTCGACGGCAAGACCTACGAGGCCCACCTCAAACTTATTGAGTAATCACGTATCCCTCATTACCCCTGTTTGCTATTTATCTGATTGATCGGATCTCTTTGATCAATTTAGATAAATAGAGGAATCAAGATTAGATAAATAGAGGAATCAAGAATAAACTTCTGAATTATTGTGATATATGAAATTTAAATTTAGCTATTTCGCAATGTGCGCTATTCTTGTAGGAGTGGTATCATGCGGAAAGACAGAGAAAGCAGCCGAGGCAGATTCGATTGCCGATACGGTGCTCACCGATACAGTCAAAGCCGAAGAATCGGGAGACGAGTCGGTAAATATCGCTGAGGTTCTCACTCTTCAGGTCATTAAAAAGGATCTTAAACACGTTCCCGAGTCAACATTTTATACCGGTTACATAATTGTTAAAGTAGTCAACAATAGTGAGTCGGAAATCAAAGGTTCAGACTATGAGATAACATACGAAGAAGAAGATGAAGACTGGGTCGGCACCCAGGAAGAGGGAGGTCTTGACTATGTGACTAAGCAGATGTCCGTTCCCGGAAAAGATATAGCCCCCGGAGAAGCAGTTGAGATCACAATTAAGTCGGATGGATGTCAAGATCTCAGGAATCCCAAAATTAAAGTTCTGAAGTAATTGGAAGAACGTTTCCAATCTTCTGACTACATGCATACAAAATATCTGATACCATATGAAAATGTTGGTATCTGATACAAGAAAAATTTTTCCTGCCAGTCTAAATTTTGTGGACCGGCAGTCAAGACATAAAGAAAAGCGTCTCAGCGCTTTATTCTGACGTTCTGGAACTTCGCAACTTCTAAGGTATTGTCAGGATGGAGCAACAGTAGATGTTCATGGATATGTTATACCCAATCCGGAAGCCACGACTCCGCGAGGAGTCTCTGGCTATCTGAGGTCATAGCATATACGCGTGGGCTTCTGCGTTGCTCGTTCCAACAATACCGGGCAATGCGAAGACCTCAGAATGTGGGAACGAGCAACGAGCATCGGCACCACGCTTTTTTTGTATCTTTTTTCTTTTAATATGTTGAAGGTGCCCGACATCATATTGTCAATATGAAGAAATTCTTTTTACTAATTCTTCCATTGGTTGTTTTGTTTCTTACGGCCAATCCGTTGGAAGCAAAGACCTACAAATTCAACATTGATAACACAGCTGAAACTCAACTGATCAGAAAGCATAAGGATCCGGGATTTAAAATCATCAGAGTGGTTTCGGTTGATAAAAGCTTTGACAAGGCCATGGATCGGGCTGCCATGTGTGCCGTGGCTGACGCTATGTTTCGAGGTATTGCAGGCTCAGTAGATCCCATCAGCCAGGAAAATGTACCTGCAATGAAAGCCATTATTCCTGATGGAATAAAGGCTTATGACGACAACAAGATTTTCTTTGACAATTTTTTTAAGAAGGGCGATTTCAATCAATTCATACGTCGTGCCATGACTGATTTTCCCACGGGTGAAAATAATGTCAAGACCAAAGCTGGAACACGTGTGGTGGACATATATGTCTTGAACGTAAAGGCATTAGCTCAATTTTTAGAGCAAAATGGAATCGAGGTGAAAGGAAATAAATTGAAATTCTAATCTTGAAGTTTAATCTACATCTTTGCACTATATGAAAAAAATAGCATTGTTTTTCATCATGGTTTTTGGAATGTGGTTCGGCTGTTTTGGAGTTCCCCAGAAGCCGATACTCATGGTTGTCCCTTCCAAACAATGGTGTGCTCAAAATAATTTTGGCAGTCGACTTCAGGATGGTCGCTTTGCCCCCAACATGAGATTGGCTCTTGAAAATGAACTATTGCGTGACGTCATAGCTGGCATTCAGAATGTATTTGCTGAGAAGGAGTATAATTTATCTGATTTGTCGGGTGCTATTGATAAGATTGCTGAGCGAAACTCGCGTTCAATGGTTCTGAAGGGAAAGGATGGAAGCGTACCTGTTGAGGATGATATCGAGGCCCTGATCCGGGAGGTTAAAGCCGACATCTATCTTGAAATTGAAATCACTCCGGTGAGTCGTGGAGCATTCAATCAGGTAAAGTATATTATCAAGGTTTGTGATGCTGCCTCCAACAAAGCAATAATGTCGAAATCGGATGTGTCTGCTCGATCTGCGGCTGCTGTTGAACGCCTCGTTTATGATGCCGTGTACTCTTTTGCCGATGATATGATCGATAAGATTCAGAATCATTTTGATAATATGCATGAGAATGGGCGTGAAGTTGAAATGATTTGTATGATTGGCGACAATTGTCCCCTTAATTTTGAGTCTGATGTCGATTTTAATGGAGACACTGGAGAACTTGCAGAGCTGATTGAATATTGGGTAAACGAACATTCGGTCAACAATTCCTATACTGTTGGTAATAAGAGCGCCAACCTTTTGGAGTTTGAGCAACTCCGCATTCCACTTACGGGAAAAGGAAAATTCGGAGGAGCGGAGAAGGGAATATCTGCAGCTGACTTTGCAAGTGATTTACGCAAATTCCTTCAGCCGTTTGGTGTTTCTGT
This sequence comes from uncultured Sangeribacter sp., assembly GCA_964574285.1. Lineage (GTDB taxonomy): Bacteria > Bacteroidota > Bacteroidia > Bacteroidales > Muribaculaceae > Lepagella. Next base: position 3,333 of record CAZNMC010000079.1, on the reverse strand, counting down.
ATCAACCTCACCCAAAGGAATTGGAACCGTTTACTGCGTTCTTGGTGGACAATAAATTTCATTCTCTCAAAAACTTTGGTGTATGAATATAAAGTGTGTAACAAGAGCTTTCCTATTGCTGATATCAAGCATTGTAAGTTCTAATATTTACGCAGACATTGCCGATAACATCACGATAGCGGCATATGTTCCTCCGGAGGCTAACCTTACAAACAAAGAGGCCGAGGCAGTGACCACAATGATGAATCGATTAATGACCGCCTATGGGTGTGGTGGTACGGGATTCGATAATCGCTTCATCGTGGTCCCCTCTATCCGCGATGCCCGCAGTGAGGTTGTGGGTATTGACTCTAAAGCGGTGGTGGAGCTTGATGTCGATCTTCTTATTGGCGATGGTATGAATGGAACTCTTTTCTCTTCTACTTCATTCACGGTCAAAGGTGTCGGTGAAAATGAGGAGAGGGCTCGAATTGCGGCTCTTCGCAAAACTCCAGTCCGCAGTCGCGAATTACAGGATTTTGTAAATGCAGGAAAGGCACGAATCCTTAGCTATTACGAGACGCAAGGCCCAGCTATTATCAACGCTGCAAAATCTTTGGCACAGAGTCATGAGTATGATCAGGCAATAACTACCCTTCTTGCTATTCCATCTACATGTTCTCATTATGCTGAAGCACAGAAACTTGCGGGAGAATATGGGCTGAAGTATACTAACACGCAGAATGATAATGCTATACGGGCGGCTCAACAAGCTTGGAATGCAGACCCTACGGAAAGTGGTGCAGCCGCGGCAATTGAAGCTCTTAGCGGTGTCAATAACCCGACATCGGCGCAAAAGACGGAAATGAACAAACTTTTAAAGAGCATGGACTCTAAGTTTGCACTTCGTGAGACACGTGAGCATCAGCTTCGGTTGAATCAAGAGAAAAATCGACATGCTGAGAGGTCAGCTGAAATATCGGCTGTTGTCTCGGTGGCCAAAGCCTATGCAGCCTCTCGTCCCAAGGTTGTATATCACGTTCGTTCCTGGTATTGAAAATTCATCAACAATTTAAAATAATGAAGATTAAATCTTTCTTAGCTGGCATCGCGATTGCCCTCTCAGGGTTTTCAATGTCTGCCCAAACGTTCAGCACTGAGTATGCCCAGCCTGGCATCGGAGGTCTGATTCTTCCTGAATTCAGTGCCAATGAGTATGTGGAGATTTTAACTCTCCCGATCAACAACAATCTTGATAAAGCCGGCAACACAGTTGCTTCTCGTGAGGCCTGGCTAAACAAGAACAACACGGGTGCCAATATCCTTGCAAACTACATTGCGACTCCGACTACCTATGAGAAAATGAAAAGTGAGGTGCGGAAAAGTATCACTCAGGCCGACCTTGATATGGCTGCTTTCAGCGGCCTTGGCGAAGAACAGATGGTCCAGAACATCCTTCTTCGTCGATTGAACAACAATTATGTCTTCTTTATGGATGAGGACGGAAAGGGCAAATACGTTTGGGAAATCTACAAGATTGATCTCACCCCGGAGCTTTACAATGCCTACATAAATGTGTTAGGTACACAAGAGAAGGTTCCCTACATTCCAATGAAGTTTCTCAAAAGCGGTAAATTTTCTAAAAATGACATAATCAAAGAATATGAAAGCGCAAAGACTTCAGGTAACCCTGAAGATGGCTATGCAGTTTTCCGTCGTCTCTCAAAGGATGTGCCTGCTCTTGCCATCGGAGGCCCGGTGATCAGTTCTCATCCTTTCCGCGCACGTATGCCAAAGGCAGCAAACAATAAAAAGCTTCAACGATTCTATATCTATCGCACGGTTGAGAAAAATGGTGAGTTCAAGTCAAAGAATATAGGCACATCTTACGTTACTCGTGTACTCGGACAAGATACGATCCAGCTCTATTCTCTTTTCGGACGAAGTGGTTCTAAGAAACGTGGAGATTACGCTGTTCTTACTCCAGGCGGACATAATGCTTTCAGCATAGTAGGAATGTATGGTCTTGAGGATAATGGTAATTATGGTGGTGTGCGTTTGGATTATGACTTCTTGAACTGGCTTTCACCATTCGGTATCAGCGGACACCTCCTTGCCTCCGTGGATGCTCAATTCCTTGGCAAGAGTCCTAACTGTTTTGATTCAGATGACGTGAAATTTTCCTATCTCAATGTCAAGGATAATAAGGTATTTGCCGTCCGTCCTAATCCATTTAGAGTCGGTATCGGGCTTGGTTATGGTGTAGGCTACAACTTTATGGGAAGATTCCAGATAATGCCATATGTTAGGGTTGGAGCTACATTCACAACCTTCCTGTCTCTTAAGGACGACAATGAGTTAGGAACGATCAGCGTAAAAGATGGTGTTTATCTTCCTATCGCCGATGCAAATGGTAATCTGGATTTGTCAGAGGATAATGAGGCAAGTTTTATTGGTTTCCGTGGTGATGTCGGTGCTCGATTCCAAATTAATCTCACTAACAGACTGTCTTTATTCCTGGGTGCGGAATACAACTACCATAAAGGTTTCGGAAAGAAGAGTACTGCCGGTGTTTCAGCTCCTGACTATTTCTATGGAAAGGACTATCTCCACCATGGCTCCTCGGCAATTAATTTTCTCTTCGGTATTCGTGTGATTGCCTTCTAAATCAAAAAATCTTCATGCCAGAAAGATTAGGGGAATATTGATAATTAACCTTAACTGAATTATCAATATTCCCTTATCTTTCCAAACTCAATACTCAATATAATGAAAAAGATTCTTTCGTTTCTTTTTGTATTTCTGTGCGTTAGCGGTGCTTTTGCACAATCAGCTAAGGTGGTGGTCGATTCCAAAGGTGAAGTGCAGGGCTACTACGTCAAGACCAATGCCAACACCTACACTGTGCTGGCTCAGGATGATGGAGAGGTACCTATTAAGGGACATAAGATAGTGACCTACTCCGCTGAGAACGGCCAAGGCATACTTGAACCCAAAAATGTTGGGACAGTCAACGTTCGCAGCACACCTTCTACCAGCGGTGCCAAGGTCGGTACACTGAGATGGCCTGACGGAGACATGCCGGATGATTGCCAGTGTCTCGGGAAGAAAGATGGGTGGTATAAGGTACGTCTTTATAGTGGTAAGATAGGCTACGTTCGCGAGGATCTTGTAAATTGGGGTGCTATCGGTGATTGCCCCGTTCTTCCTTATGTCAACGATGATATCAAGGCACTCCAGTGAGGTGAGAGGTTGCTTCCTTGGGAACGACAAGTAGAATTAAATTTTTTATACCTCTTAGAAAGTTTCCAATAAGAAGTGCAACGGGTGTTTCGATGCGTCAGCCCACCCACT
>CAZNMC010000078.1:0-6761 GCA_964574285.1 uncultured Sangeribacter sp. | reverse complement strand
TATTTCTTTTCTTTGGGGTCGATGTAGAGCATTACACTGTAGCCAAGTTCATGAGCTTTTTCGCCGGCAACGAGACTGGCAGCGTAGTTGCCGCCGACTTTGATGGAGCCTGTTCCTTTAGGCGCTACGCGGTCGTATTCGCGCGACATACATACTTTGGTAGGTTTGAAACCCTCTTTGAAGTAGGGACCGACCGGCGTCACAAGCATGATCACCATGTATTCATCCGCAGGCTTGACACCAACGCGGGGAGATATGCCGATTTCGAACGGACGGATATAGAGGGATGCACCCGTTCCGTAGGGAGGAACGAATCTTTCATTGAGCTTCACCACTTTGCGAACCATCTCGCAGAATAGTTCCACGGGCATGGGCTGCATTTTGATTCCTTCCGCACTGCGAATGAATCGCTTCGCGTTTTCTTCCATTCTGAAGACGCGTACTTTTCCATCTTTGCCCCGGAAGGCTTTCAAGCCCTCGAAGGATTCCTGGCCGTAGTGAAGACAGGAAGCCGCGATGTGGAGAGGAATGTATTCGGAATCGCTGACTTCGATCTCGCCCCATTTGCCATCTTTATATGTGCAACGGACATTATAGTCAGTGGGCATGTAGCTGAATGTCAGGTTGCCCCAATCGATATCGGTCTCTTTCATGAGATTTGGATTTTAGGTTTGGTTTTATTTCTGTTGCAAAGGTAATATTAAACCTCGGGATTTCCCAATTTCCGACTTGAAAAAAAGATTCCGTGGGTGACAACCTTTGGCGTCAAAAATTCATAGGGCGACTTTGCAGGTAAGATCGCCCGCCTTCACCATGTAGATGCCGTGCGCGCCGATGGGTAGCTGAGATGTGCCCGCCGGTAGGGTTTCGGAGGAGAGGAGTTGACCCAAAATAGTAAAGACCTTCACCTGCACCGGATGATTTGAACTGATGATGATGGCACCGCGGACTGTCTTAATTTCCACATCGCTGTCTTTAGCCACTTGTTTGGCGTCTGTGCGTTCCGTCTTCACACTCTCCCATCCTCGTGGAGCGGCATAGATCACCGATCCCCCGGCCAAAAGGGCAATACTTAAAATGAGGGTGTGGAGGATACGACGGGTCATGTAGGTTGTGCTCTGATAGTCAGTAGGTTAAATTTCAAAAATCGACGATAACTCGATTTCGGGGGTCAAAAGTAATAATTCTCTCTTAAACAGACAAGAAAACCTATGAAAAGTTGCATCCGATAATGTAAAAAATACTTTAAAAGCGAAGATTCAATAGTTGACCTTCTCGAGGCGCCGCAGACGCAGACTGCTTTCCTGGTAAGGAAATTCAATTGTAAGTATGGTGCCGTTGTCTGTCGTGAAGGCTTTTATTCCCTTTGTCATCGGAGAGAAGGAAGCATCTATCCAGCTCGTTTCCCAAATCCCGGGAAAACCGGAAGAATGAAGTTCTCCTTTCAGCATTCCTGATTTCCATTTTTGTTTGTCTATTTGCGCTCCATCCAGATAGATGAGTAGATACCTATCCCCGTCGCGCACTATCGCCAGTCGATAGTTGCCCCCCAGACGAAGTAAGTCCGTGTCGAGAGTATAATCAAAAGTTTGCCAATAACCCTCCAAAATATCGGACGAGCGTTCCAGATGAGAGGATAAGGCGATGAGATCGCTCCACCCCGTTTGAAGATCAGCCGGTGCAATCTCCGGATTAGTTCGGATAGATTCGATTTTGACGAGACCTCCCCGGTTGGCATACACTCCCAGACTGTCAATGCTGAAATCAGAGGGAATGGGGAGTTCTCCCATATCATAGATGCGATTGGAAACCACAGAAACACTCCATTTTGATTCACTGCGCCGGAGTGATAGTCTTTCCCGTTTTCCGGGGGCTGCCAATATGCCCGGCACGCACCTCCGATAGAGTATGTGTCCCGCTGAGTCTAATTCCAGGAGAATTCCTGCCGTGGTGCCAATCCCGTTGCTTTCGGTTTCGTCTGCTTTTAGTCGAATTCGATATTCCCTGTTGTCGGTCGACCGAAGAACTACACCCCAGCCCGGTTTTTCGTGCATCAACTTACCATAGCGCCGTCCGGGGAGATTATGCAGATCAGTGATTTCAATACTCAGCAGCCCCGGATGCGTGCCCATGGATAGGGGAGTAAGTATGGGTGTGGAATCAGAAACTGTCGGTGTCAGCCTACCTAAACCCCGGCGCGGACTGAGATGTTCCGATACAGGAACTCTTTGAGCAAGCGGGCGTTCAGCCCGAGCTGAGAAATCAGCTGCCGAAAGGAATACAAGACCCCATAAAATAAGTTGAAAGGAAAACGAGCTGGAAGTCCTAATCATGCGTGGGAGTAGAGATTGAGGATACTGCTCACGATTCCCACAAGAGCGAAGCCAAGGATGATGAGTCCTATGATTCGATTAATGAGCCACATCGAACGCAAATTAAAGTGAGCCCGAACCTTGTTGACGAAAAAAGTAACTAAATACCACCATCCGATGGCCCCCGCTAAAATAAATAGAAACCCGACAAAATAATGATAGAATTGAATTTCCGGCATCAAAAAATTGAAGCGGGCAAACAATCCAATGATTAAGAAGAGTATCAAGGGATTGGAGAAGGTAAAAAGAAAACCGCTTATAAAGTCTTTTTTGAAATCGGTGGCGCTGTCGGGTGCTTTAGAGAGACGTTTTGAAGGATTTTGACGGAAAATATAAATACCGAACCCAATCAAGACAGCGCTCCCCACAAGCTGGATAATGTCGTGGTTGCGTTCCAGAAATTCCTCGATAAAGGAAAGGCCGAAGCCGGTAAGTAGGCAATAGAATAAATCGGAGAGAGCGGCTCCCAAACCCGTGAACAGTCCGGCTCGACGACCTTTGTTAAGAGTGCGTTGGATACATAGCATACCTACCGGACCCATGGGAGCCGAGACCAGTATTCCAATCGCCAGACCACGCCAAAGCATGTAAAATAGCTGCTCCATCTCCAAAAATCAATCGCGGATCAGATACCCTCCATTTTGAGCCGCCAGACATTCATAGCGCGTCAGCCCGTAGCGAGGATTATTGGTATAGGCCGGCCCCGAAAGTGATGCGCCCCCCGCTGTCAGGACATTATAGCGGGAGCCACATTCCGGACAAACAGCTTCAAGATTATTCGGGTCGATATAGACTCGGACGTTGCGCCGACATTCTACCGGACACGCAAGATCATAGGCTAACGGTTCGTCAATAGTAGGATCGAAGGGATTTAACCCTCCGATAAGAAGGACTCCGCCAAACCCCGTGTAAGTGTTTTGATTTGAGGTGTAACTGAAATTGGCCGGCTCGGAAAGATCCTTGATAAAACGGGTCCAGTCTCCAACCCCGCTCACTCCATAGACATTCCATAATCCCGTATCTCCCAAATTAATATAAACGGGCATGGAAGGTATTCTGTCGTCGTCGAGTTGAGAACAGCTGGCCGAGAGCAGTCCGACTGCCGTCAGCAGTGTCAGATGTTTTACCGCACTAAACCTCACCTCAGTATTTGATGGCCGTCATTACCCCGGCAAACTCATCAACCATTTTTTGGAGCGTACCTCCTACCATAGGTTTGAGCATCATTGGGATGTCGATGTCAAATTCCACTTGGATTTCACATTCATCCGAAGATATCTCTTCAATTTTTACTCCTAAGTTTAGGGGTACCGGTGCGCCGATTCCCGTGAGCTCAATCCTGGAAAATGGTTCCTTGTGGCTGACTTGGAGCTTGATTTCTCCAACCGGGGCCGGGATGGAGATGCTGTCCGGAGTGATGTTTATCTGTTTGAGCATATCTCGTTTGTCAGCCGGAATTTTTTCTTCCGGAATATTATCGATTACCGACCGCAAGCTCTCCAGGTCGGAGAGTTTGGTATAGACCTTTTCGTTGGATGCGAAAATTCGTTTTTTTTCGCTTTTATATGTTGCCATTTGTGTTTTGAGGGCTTTGGATAATTAAAAATGAAAAAATAGAGAACGAACTATTCGCGATTGCGCGATGGCATCCAGGCTGCCGGATCTTCACGCCATTCTTGGAGAGTTTTAACGTATTCAGGGGCGATATAATTGGTCGCTAATGCCGCTTCGAGCATCGTACTGTAGTTTGATAGAGAAATAAGATTTACATTTGCTTCCCGGAACCGCTTGGTGGAAATCGGGAACTCATAGTTGAAGATGGCAAGCATCCCGACTACTTCGCAGCCCGCATTGCGTATGGCCTCCACTGCTTTGAGCGAACTCCCCCCGGTCGACACTAAATCTTCAATCACCACAACTTTCTGGCGAGGTTTGAGGTTCCCCTCGATGAGATTTTCCAAACCATGATCTTTGGGTGTGGACCGAACATAGACGTATGGAAGATCAAGAGTATCGGCTACAAGCGCTCCCATCGCAATCGCTCCGGTTGCTACGCCGGCGATGGCATCCGTTTCCGGAAAATTTTCCAAAATAAGGCGGGAAAGCTCAACCTTGATGAAATTGCGTATGTCGGGATAGGAAAGGGTTTTGCGATTGTCCGTATAAATTGGGGAATTCCAACCTGAAGCCCAGACAAAAGGGTTTTCCGGCTGAAGTTTAATAGCGCTGATTTGGAGGAGCTTCTCGGCCAGAAGCGTAGCGGGAGTCTTCATTGCTGTATTGAGATTGTTTAATTATATTAAGAGTCAGAAACGGTATTGAGACGAAAATGAAAAATAGAATCTCTTTCCGATCCTTATTTTTAGATAGGGTGTCATTTTTAGATAGCCTGTCCAAAAAATACCGACATCGGACGCCGAACCACCGACGACCGTCTTGACTGATGCAAAATTACTGATATCAGATTTAATTTCCAAAAAATCCTGTAAAATAAACATCCTATTTCTCCCGAAGGTTCATGTTGTAAAATTATAGATAAAAAAGTGAATGGTTATGGCTTTGATAATCAGGAATAAATAAATTATATTTAAATTTTCGGAAAATTAGCCCTAAAAAAATTTGTAGCTTCAATAAAAAGTATTACCTTTGTCCATTCAAAACTAAAGACTAATTCGATGAGCTCCAATAAATCCTTCAAAAGTTCTCTGCTGGGTATGCAAAGCAATCTTTTTTCGTTTGCTCTAAAGCTTACTCTTAACCGGGACGAAGCCCACGACCTTGTGCAAGATGCCACTCTTAAGGCTCTGAAAAATGAGGATAAGTTTGTCGAAAATACCAATTTCAAAGGCTGGATGATGACGATTATGCGCAACATCTTCATCAATAACTATCGGAAGTCAGCCCGCGGAAATACTATGGTCGATACCTCGGAAGATCTTTATCACCTCAATCTTTCCCAGGATTCCGGTTTGGATACTCCCGACGGTGCATTCGCTATTGGAGAAATTTCATCTATCATAAATCAATTTCCGGAAGATTATCGTAAACCGTTCTCCATGCATGTGGCCGGTTATAAATACGAAGAAATTTCCGAAATGCTTGATATGCCCCTGGGCACTGTCAAAAGTCGAATTTTCTTTACACGTAAACGTTTACGTGAAATTTTGAAAGATTATCGCTGATTTCAAGTCGCTACACTCTTAGCTTTCTTGAGACAGTCTCTTTCAAAATCTTATAATTGATTTCTTACAATAAAATCAATTCCCACTAAGGCTTTCATTTTCTAACAACCTATATGTGGCACGACTGTCAGGGATGACCGTTGTGCCACACTTCGATTCATCCCAACCCCAAATCAACTATTCGCAGTCCGACATTTTATCTCCTTGTGTTGGAAAGAGTTGGAATCTCACTGTTCGATAAGATTTCGAAATTATTCTGGCTAAGATTAACGCGATTCATCATTATTCCCTAAATACAATTACTTCGTATAGAAAGAAAAGGCGATGTAACAATTTCTCGCTACATCGCCTTTCAAAATTTGAATTTGCTAAATTGATACTTGGAAATTAGATAAATGTCCGATTTCCGCGTGAGCAATTAGAATTAATCGTTGTTTTCCTCTTTACGCATCTGTTCTTTGAGTGCCTGAAGAGCATCCAGGTCGCCGAGAGTGGTTTTCTCAATCTGCGGGTTGGCTGCCGCTTCTTCTGTGTTTTCACGACGCGGAGCGCGTTTTGCTGCTTTTGCAGCGCGAGCTTCAGCCTTATTGGCATCTTCCGCAATGCGGCTGTGGCTCAGAATGATGCGTTTGCTGTCTTTATTGAACTCAATAACCTTGAAGTTGAGCTTATCGTTGAGTTGAGCCTGCGATCCATCTTCTTTCACAAGATGTTTAGGAGTGGCGAAGCCTTCTACTCCATGCTCGAGAGCAATCACTGCACCGCGATCCATAACTTCGATTACTGTGCCTTCATGGATGGAACCAACTGTAAAGATGGTTTCAAACACTTCCCATGGATTTTCCTCAAGTTGCTTGTGGCCAAGGCTGAGACGACGGTTAGCTTTATCGATTTCAAGCACTTGAACTTCGATTTCATTGCCTACCTTGGTAAATTCGCTCGGATGTTTGATTTTCTTCGTCCAGGAGAGATCCGATATGTGGATGAGACCATCTACGCCCTCTTCGATTTCAACGAATACACCGAAGTTGGTGAAGTTGCGCACACGAGCTGTGTGGCGACTGCCGATGGAATATTTTTCTTCGATATTTTCCCAGGGATCGTTTTTGAGTTGTTTGATACCGAGGCTCATCTTGCGTTCTTCCCGATCCAGTGTAAGAACGACAGCTTCTACTTCGTCGCCCACTTTAAGGAAGTCTTGGGCGCT
>CAZNMC010000077.1:0-7265 GCA_964574285.1 uncultured Sangeribacter sp. | reverse complement strand
ATCCCCGGTGTGAAGAAGGCAAGTTGGTAATCAGCCAAATTGTTTTGATTGTTTTATCCGATTTCTTTCGTTGACTGAAGAATATCGGGCCAAGGAATAGACTTATGTTTAAGAGGGTGCTTCAAATTTTTAATTTTGAGGCACCTTCTCTGCTTATATGATTGAAACGAGAGGATTTATGCTTCACTTTGAAAATGATTATTCGAGTTCATGCCATCCGGAAATTTTGATTGCACTAAGTAGGATAGGTGATTCTCATTATGCGGGCTATGGCCGCGATGAGATCTGTAATGAGGCTGAAAGGAGAATCTTGCATATTTGTAATATTCCGGAGGGAAGAGTATATTTTCTTGTTGGTGGCACTCAGACTAATGCCATTGTCATTGACGCTCTTTTGAGAGGGCATCAGGGGGTGGTGTGTGTAAAGGAGGGACATATTGCGGTTCATGAAGCAGGCGCAATTGAGGCTTGCGGCCATAAGGTGATTACTTTGTGTGGAGAAGATGGCCGGATAAATGTTGAGGAGTTACGACACTATATGGAGGAGTTTTATGCAGATGAAACTCATGAGCATTGTGTTGCACCAGGAATGGTGTATATTTCTCAGCCGACTGAAACGGGCTCATTATATACTTTGGAGGAGCTGACTTCACTCAGCGAGTTTTGTAAGGAGCAGGGGTTGCTTTTGTATCTTGATGGAGCACGGCTTCTCTATGCTTTACAGTCTCCTGCTAATGATGTGAGTTTAGAGGATGTAGCGCGGTTGACCGATGTGTTTTATATAGGAGGGACAAAAGCGGGAATGATGTTTGGTGAAGCTGTAGTGGTATCTGATCCGAAAATGTTACCCCATTTTTTTTCATTGGTCAAGCGTCGTGGGGGGCTTTTGGCCAAGGGCTGGCTGTTGGGATTGCAGTTCAATGCTCTTTTTGAAAGTGATCTGTATCGTCGAATAGGTCTGCAAGGAATTAGGGTTGCTGAGGGTGTGAAAGCAGTAATGAGTAAATATGGATTAAAGGCTTTATCCGATTCTCCCACAAATCAACAGTTTTTCGTCTTGCCAAATGACATATTAGACGATTTAAGAGGGAAGGTCGGGATGTCGGTTATTGGTAAAATTGGTGAGGATTCAACTTTGGTTCGTTTGGTGGCGGACTGGTCCAATACATTGGAAGATGTTGGAGAATTGGATGAGATTTTAGGAGGAATTTTCAATGATAAAATGAAAGGGTGAGGAAATTAGATGTTAAATATTCTTAAAAATGTATATTAGGTATTAGTATAGTGGAGTAAAAGCGAGAATATTTAGTAACTTTGCACGTATTTTTGGCTACGGAGGAGGAATCTATATACTAAAATAGTGTATCTTAGGGGTATAAGTATGGATTAAAAAGTTTCGCTCCGCTGTCGGAACAATTCTGAGTCTGTTGGCCAATTGATACAAAATAGACATATCGTGAGTATTAAATATTGTTCAGAATCTCTGAATCAATTTAAACATCAAAACAATGACTGATCCAATAGCAGACTATTTGACCAGATTGAGGAACGCCATCCGTGCGGGGCACCGTGTGGTGGAAGTTCCGGCGTCGAAAATGAAAAAGGAGATCACCAAAATTCTGTTTGAACAGGGTTACATCCTCAACTACAAGTTTGTGGAAGGTGAGACTCCGCAGGGAGTTATTAAAATTGCCCTGAAGTATGACCCCATCGACCGCGTGAATGCTATCAAAAATCTTCATCGCGTTTCTCGTCCGGGTCTTCGTCAATACACGGGATATAAGGATATGCCTCGGGTTCTCAATGGACTTGGCATAGCAATCCTTTCCACCTCGAAAGGTGTGATGACGAATAAGCAAGCCAAAGAAATGAAGATTGGCGGCGAAGTATTGTGTTACGTTTATTAATTTCAGGAGGTATTTTTTATGTCAAGAATTGGTAAAGCACCCATAGAGATACCTGCCGGCGTGACCGTACAGGTTAAAGACAATGTAGTTACAGTGAAAGGGCCCAAAGGAGAACTTTCACAAGAAATTAACCCCGACATCGAAGTAAAGATGGCTGATGGCCATCTGGAAGTGATTCGTCCGGACGATGAGAGAGAGCATCGTGCGCTCCACGGTTTGTATCGTGCGCTCATTCATAATATGGTTGTCGGAGTATCCGAAGGCTTCAAGAAGGAAATGGAGCTTGTAGGTGTGGGTTATCGCGCGACCGCAACAGGTCAGGTTTTGGAGCTTGCGTTGGGCTACTCCCACGCTATCTATATCAAACTGCCCAAGGAGATAAAAGTGGAAGCAAAATCAGAGCGTAATAAAAATCCTCTGATCATCCTGGAAAGCAGTGACAAACAACTGCTTGGTCAGGTATGTGCTAAAATCCGGTCTCTGCGTAAGCCTGAGCCTTACAAGGGGAAAGGCATCAAGTTTGTCGGCGAGGTTATCCGTCGTAAATCGGGTAAGTCGGCTAATGCTAAATAATTAAAATAGAAGCAATAACATGGTATCTAAGATAGCAAGAAGAAATAAAATCAAAACTCGCATCCGCGGTAAAATTTCGGGAACTCCGGAGCGTCCGCGTATGAGTGTTTTTCGCTCCAATAAGGGCATATACGTACAAATTATTGACGATCTCGCAGGCAATACTCTATGCGCAGCCAGCTCCAAGGGGATAGAAGCTGCGAATAAGACAGAGCAGAGTGCTAAAGTTGGAGAAGAGATTGCAAAGAGAGCAATCGAGAAAGGAATTACCGAAGTGGTATTTGACCGTAATGGTTACCTTTTCCACGGCAGAGTAAAATCATTGGCCGATGCAGCTCGCAAGGCCGGTCTTAAATTTTAATAAGAGTCATGGCAACAAGAAATAACAGAGTAAAATCGACTAATGATCTTGAATTAAAAGACCGTCTGGTAGCCATCAACCGTGTTACAAAGGTAACAAAAGGTGGACGTGCATTTAGCTTTGCGGCCATTGTGGTTGTTGGTAACGAAGACGGCGTCATAGGCTGGGGTCTGGGAAAAGCCAATGAGGTTCAGGCAGCGATTGCCAAGGGCGTGGAAAGCGCAAAGAAGAACCTCATTCGTGTGCCTGTTCATAAAGGAACCATACCTCACGAGCAGAGTGCTAAGTTTGGTGGTTCGCGTATTCTTCTCAAGCCGGCTTCTGAAGGTACAGGTGTAAAGGCAGGTGGTGCAATGCGTGCTGTGCTTGAAAGTGCAGGTATCACTGATGTGCTGGCAAAATCAAAAGGCTCATCTAATCCTCACAACCTGGTAAAAGCGACTATAGCAGCTCTGAATGAAATGCGTAGTCCAGCTATGGTGGCTCAGAATCGCGGTATCTCAGTAGAGAAAGTGTTTAACGGCAAATAAGAGACAATAAGAAATGGCAAAACTTGCAATCAAACAAATTAAAAGCCGCATCAACTGCCCAGCCGTTCAGAAACGCACGCTTGATGCCCTCGGCCTCAGAAAAATGAATCATACAGTGGTTCATGAAGACAATGCTTCGATTCGCGGCATGATTAAAGCTGTTCACCATCTTGTAGAGGTGACTGAAGTGAACTGAATCTCCGATTCTTTATCATTCAAATGAAAAGAAAATCGGAAACACTCAACTACTAAAAACAGCAAAAAGCAATGGAATTACACAATATGCAGCCGGCAGTCGGCAGCAACAAAAAAAGTAAACGTATCGGTCGTGGTCCGGGTTCCGGCTACGGAGGTACATCAACTCGCGGTCATAAAGGCGCCAAATCACGTTCCGGCTACAAACACAAAGTAGGCTTCGAAGGCGGTCAGATGCCCTTGCAACGTCGTCTGCCCAAGTTCGGGTTTCAGAACATTAACCGTGTAGAATACAAGGCTCTCAACCTTGATGCACTGGAGGCATTGGCAGCAGCTCGAAATCTTACTAAGATCACTGTTGACGACCTTCGTGCAGCCGGACTTGTCTCCAAAAAAGCGCTTGTGAAAATCCTTGGTAACGGTTCTCTAACCCGTGCTCTTGAAGTGGAGGCATCTGCCTTCTCCAAGAAAGCTGAGGAAGCCATCACTGCCGCCGGCGGGACAGTCATAAAAAAATAATAAACACAATGGGATTTACACAAAACATAAAAAATATCTGGAGCGTAGAAGACCTTCGCAAGCGAATTGGCATCACACTTTTGCTTGTGATAATCTATCGCTTCGGATGCTATGTAGTGCTTCCCGGTATTAATCCGGATGAACTCATGGCACTGAAGAACTTTACATCCGATGGTTTGATGCAGCTGTTGGACATGTTCTCCGGTGGCGCCTTTTCTCAGGCTTCAATATTTGCGCTGGGAATCATGCCCTATATCACTGCCTCCATTGTGATCCAGCTTCTCGGTATGGTGCTTCCTTCCTTCCAGAAGATGCAACGTGACGGAGAAAGCGGGCGGATGAAAATGAACCAGTATACTCGTTATCTGACAGTGGCGATTTTGGTTCTTCAGGGTCCTGCATATCTGATGAATCTCAAGTATCAGGTTCAGGCAGCCGGTGGGCATGTTGAACTTGGCATTGTGACCATTGGGTTTATGACAATAGTTTTGGCGGCCGGATCGATGTTTATCATGTGGTTAGGTGAGCGTATTGACCAAAAAGGAGTTGGAAATGGTATTTCATTCATCATCCTTATCGGTATTATCGCTCGTTTACCCGAAGCATTTATTCAAGAGTTCACCGGACGTCTGATGAATTCAGCCGGTGGCGGACTTGTGATTTTCTTACTTGAAATTGTTATTCTTTTGGCTGTCATAGCCGGAGCGGTTCTTTTAGTACAGGGAACTCGTAAGGTGCCTGTACAATATGCCAAAAAGATTGTGGGCAATAAGCAATATGGTGGTGCTCGTCAGTACATTCCTTTGAAAGTGAATGCCGCCGGTGTAATGCCTATCATTTTTGCTCAGGCCATCATGTTTATCCCTATCACACTGGTTGGCTTCAGCACCACGCAGACCGGATTTTTCGGGGCTTTGACTGATATGTATGGCTTTTGGTACAATTTCATTTACTTCCTGATGATTGTAGCTTTCACATATTTCTACACTGCGATTACTGTTCGTCCTGCTCAGATGGCTGAGGATATGAAACGCAACAATGGTTTTATTCCTGGAATCAAACCGGGTAAACCCACTGTAGATTATTTGGACTCAATCATGTCGAGAATCACCTTGCCTGGATCTATTTTCCTGGGTATTGTAGCTATTCTTCCGGCCATTGCACATATTTGCGGTTTGAATCGCAGTTTTGCATCGTTCTTCGGTGGAACATCGCTTCTGATTCTCGTCGGTGTTATTCTTGATACACTCCGAATCATTGAAGGTCATCTTCTCATGCGTAAGTATGATGGCTTGATGAAGGAAGGACGTATCAAAGGACGTACTACCGGTAGCTCTCCATTCTAAACAGATTTTTTCGAAACTACTTCGATACAAGATCATGATATACATCAAGACAGAGGAGGAACTCGAGAAGATGCGTGCTGCCGCTGAGCTGACATCGCGCACCTTGGGAGAAGTTGCTCGCTGGGTTAACCCCGGGGTAACTACTCGCAAGCTCGATACCATTGCGCGGGAATTTATTCTAGACAATGGTGGCCGTCCAGCCTGTTTAGGCTATCACGGTTTTCCCGGGACTCTCTGTATTGAAGTCAATGAGGTAGTTGTACACGGCTTTCCTTCCGGATATACACTCCAAGAAGGAGACATCGTAGGTACAGATCTGGTTGTCGAACTTGATGGATATAACGGCGATAGTTGCTACACTTTTCCTGTAGGCGAAATTGATCCGGCTGTAAAGGAACTTTTGCTTACTACAAAGGAGTCTCTTTATAAAGGAATTGAAGCTGCGCAAGAAGGAAGAAGGATAGGCGACATATCGAATGCGGTTCAGACATTCTGCGAACGTCACGGATACAGTGTTGTTCGAGAGATGTGTGGCCATGGCATCGGCCGGAGCATGCATGAGAACCCGGAAGTGCCCAACTATGGGCGTCGGGGAATTGGATCGGTACTGAAGAATGGTATGTGTATATGTGTGGAACCCATGATAAATATGGGGAGTAAAAATATCGTAATTGAGCACGACGGCTGGACGTGTAGAACTCGCGACAGAAAGCCTTCGGCTCATTATGAACACACGATTGCTATTCGAGGTGCTAAGCCTGAGATTCTCACGTCTTTTAAATATATAGAAGAAGTGCTTGGTTCAAGGGCAATCTGATAGCAGAAAAATATTCAAAGAAGTAGTAGAGGAAACAGAATAATAAACTGTAAACCTGAAAAGGAATGGCAAAGCAAGCTGCAATAGAGCAAGACGGAGTGATACTTGAGGCATTGTCGAATGCGATGTTTAAAGTTGAGCTCGAAAACGGACATGAAATCACAGCCCATATATCGGGCAAGATGCGTATGCATTATATCAAGATTCTTCCCGGCGACAAGGTGAAGGTTGAAATGTCACCTTACGACCTGTCAAAAGGTAGAATAGCATTCCGCTACAAATAAAAACAGACATTAGATATGAAAGTAAGAGCATCAATCAAAAAACGTACGGCCGACAGTAAGATCGTTCGTCGCAAAGGCAGACTGTACGTTATCAACAAAAAGAACCCCAAACTAAAACAACGTCAGGGCTGATTAATTTAGATCAGAGCCTACACACATAATTTTTACCAAAAAAACATGGCAGTAAGAATTGTCGGCGTAGATTTGCCGCAAAACAAGAGAGGTGAAATTGCCTTGACCTACATCTTCGGTATTGGCCGAAGCGCAGCCAACACGATTCTTGGAAAGGCTGGCGTGGACAAGGACATCAAAGTTAAAGACTGGACAGACGATCAGGCCGCAGCTGTTCGTGAAGTGATATCGACCGACTACAAGGTAGAAGGCGATCTTCGTTCAGAGATTCAGTTAAACATCAAACGACTGATGGATATTGGCTGCTATCGCGGCATACGTCATCGTATCGGGCTTCCAGTTCGAGGTCAAAGCACCAAGAACAATGCCCGCACTCGTAAGGGTCGTAAGAAAACAGTCGCCAACAAGAAGAAAGCTACTAAATAAGAATAGACTATGGCAAAGAAAACAGTCGCAGCGAAGAAGAGAAACGTCAAAGTTGACGCAATGGGTCAACTTCACGTTCACTCCTCGTTCAACAACATTATCGTTTGCTTGGCCAACAGGGAACACCATCCTCTTACAAAAAAAATCTGAGGGACGACGTTGCATCTCAACGATG
>CAZNMC010000076.1:0-7465 GCA_964574285.1 uncultured Sangeribacter sp. | reverse complement strand
ACACAAGACGGCATGAACATCGAGCTCGACAAAGCTTTCCGTCTCAACGACTTCATCACAATGGGTGAGCTAATCGCCTACGACGCACTGAGCCGCAACGAAAGCTGCGGTGGTCACTTCCGCGAAGAATATCAGACCGAAGAAGGCGAAGCAAAACGCGATGATGAAAACTGCTTCTATGTAAGCTGCTGGGACTATGCCGGTAACGACAACGAAGCTCCGACTCTCATCAAAGAGCCGCTGCAATACGAAGCTATCAAAGTACAGACTCGAAACTATAAGTCATAAATACGCTTAGTCGGAAGGAATGTCAAAATTTTGACATTCCCCCGACAATCCAAACTATCTGAACACAATGGAAGAAAATATAATGAAAGTAAATCTGAAGGTGTGGCGTCAGGCCAACCCTCAGGCAAAGGGCGGATTCGTGACTTACAGCGACGTCGAAACCACCCCTGACACATCTTTCCTGGAGACTCTCGACATTCTCAACGAGACTCTCGTGGAAAAAGGAGAAGAGCCAATCGTATTCGACCACGACTGCCGCGAAGGTATCTGCGGCATGTGCTCGCTCTACATCAATGGACATCCCCACGGCCCCGCAACCGGTGCTACAACCTGCCAACTCTATATGCGTCGATTCGCAAACGGAGAAACTATCACCGTTGAACCTTGGCGTTCAGCTGCTTTCCCCGTAATCAAAGACCTAATGGTCGATCGCAACGCTTTCGATAAAATTCAGCAAGCAGGTGGATACGTCAGCTTCAACTGTGGTGGTGCGCAAGATGCAAACGCTATCCCCATCTCCAAAGTGAACGCCGACGAAGCTATGGACTCTGCAAGCTGTATCGGGTGTGGAGCTTGCGTAGCTGCTTGCAAAAACGGCTCGGCAATGCTGTTTGTTTCCGCAAAAATCAGCCAGCTTGCCCTTCTTCCTCAAGGAGAAGTAGAAAAAGACCGTCGTGTTCGCGCTATGGTCGCCAAGATGGATGAACTCGGATTTGGAAACTGCACCAACACCGGTGCTTGCTCAGCCGAATGTCCCAAAAACATCAAACTTTACAACATCGGCCGCATGAACCGTCAGTTCATCGCAGCCAAATGCAAAGAATAAAACCTATCTTTAGCAGATAATACCATTAAACCGGGGCGAAGAGTCATATTTGACCTTCGCCCCGGTTTTCACATTTCACACAAAAGATTTATACGACTCCTAACTACAGTCTTAATCCTATTTTTTGCTTCGAAAATAATCATTATACATTTTTATTCCAAAGACAATTGCTGAGCAGGTTCCCGTAATAATATTAGTGATCATCAACGGCCAATTGCTCAACAGAGCTCCTTGAACCACAAAAAACACACTCCCAAAAAACATGAGCAAAAAAGTCGGAATTGCAATTCCATCCGTGTCTCGGGTGCGAATAGTATAAATCGCCTGGGGAAGGTAACCTCCCACCATGCATATAGCAGCTAAATAACCGATAATTGTTATCCAAATTTCCGTAGTCATAAAAATAGCGTTTTTTAGAAGATACCATCTCCAGTACCCTGGAAACAAAATCTAATATATAATGCTAACAGAAAGAACCGGAAAATTGTTGGCCTCCGAGACTATTCTATTAAACCCGGGAATTAACCTCTCCCCTTCTCAGGAGGACAGGCATGGGGAAGTGAACTCAGCAACCGTCGGTTAAACTCGCGGCGCTCCCTATCAAAAAACCATCCCCACTTATTAAAATACCGAATCATATTCCGAAGATGAATCATCAACATCTTTCGGTTGTGACGTGAAGCAGCCGCATGTTCATGAACAATAGTGACATACGGACAGAAAAGTGTCAATGCGAACCGATGGATTCGACGGGTAATATCAATATCCTCCGGATACATAAAAAAGCGCTCATCAAAACCTCCCGTTTCAACAAGAGCATCCATGCGAAAGAAAAGAAAACTGCCGAGCAAATACGGCGGATTGAACTCCAAATGATGATCCGCATCTGCCAAAAGATAACGACGCATCCTTTTACGGGTCAACCGGGACGGGACAAAACGCTTAAGAAACAAATCTGCGGGAGTAGGCAGAAGCCGACAGGAATATTGCAAATCGCCGTCCGGATACATAACACGCGGAGAGGCCATACCGGCTTCCGGTCGCCTGATCATAAACTCAACCATTTTACCGACCACATCACCATCCCAACACACATCGGCATTCATAACCAAATGAAATTTGGCTCCGATAGCTTTCGAATGCCTCATCCCCTCATTGTGGCCCGCACCAAAACCCCGGTTATCCATTCGAATATACTCTACAAGATTTTCCCGATCAATCAGCCCCCGCTGACGCAATTCCTCCCCAATAATAGGGGTGGGGGAATTATCCACAATAAAAATACGTAATATTTCCGGACTTCGAAACAAACATGTGAGAGCTTTCTCCAATTGGGAAATGGGAGTCCGATGCACCACAATCGACACTCCGACACACCTTTCTATACAATGCGGTTGAGCACCCGAAATCTCTTGAGAATGACTAACGCTTTCACAGCTTCCTTTCATGATTAAAAATAAAAACCGTTTTTTTCCTCACAAATCCGAACATAAAAACCGGCTTCAAGAAAGAAACGGAAATGAGTCAAACTAAATTGCAACGCCTCAATTAAAAAAAAATTATTATCTTTGTAGACAGAAAACGCCTCTGCGTTGTTATATAGATATACAGGTAAAAAGGTCAATTAAAATTCAACGGACAACCTCTCCAAGAGCGTGGTGCGCAGAATACACGATAGGCCTTAATCTCATTAACAACAGATTTTATAACCCATTTAAAACATACTTCGAGACTATGGCAAAATTGGATTTAGCCCAGTATGGAATCAAGGATGTCAAGAAAATCATCCACAACCCTTCTTACGACGAACTATTTAAAGACGAGACAAACCCCGAGCTTAAAGGATACGAAAAAGGTATCCTAACCGACCTTGGAGCAGTCGATGTCTTCACCGGCGAATATACCGGTCGCTCACCAAAAGACAAATATCTGGTTAAAGATGAAGTGACCGAAGACACCGTGTGGTGGACAACCGATGAATATAAAAACGACAACAAGCCCATCACCACCGAAGTGTGGGATCATCTTCGCGAAAAAGCGGTTAAAGAACTCTCCGACAAGACTCTCTACGTTGTAGACTGTTATTGCGGTGCAAACGAAGCCACTCGTCTGCGTGTGCGCTTCATCATGGAAGTGGCTTGGCAGGCTCACTTCGTGACCAATATGTTCATCCGCCCATCCAAAGAAGAACTGGAAAATTTCACACCCGACTTCGTAGTTTTCAACGCATCAAAAGCAAAATGCGAAAATTATAAGGAATTGGGCCTTCACTCCGAGACTGTTGTGGCCTTCAACATCAAGCAGCGTGAACAAGTCATCATCAACACATGGTATGGTGGAGAAATGAAAAAAGGCTTATTCTCAATGATGAACTACTTCAATCCCTTGCGTGGCATCGCATCCATGCACTGCTCGGCAAACACCGACATGGAAGGCAAAAACACAGCTATCTTCTTCGGTCTGTCCGGTACAGGAAAAACCACATTGTCGACCGACCCGAAACGCCTGCTCATCGGAGATGATGAACACGGTTGGGACGACGACGGAGTCTTCAACTATGAAGGCGGTTGCTATGCAAAAGTAATCAACCTCGACAAAGAAAGCGAACCGGACATCTACAACGCAATCACACGCGATGCTCTTCTCGAAAACGTGACAGTGGAAGCTGATGGAAAACCCGATTTCGCTGACAAGAGTGTGACTGAAAACACTCGCGTTTCATATCCGATCTATCACATCAAGAACATCGTTAAACCCATATCTAAAGGTCCGGCAGCAGAAAAAGTCATCTTCCTTTCAGCCGATGCTTTCGGAGTTCTTCCCCCCGTTTCTATTCTTGACAACGAGCAAGCCAAATATTACTTCCTCTCCGGCTTCACCGCTAAACTGGCAGGCACAGAGCGTGGAATCACAGAGCCCACACCGACTTTCTCCGCTTGCTTCGGACAGGCATTCCTCTCCCTGCATCCCACCAAATATGCAGAAGAACTGGTTAAGAAAATGCAACTTAGTAGTGCGAAAGCATATCTTGTCAACACCGGATGGAACGGAACCGGCAAACGAATTTCCATTCGTGACACCCGCGGTATCATAGACGACATCCTTGACGGAGCAATCGATAAAGCACCAACTAAGGTTATTCCTATTTTCAATCTTGTAGTGCCGACCGAACTCCCCGGTGTCGACCCCAAAATTCTCGACCCGCGTGACACTTATGCTAACCCCGAAGAATGGGAAGTAAAGGCAAAAAAACTTGCCGAAATGTTCATCCAGAACTTCAAAAAATTTGAAAACAATGAAGCCGGCAAGAAACTTGTTGCAGCTGGTCCTCATCTCTAAACTTTATATCCGATTTTCGATATAATAAACTGCATAATTCTAAATCGAGGATGTATCATAAATCAACTATGGTACATCCTCTTTTTTGAAAAACGACACAAAGCTGAAGAAAACAAGAGAAGGAAGAAATTAAGTTTTTTTAACTAAATCTCATTTCCTGAATTTGGTTTTTCATACTACTTTTGCACTAAATTACAGCAAAAAAACGGGCTACCGTATCCGGTTTCATGACACCCGGATTCGATTATTATATTATATACCTGAAAATAACTACTTTAGTTTCATATAAAATGAAGAAAAGTCTATATGCACTTCTCTTGGGAGGACTCACACTTTCGCTTGGTGCCTGCTCCTCCGATGAACCGCTAAGCAACAATAACCTTCCGGGAGATCGCAGTCACGTGGAATTTACAGTTTCCCTCCCCGACCTAATCGATACTCGCGCGTATGGCGATGTTGTAGACTGCAATCAGCTTACCTTTACCGTCTTCGATGAAAGCGGAGAAAAGATTATTCTTGAAGACTCCACAATCAACGCCTTCGGTCCGGGTGTAAAGACTGCCAAAGTTTCTCTCGACCTCGTTGTCAACCAGTCCTACAAGATTGTATTCTACGCAAATAACCAAAAATCCAAATTTGCCACTTATAAAGAGGGTATAATTGACATCGATTACGACAAGCTGAACGTCAACAGCGAGGTGGACGATGCATTCTTCCGCTCAGTTGACTTTGTAGCTAACGGAACTGATCGTGAAGTCATACTCTATCGTCCCTTCGCTCAAGTCAACATTGGCACTAATGACCTGGAGACTCCCGCAGTTCAAGCCCTTATAAGCAAAATCCGGACTAAACTCAATGTTTCAAAAGGTCTATATACTCAGATGAACCTTCTCGACAGTGCCGTTGTAGCTTCATCTGAAATAATCAATACCACTTTTGACTTCCCCACTCTGACTGCTCCTACTGTCAACGAAGATTTCCCGGTGGAAGGCTTCAGCAACCTGACCTCAGTTTATCTGCTGGTTCCCGGCACTGAAGATATCATCAACGCCACCTACGAAGTGACTTGTCAAGGGCAACCCGACATAACCACCCTTAACTTGGCTGCTGCCCCCGTCAGAATGAACCACCGCACAAACATCTTCGGTACGCTTCTGACGAGCAATCAGCCATTCTCGGTTGTTCTTGAACCTCCATTCTTCGGCAACATGATCAACATTTGGGACGGAAAGAGCATCACCACCCCGACTCAAGACGAAAACGGCAACTACATCATCCGAATTCCATCCGACCTCCCGGGCCTGGCAAAAATGGTCAACAACGGGATGTCATTCGCAGGAAAGAAAGTTATTCTCAACACCGACATCGATTTGCGCAACAGTGCCAATTGGGCTCCTATCGGCACAAAAGATTATCCATTTGATGGTGAATTTGATGGAGCAGACTTCGTATTGAAAGGTCTTGCCAAACCTCTCATGAACTACGCCAACGGAGCCAACATCCATAACCTGGATGCGACCTTCACGTTGTACGAAAATTCTCCGGCTCTCGTCAAATATTCCGATGGAAACACAACTCTCACAGAAGTAACCGTTGACGGCACAGCCGGCGGACGCTCGGCAGCCGGATTGGTATCGACCGTGCAGACAGGCACCCTCACAATCGAAAACTGCACCAACAACGCAACAATCAACGCTTCCGGCTATGCCGGTGCCGGTCTTGTCAGCACAAATGCGGCCGGTTCAAACGTGATTATCAAGAATTCTACTAATAACGGCACGATCAACGCTCAAGGCAACTCACAAATTTATGCCGGCGGCCTCATCGGGAATCCACAATCCAGTGTATCAATCACCGGAAGCACCAACAACGGCGATGTCAATGTCACTGCAGCGACTGCACCGTCGGCAGCCGGAGGCATGATAGCTTTCACATCAACTCAAGCTACTGTCAACAACTCTACCAACAATGGAAACGTGACTCTAAACATCCTTAAGCCCGTTTCTACTAACATGAACGGAGCCGGCGGTTTCTTAGGGGCAACGTCTACCTTCATGACTAATACTCTGACCCTGACCAACTGCACAAACATCGGTAAAATCACAGTCAATCAGACTGGTTCCGCCCCAACGTCCGGAATTTTTGCCGGTGGCATGATCGGATCGTTCAAACGTGGTGGAGCAGTTATGACCGGCTGCACCAGCGAAGGCGAAGTAACAGCAAATGCACCCGAAACCACTACTGACCAAAAACAGTATGCAGCCGGACTTGCCGGAGGTCTCAATCAACTTACGACATTGACCATCACGGGGTGTACGGTGAAGAGCAGCGTTACTTTAACAGCTACCCCCAACCCGGTAATAAGTGCCTATTATAATTATTTCGAGTCGCAGCCTTATAAACCGACTTTGGAAAACAACACCAACGAAACATCCTACGGCGAAACAAACTGAATTCGCGTCGCATATTAAATACACAAGGTGTCCACCATAGTTGGTGGACACCTTGTGTATTTATTTAGAAACGAGCTAAGCATCCGAAGCAAGCCGTCTTTTACACAGTAAAAAGTAAGCATTTATTCCGATCGGGAAGGGTTAATCTTGTTTAAGTTGTTAATTAAAACAATGGATGTGTAAAAATTAAGTTTATTTAACACTTTTCGGGGGGGTAGTGCGACAATTCTTTTTTATCTTTGCACCGGAATTTCGAAAAAAAGTCTTTTTTTCGCCTATCGAAAACGAAGATGACGAAATTTCCCCCTCGTTTGGCAATAAAAAATTGTCCAAATGAAATGATTAATCGGCAGTTTGAAAGATTGACAAATTGCCTAAGCAAATAAACTTAATCATAGGATTAGCCAAATCGATTAGCCAAATTGATTAAACAAATAATTTAATCAAGAGATTGGAAAACTGACTAAAAGAATAAATTTAATCATAAGTAACTTTTAATTAAGCAAAAATCCACAAATGAAGAAGCTTCTTTATTCATTCATGGCAGCCGGAGCAGTGG
>CAZNMC010000075.1:0-7632 GCA_964574285.1 uncultured Sangeribacter sp. | reverse complement strand
CAGCCAATATTGTGGGGCGGAGCATATTGTCTGTTCAAGAAGATGGAAATATTGCCGGGTGAGGAAGAATTGGGGTTCAAGGGAGGCGTCGTGGGCTATGCACACAAACCTTCCGACGTAGTAGCCGCGTCGGGGACGTCGGAGATCGAGATAATAGGCTGAGGCATGTTGCATCCGGGCAATTCGTTCCGGACCGGAATAGACGGGGGTGTCGTGGTTGAGAAAGTCAACCCAACAATGGATGCCGTTGTAGCCGGGGACCTGGTCGGCAATGTATCCCACCATGGAAATCACTCCTTCCCGACGCCAGCGGGCAATGACTTTGAGAGTCTCATGCAACCGGATTGAGACAGCTCCCCAGCGTCCGCGAATGCGCAGAAAGAGCCGGTCGGCAGCTCTGTTTTCAAGTGGATGGTAGATTTGTCCGCCGACGGCTTTGGGGGTGAAATGCAGGGGCAGCGACGAGACCCATTCCCAGTTGCAGTAATGTCCGAGATAGAGAGCCACGTTTTTCCCGGCACGCAAATCTGCATCGGCTTGTTCGATACCTTCAAATTTCATGCGCCGGAGCATTTGCCGGCGACTCATGGTGGTGAGTTTGACGGTTTCGACGAAATAATCGGTCAGGAAATGGTAGAATTGTCGGGCTATTTTTTGAATTTCCCGGCCATCTTTTTCCGGGAAGGAGGAGGAGAGATTGTCGATGACTACTCGTCGGCGATAGTGCACCAGATCCCCTGCCAACCATGCGAGAAAGTCGGAGAGGAGATAGAGGACTCGCAGTGGGAGAAGCGACAAGCTGAAAAATAGTGTAACAAGGAGTCCGTATTGGAGTCGGTTCAGGAGTTTCTTCATTATGATGGAGGAATGTCTATCCGGCCAAAGGGAGTTCGATACGGAAGGTGGTGCCTTTGCCGATTTCTGATTCTTTGACAAAGATTCGACCGCGGTGGTAGTCTTCGATTATACGTTTGACCAGGGTAAGCCCGAGACCCCATCCACGTTTCTTGGTTGTAAAGCCGGGGTTGAAAACGTTTTTGAAATTTTTCCGGGCAATTCCTTTTCCTGAGTCTTTGACTTCTATAAAGGCTTTATTGCCTTCGGTTCCGGTTGTGATTTTGATTTGTCCGGCACCGTCCATGGCGTCGACGGCATTTTTGGTCAGATTTTCCATCACCCACTCGAATAGTTCGTCGGAAAGCATGACGGGATAGTCATCTTCCGACAGATCGAAGCTGATCTGCACTTTGCCGCTGACCCGGCTTTTCATGTATTGGAGAGCTGATTCGACTACTCTGTTGAGGTATTCGAGTTGCAATTCGGGTCGCGAACCGATTTTGGAGAAGCGTTGGGCAATTGTCGAAAGGCGTCGCACATCTTTGTCGATTTCGGCGACTACTTCGGGGTCGGTGTCGGATGCTTCAAGAAACTGAGTCCACGCCATTAGGGATGAAATCGGGGTTCCGAGCTGGTGAGCGGTTTCTTTTGAGAGTCCGGCCCATACGCGATTCTGCTCGGCGCGTTTGGTGTATAGGACCGCCACATAAATGATGACTGCCAAGATAATCATCACACCCAGCTGGATGTAAGGGAAAAGGGAGAGCTGACGTAGGAGGACGGAGTCTTCGTAGTAAATGTATTGATGGGTCCCTCCGAAGAGTTCGACTTCGATAAAATGGGGATTTGTTCGGGCCAGGGAGGCAAGGTCTTTGTGTCCGGCAGCCGATTTGAACCGTTTGAGCAGATATTTTTGGTTTTTTTCGGAGAGGTCGGAAAAAATATATTTTTCTTTGTCGGCTTTATCGGGTAGGTCGAAATTGCGGAATTCTTGAATTGTGAGTGTCGAGTCTGCGACAAGGACCGGGATGGAATTGTTTTGACTGATGATGGAGAGGAGAAATTCCACATCGGCGTCGATGTCGGCTTTGGCGAGCCGTTCGGTCGACTTGGCCCAGATGTTCATACGTTCCTTCTCCTGTTGAGCCAGTTGCTTGACCAGATTATTTGACACCAGGAGAAAAATCATCACCGCTATGATGGAGATGACGAGAAAAGCTAATTTTCCGGTTCGCTGCCGGTCGTAGATATTAGCCATGGGTTCGAGAGATTTTCCGGTTGTCGCTGGATTGCATGTGCCGTGTGGTTTCAAGGATGAATCGTGCGACTGAGTTCTCCGTGTTGGGTTTGATTATCACATCGGCTATTGCCAGCACTTCCGGCACTGCGTTGCCGACGGCGACAGCCAGATCGGCATCGCGAAGCATGGGGATGTCGTTCACATTGTCTCCGAAAGCTATCGTATGGGTTGTGGAGGCTTCTTGAGCCAGCGTCCTGATTCCTCTTGCTTTGGTCGAACTGGAGGCAAACACTTCGGCTACGGCAATTTCCGGGCCGTAGATGTCATGATAGCAAAGGGGAGAGCAATCCACATTTTGCTTTACTTCCGAATGGACCCGATGAGAAATTTCGCTTTCGCGGATGCCGTAAAAAAGCACTACATCGTCCAGTCTCGGTGGGAGGTGGGATTCTCCATCAGCCGGAATGTGGAAAGTCTTATACGGGCTGTCGATGCGCTCTTCCATGAATTTTATTTCCTGAGGGGAAAGTGGCCCAGTGTGGTAGATATGGAGATGGTTATTGCGCAAAGTGTAGATGAAGGAAGAGAAACCGTTCCGGCGATAGATTTGAAGCACTTGTTCCACACTCTCGGCCGGTAGATATTGAGTGCAAGAATATTTTCGGTCGGTCGGATTCCAAAGGGTGGCTCCGGTCATTACGACAAATGGCAGCCGGGTGTGTACTTTCTCCAGAAGGGAATCGACGGTAGCCGGGGTTCGGGCAGTGGCCACAGAGAATTTTGCACCCAGTCCGATGGCTTCATTGAGCATATCCACGCTTTCGGGGCTCAGACGAGAGTCAGCCGAGAGAAGAGTTCCATCAAGGTCGGAGACAAAAAGTATGTTGGACAAAGTGGTCATCTGTAGGATTATTTCTTGATTTCTTCCCACTCGACATCGCTGACTTGGGTTTCCCGCCGGAAAGAGACTCTTTCTGTGTGGTGTCCGTCCGGGCCGATGGTCTCTTCGGCGGAATAGCTTACAGTTTCCGTAAACTCTACGTCGACAGCATATTCCCGAGGAATAATGGGTTCCTTCTGATGGCCGGAGGAAGAGCTTGCTGATTTCTGCCAGTCTGGATTTTTCTGTCGGCTTTTTCGTTTTGTAGATTTTTTCCGCTCCGTATCGCGAGGGGGTATCCCTGTTGCACGACGCATCACATTTTCAACGCGCCGGAGCATCCACCGTTGAATCATCGGGCGCAGCAGGCGCACAATCGATGGCCAAAGAAGGAATAAAACCAAAAAGATTATGAGAATAACGGCTACTGTCATGTACTGAATTTTAAATACGGGATTGCCGGCAACCGGCTGCCTCTATTATTCAACGCTTGTCTAAGGCATAAATTGCAAATTCCATGCCAAACAGCTCACGATTTACGTGTCGAAGGGAGCAACGACAGTAAAACGTATTCGACAATTAGCCACATCAATCCTCCTACGCCCAACATCGCAACCAAGACTGCCGCAGACCCCACTAATGCCCAACGATGTTGATTGCCTTTCCATCCGAGATTCTTCACTTTAAGGGAGAAAATGGGTAGCTCACTGAGCATCAGCCAGCATTCGATCAACACTATCGGGATTAGCACCCCGGGCGCGTAAAGTTGGGGAAGCGATAGCGACATATAAAGATAGCCAATCCAAAAGATTGCATTGGCCGGAATGGGAAGACCGATAAAAGAGTGAGATTGTCGGGTGTCGACGTTGAATTTTGCAAGTCTGAGCGCTCCGGCCACGGGGATGAGAAGCGCTATCCAGGACATCCAGCCCGAGGTCGAACCATGCGTTATCGCATTCCATAGCAGCATCCCTGGAGCCACGCCGAAACTGACCAGGTCGCAAAGTGAATCCAGTTCTTTGCCCATATCGGAATAGGCTTGCAGCATTCGGGCGGCCATCCCGTCGCAGAAATCGGCCACAGCGGCTATTCCTATAAAAATACATGCCCACGCTCTGCCGGAGAGCGAGCCGAAGATTTGTTCGGAGTGAAAAGCGAAGACAATGGCTATGCTGCCCGCAAGGATGTTGAGACATGTGATGGCATTCGGGATGTTGCGTCTGACAACGTTCATATAGCAATGAGTTGGTGTGGGAAGGTAGGGAAGAAGGGGCAAATTTTTAAGACGACATAAACCGGTAGGGATATTGCTGAGTGATCAGTTGCCGACTAACCGAGCCACCGGCGTTACGCCTCCGGTGGTTATATCACCGATTTTGACTAATATTTCCGCATCAAGAGGAAGATATAAATCCACTCGCGAGCCGAATTTAATGAAGCCCAGATGATCATCGATGTCGGCATGTTCCCCTTTGCGGGCATAAGTGACAATTCTGCGCGCCATGGCTCCGGCCACTTGTCGCACTGTGATTTTCTGTCCGTTTTCGCAAAGGATTCCGATAGTGCTTCTTTCGTTTTCAACGCTTGCTTTCGGCAAATAGGCCGAAAGGAACCGACCGCGATGATGCCGGATGTATTCTACGGTGCCATCCACGGGAAACCAATTGGCATGCACATTCAAAGGGGACATGAACACCGAAAGCATCATTGCCGGGCCATCCATGTATTCCGGCTCTTCAACCGCTTCGATTGCCACGACTTTGCCGTCGACCGAACTTGCCACATGATTCCGGCGCTCGCCGCGATAAACTCTGTGGGGGCAACGAAAGAAATTGAAGACAAATCCGTAGGTCAGAACCGAAAGGGCCGAGCACACAGCGGGAATCACGTAGGGAGGCATAAAAAGCCATACCGGCACATTGACTGCCACCAGCATGATAAAGAGTAATATCAATATGTTTGTTCCCTCGTGATGGATTCTCATTGCATGCGTTTCGAGCCCGCGGCAATGGCGGTTTACCCCGGGCTTGCAAATGCAAAATTAACTAAATTTTTGAGAATGGCAAAAACATTGAGAGGAGACCTCGGAAAATATCCGGAGGCATCCTCTCTGTTGGTTTTTTTTAATTATGCCGTCCGGATTTATTTGGACTTCAGATAGTCGTCGATGGCTTTGGCGGCTTTGCGGCCTGCCCCCATCGCGAGAATAACGGTTGCTGCTCCGGTCACGGCATCTCCGCCGGCAAAAACGCCTTCGCGCGATGTGCGACCTTCTTCGTCGGCTACGATACATCCTTTGCGGTTGGTATCCAAGCCTTTTGTGGTAGCTTTGATCAGAGGATTGGGGCTGGTGCCAAGTGCCATAATCACCACATCGCAATCGATGTGGAACTCACTGCCTTCCACTTTCACCGGACTGCGGCGCCCGCTTTCATCGGGTTCGCCCAGTTCCATGCGCACACAATTGATGCCATTGACCCATCCTTTTTCGTCGCCGGTGATTTCGGTCGGATTGGTCAGCATGGCAAATTCGATGCCTTCTTCCTTGGCGTGGTGTACTTCTTCGACGCGAGCCGGCAATTCGGCTTCCGACCGACGATAGACAATGACTGATTCTGCTCCCAGGCGCCGGGCGGTGCGGACAGCATCCATGGCCACATTTCCACCTCCGACAACCACTACTTTCCGTCCGGAATAAATCGGAGTGTCGTAAGCTTCGTCGTAAGCTTTCATCAGGTTGGCTCGTGTCAGGAATTCATTGGCCGAGTAGACACCGTTGAGATTTTCGCCTGGAATGCCCATAAAGCGGGGTAAACCGGCTCCCGAGCCGACAAACACAGCGTCGTAGCCTTCGCGGTCAAGCAAGTCATCGACTGTCATGGTGCGACCGATGATGACGTCGGGTTCAATTTCCACTCCCAGACGCTTCACTGCTTCCACTTCTTTTGCCACAATGCGATCTTTGGGCAGACGGAATTCGGGAATACCGTATACAAGTACACCGCCGACTTTATGGAGTGCTTCGTAGATTTTTACTTTATATCCGGCGCGAGCAAGGTCGGAAGCACATGCCAGACCGGCCGGCCCGGACCCGACAATAGCCACGCGTTTGCCGTTGGGAGTGATTTGGGGTTGTTCGAGTTCGTCAGCGTGTTCGATTGCCCAGTCACCGACGAAGCGTTCGAGCTTGCCGATAGCCACCGGCTCACCTTTGATGCCCAATACGCAGTCTCCTTCACATTGCGATTCCTGCGGACACACACGGCCGCACACGCTCGGGAGCGAACTGTCGGCATGAATAGTGGCTGCTGCTGCTGCCATATCCCCTTCGACGATGTGTTTGATGAAGGCTGGAATATTGATATGCACCGGGCATTTTCCCACACAACGTGGACGCCCGCAATTTATACAGCGTGAGGCTTCCAGAGCGGCCTCTTCGGCATTATAGCCATAACACACCTCCTCAAAATTGGTGGCGCGGACTTTGGGATCTTGTTCCCTTACAGGAACGCGGGGTATTCTGTTAGCCATGACAGTTGCATTTGTGAGTTTCGGGATTGGATTTCGGATTTGTCCGATACATATTTTGGCGACGCATCGCTTCGTCGAAGTCCACTTTGTGGCCATCGAATTCCGGTCCGTCGACACAAGTAAATTTGGTCTCTCCGTCGACAGTCACCCGGCAGGCGCCACACATCCCCGTTCCGTCGACCATCAGGGCATTGAGCGACACTACTGTCGGGATGCCGTATTCTTTTGTGGCCAGCGCCGCAAACTTCATCATTATCATAGGACCGATGATGACGCAATGGTCATATTTTTTACCATCTTCCTCTATCAGTTTTTTCATCAGACCGGTCACCATTCCGTGGAAGCCCTCCGAACCGTCGTCGGTGCAGAGATAGACGTTCCCGACTGAGCGCATCTCATCGACATAGGTGAAAATATCTTTTGTTTTCGCTCCGATAATCACATCGGCTTCCACTCCCTGTTCCTTGAGCCATTTCACTTGAGGATAGACAGGAGCTGTGCCGACGCCGCCGGCTACAAACAGTATCTTTTTATTTTTCAGCTCTTCAGGAGTCAGATCCATAAGATCGGTTGGTCGCCCGAGAGGTCCGGCGAAGTCGACAAATGAATCTCCTTCTGCTAGGTCGCATATTTTTTGCGATGAGATGCCGACGGCTTGAGTGACGATTGTGATGGTGCCTGCCTCGCGATCATAGTCGCAGATAGTCAGAGGAATGCGTTCTCCCTCCTCGTCTGTCCGGACTATCACGAATTGTCCGGGCTGAGCCGACGAAGCAACCAACGGAGCGTAGACTTTCATCTCCGTGATGTTGGGTGTCAGACATCGTTTGCTGACGATTTTAAACATAGCTTTTCAGGTCTAAGGTTAGTTCTTTTTCATTAGTGCTCCGGCAGACGGGTAAGAACCTTTGGCCGGACCCATATAATTATGCGACAAAATTAAGTCTTATTATCCAATCCGCCAAATTTTTCCTGGGTCCCCGCTTATCTCTCTTTTTTATATTGGCTTTCCCGGCTCTTTTCGCAAGATTTTTATCGAAAATTTGGTTATAAAAAAGACTTTTATTAATTTTGCAGTCGCTTAACAGCTCTCGGGGTGTAGCACAGTTGGTTAGCGCGCTACGTTCGGGACGTAGAGGTCGGG
>CAZNMC010000074.1:0-7811 GCA_964574285.1 uncultured Sangeribacter sp. | reverse complement strand
ATGGAATCAGCCCTAATTTTTTCTCCGCTCAAAAATTTTTAGCGGACAGTAATAAATACAAATGCCACCGGATTTGCAACCATGACCTCGGCTGCCTATCGTTGGCTTCGCGACAAGGGAGTGAAAGGACAAATTGCAGCCGTAACATCTGTTGCCGGCACAAAAGGAATCGGTCGGTTGGCTGCCTATTCCGCTTCTAAGAAATGTGCACAAACTTATCTCGTTGCTCTCGAACAACTCTCCATTGCCGAAAACTCAGGAATAAGCTTTACTGATATTCGTCCCGGATGGATTCGCACTCCTCTACTGCACCCCGACACTAAATATCCACTTGAAATGAATCTCGATGAAGTGCTTCCCCTTTTCATTAAGGCAATTGTAAGAAAAAAACGAGTAGCGTATATCGATTGGCGCTGGGGACTTGTCTGCAGACTATGGAAACTTCTCCCCGATTCCTTGTGGGTTCAACTAAATATTAAGATTTCTAAGCCTGATAGCCCGTTGCCACCTCCAAGCCTTTAGGGAGAATCTGTAAGTAACGATAGCGATTGAGTCTTGATAAGCCGTTCCGAAATCCGCCACGCATCCTCGCAAGGATAGTCTGCTGGCAATACGTTATCGGAAGGCTGACCGGAGAGTACCCTCTCCTTAAAAATTCGCGGATCGCGCAGCAACGAACGTCCAAAGCCATGCCAAGAATAAGGCGAATCGAAAATGTCAAGAATAGTCGGGAAAAAGTCGACCTGAGCAATCTCGACTTCATCTCTCATATTCATCGGCATCGGGCTGACACCTGAATTGAGTATCAACACCATCACTGACGGGTCAGTCAAAAGTTCCCCGCCAAGACACCATTCTCGGGCATTGTGATCCGAAACTATGACTATCACAGAGTTATCATACAACCCTTCCCGATGTAAGCCTTCGATAAACAGCTTAAGCCCCTCCTCAAAAAGTGCGGTGCGTTCCAAATAAATATGCTCTCCCTCCGAACTATTCGGAAGACGAGAAAACGGTCTGCGAGGACGATCCGAAAAGTTATAAGGATCGTGTTGATCAATAGTAAAGATTGCGGCCATAAACGGCTTGGGAAGAGATGGAAGAATCCGAAGGGCCTCCTCAAAACACGCTGAATCCGCTCGCTGACCCGGCTTTCGATTGCCTCCCGATTCCCCATATAATCGCTGATATCCGTAGCCAACGCTCGTGCGTCCATGATTCCAGATCACCGACGGTTCTGCAATTATTTCAATCGCATGTCGGCCAAGAGCCCGGGGAAGAGAAGGAAATTCTTGCTCCGCATATTCTGTAGCAACGGCTTCGTCTGGAATCGGCAGAAGACCCGTTGTATAGATAAGATTAGCATCTGACGACCGACCCTCTCCGACCTGATGGCGCATTCGAGTGAAAAGAAGCGCATTCGGAAGATTAGTCAAGGAATCAAGATAGGGGAAAAGAGGTTTCCCATCAGAAGTGGAGAGACTCAACACTTGCGAATTAAGAGATTCCACCACAACCACAATCAAATTTTTATGGCTGTTGTCAGGCACATTACAAAGTATCGGGGGTTGATTAGCCAATCGCTTACGCAGCGCCACTGCTTCGAGTTTCTCCTTTTCGCTCAGTTTTGGCCGAGGACGAAAACTCATGACTGTCTCACTGATCATATAGACCGGCAAACCGGTGAATCGTAGCCGATTGCCCCGAGTACTGCCCAGGTGTTCAGAAATAATCCATTTTTGCTTTTCGAAGGAATATTCCTTCCCCCATGCTCCCCAATGGCGAAGCATCGTGGCTTGAAGAAAACCAATCTCTCCTAAAAAAAGAAACAACACTCCCGCAAGAGCAA
Source organism: uncultured Sangeribacter sp. (assembly GCA_964574285.1). Classification (GTDB taxonomy): domain Bacteria; phylum Bacteroidota; class Bacteroidia; order Bacteroidales; family Muribaculaceae; genus Lepagella. The sequence continues at coordinate 5,962 of CAZNMC010000074.1, read as the reverse complement.
TCAACTTAACCTTCAATGGATAAACTACTTCAAAACGGCGCACTCCGAACCAGAAAAAAATAAGTCCGAAAAGCAACGTGCATCCACCAAAGACGATATCAGTCAGCTTCAAGCTACTCAGACCTGATGTAAAGACAAATGAGTTGTAGCTTGACAGCGAAAAAACTGAACGAAGTGAAATAAAATCTTGAAAATTCCTATAATATAATAAATTAACCAACAAGATAACCGGAATCAAAACCATCGGGAAAATAATCGTCCACCTAAAACGTGGCTTTATCAAGATCCATGGACAGAGAAACACGGCCGCATCGGCAATGGCAATGAAAATATTAGAATGAAGTGAAAAATAATTGACCGGCACATCGAGCATGAAGGTCAATATCTGTATTGCCAAGAGCAAGAGCGAGAGAGTAAAAAATACCATCTCGCTCAGTAGAGTGTCGTTCGGTTTTAATTTCATCTTCATCTACAAAGAAGGAACAGAAAATCACCTTTTCTCCTTTATAATACCATGTCGATATGCAAAAAGGAGTTCCATAAGTTCGTCGATTTGACCCTGAAGTTCCACGCCGATATCTGTGTCGCGCACACAAACCGGATCGGCATTAAGTTCCACCACCTGAGTAGTACTCTTGATGTCACTTCCATTGCGGGCCGCATCCTCTGCAGAAGTGAACGGTTCATGTTGAACAAGTTGCAATCCCCTGGAATGATATATCAATGTATATCCGGCAATTCCCGTAGTATCGTGGTAAGCTTTGGAAAAACCTCCGTCGATGACCATTAATTTTCCATCAGCTTTGACCGGATTCTCTCCATCCCCCACTTTGACCGGAACATGCCCGTTGATAATGTGGCGGTGTTTGCCGGTCACTCCGAAAGAGTCGAGCAAACGATCGCATACTTCAGGATTAAGGCGCAGACGATAATAATGTCCCTTTTCCTCATGGCGAACCGCTTTATCGGTCAAGAAATAACGTTCAAAAGTAGCCATCTTAGATTTGTCAAAAAGCGGAGAATCCGGACCACACCAAATATAGAAATAATAATCTATCGCATAGTCGCGCACATGCTGAGGAGTATCATCGTTGAAAGCCGAACGCATCAACATTCCGACAGCGTGGAGCAAATCCTTTCCCTTATATGGCCGGCCCATAACTTCCACTTCCTTGAAAGTGCCGTCCTCATTCATTGGAATAGACGCGTGGAAAAGCAAATTGCCATTGCAAACATTATACATACATCCATGCGAGAAAAAGATTCCGATGTGGCGTTTGAGCTTATCTGAAATCACAAACGAATGAACCAGCTTCTCGACCAACTCCGCTTCTTCTTCAGTCAGCGCATAAGGATCATCTGATTTTATTGTCGGGAAATTTACATCCGGCATCGGATAGTCTTTCCCGTCTATTGTCACCATCTTGCGCTCGAAATCAATAAGATGCAGAAGATTACGGCCCTCCATCTTCCATTCGGGATGCTTCTTGATCAGAGCAGCTTCAAGCTTCCATTGAATCACACTGATGGCCTTGTGCATCTTGGCGATAATGCGACGATTTTTTAGTGAGAGAGCAGAATCCCCCGTCGGAACCTTGGGCTCGAAGATTTTACACGGGTCATTGCCATAAGTTTCCATGGCAAAAGTAGCCAGGGGAACCAAATTGATTCCATATCCATCCTCAAGGGTATTCATATTGTCGTAGCGCAACGAGATTCGGAGCACATTGGCTATGCAGCAATCATTGCCGGCGGCAGCGCCCATCCAAAGAGCATCATGATTACCCCATTGAATATCATAATCCTGATATTTCAGAAGATTGTCCATGATAATATGCGCTCCCTGACCGCGATCATATATGTCTCCGAGAATATGAAGCCGATCGATGCTCAGACGCTGGATGACATTGCAGATGGCAATGATGAAACTGGGGGCTTGTTCGGTCGATATAATAGTCTCGATTACCCTATTATAATACGCTGCTTTTTTCTCGGACGGAACTTCGTGGAGAAGTTCCTCAATGATATAAGCGAATTCTTTTGGCAGAGCCTTGCGCACCTTCGAGCGGGTGTACTTTGCCGAAACCACTTGAAGCACCTTCACCAGCCGATGGAGAGTAATGCTGTAAAAATCATCCAGATTTTCTTCCGACGTGCGGATATATTCCAACTTTTTTTCCGGATAATATATCAATGAACAAAGTTGTCGGATTTCATCAGCACGCATCGTTGTTCCGAAAAGGTCATTCACCTTGCGCTTGATGTTGCCGGAAGCATTTTTCAATATATGAGCGAATGCTTCGTGCTCTCCGTGGATGTCGGCAACAAAATGCTCCGTTCCCTTCGGAAGATTCAGAATAGCTTCAAGATTGATAATTTCAGTGCCGGCAGCCGACACATTCCCGAAAGTCTGCGAAAGAAGTTCAAGCAATCGCCGGTCCTTCTCGATTTTCCGGATGTAAGTAGGGTTGATTCGCGAGTTTTCCATGTTTTCAGGTTTGGATGTATAAAAAAAATTAAAAAGACAAAATAACTCCTGATGAGAGCAAGAACATGAACTATAATACGAACAGTAATATAAACACTACTATAAACGTCAGTCTGACGTGAAGTGTGAAAGTCTGTTTGAATATCAACATGCACCCCGTTTGCTCCGCAATGAAAAATGGCGTTTGGAGAAACGGGGTGAGATGTCGAAGTAAATTTAGGTTTGAAGTATCAGTTTGTTATTTATTTTTGGGATCAGCCAAGAAATGATCGCCGGTGGTGCGGACGATTTCCTCATAATAGCGTTTGTCGTAACCGGGGAAATCGGGCGAAGCGGGAAGTCCATGTTCGGTATAGATAAATTTGCCGTCGGCATCGGTTTTCTTCCGATTTCCATCCATATATTTAACCATCAGATATTGAGCTAAATCCCTATATGAATCAGTCGCTTCTTTTGCGATTTCCGCTCCTTCTTTGTTGACAGCATCCGTCAGGGCAGCCATATCTCCTTTTGCGGCCATTTCCGACAACTCAGCCTCACGGGCAGCGCGTGAAGAACGGAATTTGTCTTCGAGCCGGTTTTGGACTTTGCGAATGTCGGGAATCATTTGGTCGTAGCGGTTATATGCTTGATTTGCAACCCAGTTATTCATCCAGAAGTTGGAGTTCATATCGAAATTGTTGATATCCCCGTGAGCTAATTCGGCGGGCACCTCTGTCATGCTGCAATAGAAGGGCATATAGACAGAGGTGTTGGTATCGTCTGTTCCGAACCAAAGCACACCTCCGACAGGATCGGGAAGATCTGCCCGACTTTGACTGACAAAACTCCAACCGGTCTGCTGAGTAGCAATAGCGCGCTCCATCACATATTCTTTGTCGTTGACTTTGTAGGACATGGGACGCCAACGATATGGGACATGGTAGGGACCAGCTCCTATGTCGGAAGTCATTTCAAACGGAGTGTCTTCAAAGTGGTCGCGCATACGCTCCTGCATATCCTGAAGACTGACTTTGCGATCGGGAATAATGTATAGAGGCATCGGCTCACCGGATGTGCCTGCACACCAGGAATAATATTTTTCCATATCAGGGTGGAAGCGACGGAAGAAACTCCACACACGAGCATCGCAACCGCGACGGGTGGATGCATCGTGATTCTCATAAGCATCGGCAAATGAGAAATCTTCATCTTTACCATTGAAGTATCCGCGCTTGCGGGCAAACGAAATCACATCTTTTGAGTGAAGGACATTTTTTTTGTCTTTGAAATCCACTTTACGAATCCGGGGTTCGTTGGCATGACCAGAGATGGCATCGTCGGGAATTCTTACAGCCACCCAAACAGCTCCTTTCTCAGCACCTTTTCCAATCATTTCCATCACCCAAACTTCGTTTTTGTCAGCTATGGAAAAGGATTCACCGGAACTGGCATAGCCATATTTGTCGACAAGGGATGTCATCACATCGATGGCCTCGCGGGCTGTTTTTGAGCGCTCCAATGCAATTTGGATAAGTGAGCCGTAGTCAATTATGCTGTTGCCGGTTGTGTCGACTAATTCCTTATGTCCACCCCATGTGGATTCACCGATTGCGACCTGATGTTCGTTGATGTTTCCGACCACATTATAGGTTTGGGGGACTTGTGGAATTTCACCGAGGGGCTTATTGGTATCCCATTCCACCACCTTACGCATTTCTCCGGGTTTATGAGTTGCAGCAGGGGTATGAGTAAGCATCCCATATAGGGTATGACTGTCGGCAGCATAGGTTACCATCACTGAGCCGTCGGTGGTTGCCTTCTTGCCGGCAATGAGGTTTGTGCATGCGTCAGCATCGGGGGTAACCAATGCGCTTGCAAATGCACTTGCGAATATTAGATGTTTGATTTTCATATATGTTAAGGGTTCGTTATTGATCCTGAAAAATCAGTTAGATCGAAAAATATTATTTCTTGGGGACGTGGAGATGTCACAAAAATAGTGTTTTTTATTTACTCCGGCAAATTCAGGCTTTGAGATTCATCCGGCAGTCATTCCTCTTTCAACAAATCCGGACGCAGGCGTCGGGTACGATCCAATGCTTGTTCATGGCGCCAATCGGCAATTTTTGCTTCATGTCCTGAAAGGAGAATTTCGGGCACGCGCCATCCGTTGTAGTCGGCGGGACGCGTATAGACCGGGGGAGCCAAGAGATTGTCTTGAAACGAATCGGACAGTGCTGATTGCTCATCGCCAATGGCTCCGGGAATCAGACGCACAATAGAATCGGCAATGACCACTGCGGGGATTTCTCCTCCGGTCAAAACATAATCCCCGATAGAGATTTCACGGGTGATCAGATGTTCACGAATCCTATAATCAATTCCCTTGTAATGCCCGCAAAGTATAATAATATTTTCAAGCATTGACATAGAATTGGCTATGGGTTGGGTAAGAGTCTCTCCATCAGGGGACGTGAAAATCACTTCGTCGTAAGTTCTCTGACTTTTCAATTCAGAAATGCAAGCATCGACGGGCTGCACTTTCATCACCATTCCGGCTTCTCCCCCAAAGGGATAATCATCCACTTTGCGATGGCGGTCGAGTGTGTAATCCCGAAGATTATGGACCACAATCTGAGCCAGTCCTTTGTCTTGGGCACGCTTCAGGATTGAGCAATTCAACGGAGATTCCAGCATCTCGGGGAGCACAGTGAGAATGTCGATTCGCATTTTGATAATAGTTTTATTTAGCCATTTGCAAAATTACTAAAATCCCTTCTCTCAGCCAAACGCGTCCGGCAGGCAGTTCCGAAGAATAACTTCTAAGTGAGTGGAGACTGCCTAACTTTGAGACGGAAAAGCCCACGCTCTATTTGTGTATGATAACAATTGACAATATATGCAATTGATAAAACAGCGCTATACCCACGTATTACTTTTTTCTGATTTTGTCACTTGTTTGTGATTCTTTTATTCAATAATGCTCCTTTGCAATGGCAATCGCTCTTTGTAATTTCTCAGACAACAATTTCTTATCGGGTAATTTGGTATAATATTGAGCTACCTTAATAAGCGATTCTTCATCAGGCATTAAGTATTCAATATGTTCCATGTTATCTTCTGAGCAGAGAATGAGTCCAATAGGCTGGTCGTCTGCTTATTGCAGTTCTTTCAAAGAGTTGACATCAGTTTTCTCATCAAGAGCTCTTGTTAACCAATGCTCAAGACGACACTTCACCATATAAAACCGCCGTGCCAATTCATCCTACACCGACATAAGAGACCGTAGGTGCATCCAACTCAATTGTGTACGCACTGCGTACATCATCCTTTATTCCGAAAAAGTGCACGAAGTGAGTAGATTCTACCTGCAAGTGCAAAATTAGGCAATAAATTTGAAGAACTCGGCGACTGGGGTTGAATAATCAAGTTTCAATCCACGGCTCTTTCATTTAAAAACGCTTTGCCGTCTCCCCGAAAGCCATATTTTAT
>CAZNMC010000073.1:0-7991 GCA_964574285.1 uncultured Sangeribacter sp. | reverse complement strand
AGGAATCGGGTAAGGGTATTATGCGATTATTTAAAATTTAAATGAAAGTGCCGTGACCGACTGAGTTCGATTCCCTTTTTAGCATTTAAAATTAGTGACTTAGTTAAATTCTATTTCATATATTCAATCGGTGAGTTTACGATAGCGAATTCGACGAGGCTCTTCATTACCGTCGCGTTTGCGGCGATATTCTTCGTAGTCCGAATAGGAACCTTCATAGAATGTGACTTTGCTGTCGCCTTCAAAAGCAAGGATATGAGTAGCGATACGGTCCAAAAACCAACGGTCATGGCTTACTACTACAGCACACCCGGCAAAATTTTCGAGTCCTTCTTCAAGGGCGCGTAAGGTGTTGACATCAATATCATTGGTCGGCTCATCGAGAAGGAGGACATTACCTTCTTCCTTAAGAGCCATCGCAAGGTGCAGACGATTGCGTTCTCCACCAGAGAGAACTCCAATTTTCTTTTCTTGATCTGCACCGGTAAAATTAAACTTTGAGAGATAAGCCCGAGCGTTCATATCCCGTCCCCCCATTCGGAAGGATTCTACTCCCTGTGATATCACTTCATACACCGTCTTGTCCGGTGATAGATCTTTGTGATTTTGGTCGACATAAGCGATCTTCACGGTTTCTCCCACTTCGAAATCACCTCTATCTTGCTTTTCCAAACCCATGATAAGTTTGAATAAAGTTGTTTTTCCCGCGCCATTAGGCCCGATCACTCCTACAATTCCATTTGGGGGAAGCATGAAGTTTAAATCGGTAAATAGCGCTTTATCGCCAAAAGCTTTTGCGAGGTGGACAGCCTCAATAACTTTGTTGCCAAGCCGGGGTCCATTCGGAATAAAAATTTCCAGTTTTTCCTCCCGTTGTTTTTGGTCTTCATTAAGAAGTCGATCGTAACTACTGAGACGAGCTTTTCCCTTTGCTTGACGGGCTTTAGGTGCCATTCTCACCCATTCGAGCTCACGTTCGAGTGTTTTCCGGCGTTTTGAGGCTTGCTTTTCTTCCTGAGCCATACGCTTGGTTTTTTGATCAAGCCATGACGAGTAGTTTCCCTTCCAAGGAATTCCTTCGCCCCGGTCGAGTTCAAGTATCCAACCAGCCACATGATCGAGGAAATATCTGTCGTGAGTCACTGCGATAACAGTGCCGGGATATTGCTGCAAATGCTGTTCAAGCCAATCAATACTTTCGGCATCAAGATGGTTGGTGGGCTCATCAAGAAGAAGCACATCAGGCTGCTGAAGAAGCAATCGACAGAGAGCGACCCGACGCCGTTCCCCACCTGAGAGAGTTGCGATTTTTTGATCATCGGGAGGGCATCTGAGAGCATCCATTGCACGCTCTAATTTATTGTCGATATTCCACGCATCCGCAGCATCTAATTTATCCTGTAAAGCCGCTTGCCGATTTATCAAGGCTTCCATTTTTTCGGGATTTTCCAGCACTTCAGGATCGGCAAAAGCATTGTTCACTTCATCATATTCTCGCAAAAGATCCATGACAGGTTGGACTCCCTCCCGAACAACTTCGATGACCGTCTTGTCGGGGTCAAGCTTAGGATCTTGTTCAAGATACCCAACAGAATAGCCTGGTGAAAAAACAACTTCGCCCTGAAATTCTTTGTCAATGCCGGCAATTATTTTCATGAGGGTTGATTTTCCCGATCCGTTGAGACCTATGATGCCGATTTTGGCACCATAGAAGAAGGAGAGATAGATGTTTTTCAAAATCTGTCGCTGGGGAGGAATCACTTTGCTGACTCCAACCATTGAAAAGATTATTTTTTTGTCGTCTGCCATTGTTAAAGATTAGTTGAAAAGTTCAAAAAGTAAGAAAACAGATGATAGTTGGAAGGATTATTTTCCCATAAGTCGGGCAAGAGCCGTGTAAAATTCGGGATCTTCTCCGGAAGTTATATTCATGATCTTCCCTTCGGGGTTAACAATTATTTTTGTGGGGAATCCTTGAACCCCATATTCCTTCAGAAGAGAGTCTTGCTTTTCCCGGCTTAGATAGACATGGACCCACGGGAGTTGATATTTTTCGACACCGGCTTTCCATCGTTCGGGAGTCTCTTGACAGTCTATTCCAATCACTTCCAGCTCCGGCTTGTATTTTTCATAAGCTTCTTTGAGCTGTGGAAATCCCTTGATACACCATCCACACCATGAGCCCCAAAAGTCGAGAATAACCCATTTGCCACGAAAATCGGAAAGGGATATTTCTTTCCCATCGAGGCCGGGGAGAGTAAAGGCAGGCGCAGGTACCTGATTTTGTTCCATTGCCTGACGTCGACGATCAGCAACGAGAGTAGCCTTGACGGATTGTTGTTTTTGGACATAAAACGGATAAAGTATACTTTGCGATGCTGTCGGATTAACTATCGACTCATAAGTTTCAAATGTTTCGGGTTGAAGAGACAACATAGCGTAGACAGCTGCTGGTGTGGTTGGATTCTTTTCGATGTAGTCGGTGAAGATTTTAATATACTTCTCGAAAAGAGAAGCCATTTCCGTCTGCGGACGTGTCCCGCTTTGGATCTCCTGAGCCTGCTGTTCGAGAGGAAGAGCAGCGTTATTTAGAGCAGTGATGCCATCAATTAGTGGTGTGCCTGAAGCCGTGTATCGTAAAGGAGAGAGAGAAGTGACATCTACCTTGAGGTTGTCGCCGGGAGAGGTGTAGAGTGTAATTCTATCATCTTTACCCAAAGAAATATCAACCCGAGAGGCCGCTTTGTCCGGAGTTTTAACCGTAAGAGAGGATAGGCCTTGAGTATTAGTAAGGGTATCAATTGTCAAAACAATATCCGATGGACGTCGAGCTTTCGCATACTCTTCTATTGAAGCCGAATTAACAATTATAGTCTGAGGAACTGCGTTTTCGGGAAACGTCAGAGAGATGTCAGCTCGGGCTGAGGCAAGCGTAAGCAGACCAAAAGCGATAAGAATAATTTTTTTCATATTTTTGTGTTTTTAAATTTTTCAAACCCATAATTATGGATAACATCATTTAAACGTCCCAGATAACTGTTTGGTTCTGAGTCGAGAGAGCAGCAATTCGGTAAATTGGTAATTTTTGAGTCCCCATGAGGGTGCTTCGACAGAATCAGGAGGCGCTTGAGATAGAAATCGGTCGATAGCTATGTGAGAGGGAATAATTTTTACCGCTTTCTCACAAAAGTTGAGATAGTCTTCAAGCTGAAGAGGAACTATATCAGGAACTCCATCTTTCCATTGTTTCCAAAGGGTAGTACCTTTAATTATTTGAAGTTGATGGAGTTTGATAGTATCAATTGGAAGTTGAGTGGCAATCCTAAGAGTAGTCAAAGCATCGGACAGGGTTTCTCCCGGCAATCCGGCTATGAGATGAATCCCACACCGGATATTATATTGACTTGCGCGATTGACAGCGGAAACGGTATCGGACCACGTATGTCCTCGATTTATTCTGTTTAGAGTTTTGTCAAAAGAGGTTTCAGCCCCAAATTCGATAAATATTGGGGTTTTCTTATTGAGATTGCCAAAAGTTTCTGCAATAACTTCCGGGAAACAGTCCGGACGAGTCGCGATAACAGCACCTACTACCCGCGGCTGACTGAGGGCTTGTTCTACCATTTGGGTTACTTGGCCAGCATTAAGTCCATGAGTGGAGGTGAAAGCTTGAAAATAAGCAAGAAAGTGCATGTCAGGATATTTCCGGCAGAAAAATTGCTTCCCATTTTCAAGTTGACTAACAATAGAAAGAGCGGAATCGCAATACCCGGGAGTGAAGGACGCATTGTCGCAATAGTAACATCCGCCTCTACTTATTGTTCCATCCCGGTTTGGACAAGATCGCCCGGTATTAATGGATATTTTTTGAACCTTTAAACCTGGGAAAATACTATCGAGGAATTGAGAATAGTCAGTGTAAAAAGGATTCATAGTCGAGAGGCTAATAGAAGATCAGCGGTGGTAAGGCAAGCCATTGCTTCTACAACCGGCACAGCTCTAAGAGCAATGCATGCATCATGGCGCCCACGAGGTGGTAAGGTGGCTTTTTTCCCGTTTTGGTCTACAGTCGGTAGCGATTGCATTATGGTAGGAGTGGGTTTGAAACTCACGGCGAATGTAATGTCTTTACCATTGGATATCCCTCCTTGAATCCCCCCACTGAAATTAGACAGAGTTGTCATCTCATGTTGGCTATCGGTGCAAAAAATGTCCGCTGTGAGACTGCCTCGCGCTTCAGAAGCTTTACATCCAAGACCATATTCGAATGCCTTAGCCCCGGGAAGGGTCATCATAGCTTCGGAAAGCCGAGCTTGAAATTTATGAAAAACGGGTTCACCAAGTCCTATAGGGCAGCCACGGATTAGGCAGCTGACCCGACCTCCAATGCTATCACCTTGAGCGACAGCAGCCATAACTTCTCTTTGGATTTCATGGTCAAAATGTCCCTTAGCATAAATATCCGGGGCTTTCCAGGCACCGACAGCAGAAATCCATGCTTCTATTTTAATTTCACGCAGGGCAAGAAGTTGTCGGGCAAATGCACCGCCGACTACTCGACTGACGGTCTCGCGGGCACTGGCTCTCCCTCCTCCGGATGCAGCACGAATACCATATTTTTTTTGATAAGTAAAATCAGCGTGGTTTGGCCGAAAAAGGCCTGATATTTCCTCGTAGTCAGTGGGACGTGCATCAATATTGGGAATTATGAAACCGATTGGGGTGCCCAGCGTGATTCCGTCAGGAGTAAGACCCGAAAGGATGGTGAGTTGGTCTGATTCCTTTCTTGGCGATGTGCCTATCCCTTGATCCGGACGCCGACGCTTTAGTTCTTGATCAATAGCTCCGAGATCAATCTGAATTTTTGAAGGGAATCCATCGATAACACCCCCCATTGCAGGCCCATGACTTTCTCCAAAGGTGGTCAATCGAAGATAGTGTCCGAAGGTATTCATTTATATGTCAATATTTACAAAATACAAACCCGATACTCCCACTAAATATTACCACAATCCAACCCTTAACTTTCTGAGATAATATCTGCAACAATTGCATGAGTAACTTCTATCCAGTCCCTGGGATTTACTTTGATTTGAAGACCACGCTGACCGGCTGAAACATAAATAAAAGGGAATGCTAATGCATCGGGGGAAATAAATACCGGGAACGGCTTTTTCATTCCAAGTGCAGTACACCCTCCCCGAATATAACCAGTAAGAGGTTGAAGTTCTTTGAGGGGAATTAGTTCTACTTTCTTGTTGCCGGTAGCAGACGCTGTTTTGCGAAGATTAATTTCACGATTACCTGCTAAAATACACACAAAATATCCTGTACGATCGCCATGAAGCACGATGGTTTTAAAAACTTGCTCTATGGGCTCGCCAAGCTGAGAGGCAACATGATCGGCAGCCAGATTGCTTTCATCGACCTCATAAGGAACAAGGTCGTATGCAATTCCGGCTTTTTCGAGGAGACGAGCCGCATTGGTTTTCTGCATTTTGGAAGGTTTCATCACTCCCCGGTCACTGATCCATTGTCAGTAAAAGTTCTTCGTTAGTGCGGGTCATTTCCATTCTCTTTTTGATAAACTCCATCGCTTCAATAGAATTCATGTCAGAGAGATAGTTACGCAGCACCCACATTCTACTTAGCGTTTCGGAAGGAAGCAGAAGATCATCACGACGTGTGGAGGATGCTACAATATCGACAGCAGGGAAGATACGTTTATTTGACAGTTTGCGATCGAGTTGGAGTTCCATATTGCCGGTGCCTTTGAATTCTTCAAAAATAACTTCGTCCATTTTTGAGGAAGTCTCCGTCAGAGCCGTGGCAATGATGGTCAGGGATCCCCCATTTTCGATGTTACGAGCAGCACCAAAGAATCGTTTGGGACGCTGGAGTGCATTGGCATCAACTCCACCGGAGAGGATTTTCCCCGAAGCAGGCGAAACTGTATTATAAGCTCGCGCAAGTCGGGTGATTGAGTCCAGCATGATTACTACATCGTGTCCACACTCCACAAGTCGTTTAGCTTTTTCCAGTACCAATCCGGCTATTTTGACATGTCGCTCGGCCGGTTCGTCAAACGTGGATGCAATTACTTCAGCATTAACGCTTCGAGCCATGTCAGTCACTTCTTCCGGACGCTCATCAATAAGAAGCATGATGATATAAGTATCTGGGTGATTCTCGGCAATAGCGTTGGCAATATCCTTTAGAAGAATTGTTTTACCGGTTTTTGGAGGAGCTACAATAAGGGCGCGTTGTCCTTTACCAATCGGAGCGAACATATCTACTACGCGTGTAGAAATATTGACAACTCCAGTTCGTGTAAGATTAAATTTCTCATCGGGGAAGAGAGGCACAAGATGTTCGAAAGGTTCTCGATCGCGAATTAGAGAAGGTTCGAGCCCATTGACTGAAGTGACAGTACAAAGCGGAAAGTATTTTTCACCTTCTCGGGGAGGACGGATACCGCCCTCAACCACATCTCCGGTTTTGAGCCCGTAGCGTTTGATTTGCTGTTGCGTGACATATATATCATCTGGCGAACCAAGATAATTATAGTCACTCGAACGAAGAAATCCATAGCCTTCGGGCATGATTTCAAGCAGACCTTGTGAAATAAGAATTCCCTCAAAATCGAAGCTTGTCTCATGAGCTTGTTGCTCCTGTCGCCGCAGTTGTTGCTCCTGTCGGCGTTGCATCATCCTCTCTTTTTTTGTGAGATGCTTCTGTTGCTGCCGTTGTTGCGGAAGACTAACGTATTGATTGGAAGCGTTAGGCTCTCCGATGGGAATGGGCGTCGCCGGTAAGGTTGGGGTCTTAGGTTCTTCCTGAGAGTCCCGACGCTGATTCCGAGGGGTGAATGTCTTACGCCTGGTCTGATTACCAAAGAAATCATCCAAACTCGATTGAGTAGTCTCTTGGGCCTGATTTCGGGGGGTAAAAGTGCGCTTTCGCGGTTGCTCAGCCGACTGAGCCGTAGTAGCATCAGGTGAGGCTTCTGTCTTAGAACCTTCTTCCTCTTCCGATCCCACTCCTTGTGGAATTTCGAGCGGAAGCTGCAGAGTGTCAGAAACTTGAACTGGCTCGGGAGTCTCTTCTACCCCTTTCTGGGCTTTGGGTCTCCGTGTACGTTTCTTGGGCACCTCAGTGACTTCTTCCAAAGGCTTTTCAGTCACTTCTGCAATTGGAGATTCAATATTAACGGGTGCTTCTGCCGGAGTCTCCTCGGAAACTTTCTGAGTTTTCGACTTTCTTCCACGCTTTTTGGGAGCTTCCACAATCTCTTCTTTCTCTACATCTGAAGTTGGCATTTCATTTTTTTTACCCGATGTATCTGCGGGTGTCTCTTCCGCAGTCTTCTGCGCCTTGGTTTTCCTTACTCGCTTCTTGTCTGAAGCCGGGCGACGGGCTGAGAGCTTGGCTGCCTGATCTTTTGCCGAAATGGCGGCCGCATTGTCAAGAATATGATAAGCAATTTCCTCTTTGGAATGAGACGTAGGGTTTTTCATGCCGTGTTCTTCGGCAATACGATGAAGTTCTTCTTCTGGAAGGGAGTGCAATTCGTCTAAGCTATACATAGGAGCAACGAGATGAAAGAAATCGTAATTGTACTTAAAAGTAAAAAAGAGTTTTGAATCCTCTAAGATAATTGAACCCTTCCACTGAATAAGATTGCGACCTGATGACATATCAAGGGCGTTCCACTCAGACTTTTAGAGGACAATTAAAAATTTCGGGTAAATTTTGTAAGGAATTTGAATCGCGCAGACTTTAGAGAGGAGATTGCGAAATTGGAATTCTTAAGTGCGATTCGACAAGGGTTCGTAGAAAATACAATGCAAAACTACAAAATGTTTTTCATACTGCCAACTTTTTTCATCAAAATACGCATTTTTATCCATTTTTCGAAAACATCGTATCCTTTATGCACGGCACTTTCATTTAAATTTTAAATAATCGCATAATACCCTTACCCGATTCCT
>CAZNMC010000072.1:0-8158 GCA_964574285.1 uncultured Sangeribacter sp. | reverse complement strand
AACTCGGTGTTAAAAAAGAGGAGGATTGTTTTGAAGGAAATTTATTACTAATTTCGCATTATGATTAATACTATTCAGAAATATTTCCCTGATCTTTCAGAAAAGCAGCGCAGGCAATTTGAAGTTTTGATGAAATTATATCCTGAATGGAATTCTAAGATTAATGTTATTTCACGAAAAGATATAAATAATCTTGAAGTCCATCATATCCTCCATTCATTAGCGATAGCCAAGTTTTTGAAAATTTCACCCGGGAGTGCGGTGTTGGACTTGGGAACCGGGGGAGGATTTCCCGGGATTCCATTAGCAATAATTTTTCCGGAGGTGAAATTTCATTTAGTAGACCGAATAGGGAAAAAATTAAAAGTTGCAGAAGAAATCGCTAAGGCAGCTGAGTTGGAAAACGTCACTTTCCAACATGGGGATATTGGGGAATGCAAGGAGAAATTCGATTTTGTCATAAGTCGGGCGGTTATGCCTCAACCTGAACTTATAAAAGTGGTCCGGAAAAACATCTCATCCAATCAGCGGAATGGGATGCCCAACGGCTTGATCGCTCTCAAAGGGGGAGAACTACATGATGAAATAGAATCGGTTGCGTCGCGCACGGAAACTGTGGAATTAAGTAATTATTTTGATGAACCGTTTTTTATAACCAAGAAGTTAGTTTACACGATTATATGATACTAAAAACTGCAATATTTGAATTTTCACTTTTCGGGATTAATACATATGTCGTTTTTGATCCGGAAACCAAAGATTGCGTCATTATCGACCCGGGCATGATGGGGGTTGAAGAGCAAAATGCCATGCGAAATTTTCTTGAGCGTGAGCACTTGAATGTAAAGCATTTGATTAATACACATCTTCATATAGACCATGCAGTAGGAGATAGTTTCATTTGTAGGACTTATGATGTTCCACTCGAGGCTCATAAAGAAGATGAGCCTTTGATGGATAGGATTCGGCAACAGGCTGAAATGTTTGGAATAAAGGAAAAAGTGGAACTTTGTAATATCGGGCATTATCTGACTGAAGGAGAAATAATTCATGTCGGGCGAGGTGAATTGAAGGTTCTTTTTGTCCCGGGACATTCTCCGGGAAGTATAGTCCTTTATGATAAAGAAGACGGGGTATTATACGGAGGTGATGTTCTCTTCGCCGGAAGTATAGGTCGTACGGATCTCCCAGGAGGGAATCATTCTTTGCTGGTTAGAGGAATAATGGAAAAACTTCTTTCTTTGCCCTCTGACACTATCGTCTATCCGGGTCATGGCCCAGCAACCACTATTGGTCAAGAGCGAAAATCCAATCCATTTCTAATTTGACAAGAGTGAGAATAAGAATTTACACTTTCAATTGCTATAATAATGCATTCGATAGATGTAAATTCAGAGCTTTTTTCTAACTTTGCAGTCAGAAAAAGAATAATTTAATGGGATTTTTTAAGAAAATATTTTCTCGCGAAAAAAAAGAGAAGCTTGACACGGGTCTGGAAAAGACCAAAACCGGAGTATGGGAAAAAATTTCACGCGCTGTAGCCGGTAAAAGTAAAGTTGATGAGGAAGTTCTCGATAATTTGGAAGAAGCCTTTATCACAAGTGATGTGGGCGTTGATACCACTTTAAAGATTATTCAGCGCCTGGAGGATAGGGTGGCTCGTGATAAGTATGTCAATTCGTCAGAACTTAATGAATTATTGTGTGACGAAGTAACCGATCTTTTGGCTGATAATATTCGTGAGTCGGAAGAAGGCGAGCTGGGCGATTTTGAAGTGCCTACCGAAACTCGTCCTTATGTGATTTTAGTTGTGGGGGTTAATGGAGTTGGAAAAACCACCACTATAGGGAAATTGGCGTATCAATATGCAATGGCGGGCAATAAGGTGGTTCTCGGAGCAGGGGATACTTATCGGGCAGCTGCGATTGCACAGTTGGAAGTATGGGGAGAACGAGCCGGGAATGTAGCTGTCGTGAAGCAGAAGCAAGGGAGCGATCCGGCTGCGGTAGCTTTCGACACAGTGCAAAGTGCGAAAGCTCATAATGCAGATGTAGTTATTATTGATACGGCTGGTAGACTTCACAATAAAGTTAATCTGATGAATGAGCTGACTAAGATGCGGAATGTGATGCGAAAAGTTATTCCTGATGCACCGCATGAAGTTTTGCTTGTACTGGATGGCTCAACGGGACAAAATGCTTTGGAACAAGCACGCCAATTTGCAGCGGCTACAGATGTCAATGCGTTGGCTGTCACAAAGCTTGATGGAACTGCCAAGGGAGGCGCAGTGATTGGGATCAGTGATCAGATGAAAATACCCGTAAAATATATTGGAATTGGGGAAGGTGTGGAAGATCTTCAGATCTTTAATCCCCGAGAATTTGTAAAATCCTTATTCCTTACCAAGTAATTTATTCTATTTCTCTAATGACATCATTTCGTCCGAATCATGTAGATGTAATTTCGATGGGATGCTCGAAGAATCTTGTGGATTCGCAGCGTCTGATGAAAATGCTTGAGGCCAAAGGGTATTCTCTAAGTCATGATTCCGAGGAAATCAGGGGAGAATATGTGGTTGTAAACACTTGTGGGTTTATTGGAGATGCAAAAGAAGAATCGATTGATCTGCTGCTCCGTCTGGGAACATTGAAAGAGGAGGGAAAGATAGGCAAAATCGTGGTGATGGGGTGTCTGTCTGAGAGATATAGAAAAGAGCTGACGGCAGAAATGCCGGAAATTGATTGTATATATGGCAAATTTGATTGGCTTGAGTTTGTAAGAAGTCTTCCAAATAATAAAGGGAATCGTGAGCCAAAACAATGGGAACGCATTTTGACGGGAAATCCATGGAGCGCTTATCTTAAAATTTCGGAAGGATGCAATCGCTTTTGTGCCTTTTGTGCCATACCGTTAATTACGGGGCGCCATAAGTCTCGCCCAATTGAGGAAATTGAAGAGGAGACTCGCCAACTTGTGAAGGAGGGAGTTAAAGAATTCAATATTATTGCCCAAGACCTTTCCTCGTATGGAGTGGATCTTTATGACCGACATGCGTTGGCTGAGTTAATAGATCGACTTGCTCAAATTCCCGGTGTTGAATGGCTTCGACTCCATTATGCCTATCCTACGGATTTCCCATACGACATTCTTCCTGTTATGGCTAAGCACGCGAATGTGTGCAAATATATTGACATAGCGCTTCAACATATATCGGACTCGGTTTTGGGCAACATGCGCCGGCACTTTAGTGGCTCTCAGACTCGAGAACTTATTGCCAGAATACGCAAAGAAGTGCCGGGTATTAAAATTCGTACAACCATGATGGTTGGGTTCCCGGGAGAAACGGAAGAAGACTTTCAGGAGTTGATGGATTACATTACTGAAGCTCGTTTCGATCGTTTGGGTGCATTTGCCTATTCGGAAGAAGAAGGGACTTTTGCAGCGATTCATTTAGAGGATAATATTTCTGAAGATGAAAAACAGCTTCGCCTTGAGCGATTGATGATGCAGCAGGAAGATATAGCGACAGAACTTGCAAAAGAAATGGTTGGATCTCGCCAAAAAGTGCTTGTCGAAAGAGTATCTGAAGGAAAAGCATTCGGTCGCACTGAATTTGACAGTCCGGAAGTAGATCCGGAAATAATTTTTTCTTTTCCCTCTGATTACTTTCTTAAGCCCGGTGATTTTGTATTTGTGAATGTCACAGATACGGATGGATTTGATTTGCTGGGAGAATTGGCTATCTCATGATCGGACTTGAAGAATTTCTAAAAGAAAACAAGTCGTTCTATATCTACCGGCTTCCATTTACTACGGAAGTGATAATGGAGGCTTCTCCGGTGGTTGTGAAAGGATTGCATGAAGGAGGATTTGTGGTCGCTCCGTTTGATCTGCGTAAGAATCCGATACTATCGCTTATGCCACATGATTTTCCATCCCTTGACTACATTTGTCCGACCTTTCCATTCCCTTCAGTTTCCACTTCTAAATCTCATCATGCCAACGGGGTACGAGTTTTATCGACATATCATCGTACCCATGGGGGTAAAACCGTTTTAAGTAGAGTTTTACGCTTAAAGGTAGATGTAGATGATCTACCACGAGTTTTTAATAATTTGCTGTTGCAATATCCGGGAGGGATGGTATTTGCGTTTTCTACGCCCCAGACCGGGCTATGGATGGGCGCAACCCCGGAACTCCTTCTTTCCGGCAAGGATTCAGAACTAAAGACAATGGCGCTGGCAGGAACGCGCTCAAGTGGCTGTAAAGAAGAGTGGGATTCAAAAAATCTGAACGAACAGCAGATGGTTGTCGATTTTATTTTGCAAATTCTTAAAGATTTAAATCCACAGGTAAGCGCGCGGTTTACTAAGAATGCGGGCCCGATAGAGCATTTGTGTACACCTATTTCGGCCTTTAATCCTAAAAATAAGAGTGTAATTGAAAAGCTTTTGAGAGATTTGTCGCCCACCCCGGCCTTATGCGGGAGTGATAGAGAGAAGTCCTTTTCCTTTATTGAGGAATTGGAGACTCATTCCCGAGGATATTATGGGGGCTTTATCGGGCCCTATTCTTGTTCCTCTAATTTTGATTTTTTTGTTAATTTGCGGTCTATGCAGCATAATGGAGAATCAGCATCTCTGTATGTCGGTGGAGGAATTACAGGTGATTCGCACTGTGAGGGTGAATGGCTTGAAACAGAAAGGAAAGCTGAATCGTTGCTGAAAGCTATTTTTTTAAGATAGATAAAAAAATTATTGAATTACGATAAATAATTTGGTAAATTCAAAAAAATAAAGTAATTTTGCAGTGAAAATAAGTTTCTTATTCTGATATAGAAAAGAAATAGTTCACTGGTGTTATGAAAAATATTAAGACAATCAACATTTTAAGTGGTCTCATTATTCTAATTTTAATTGTATCGGTTGGTGTTTCGACTTGCAAGATGTCTGTAGCATTTGGTTATGGATTTGCAATGGGGATGGAAAGTGTAGAAGAGTCTCATAAAGGTCTTCAATCGACAATGCCGATTCATGTGGCTTTTTCTCCCACCAAGACAAGTATTCTGACTCCCCCGGATTCCATATCTGATAATAACGGTGGTTATTATCCTATGATGCCGACTGAAGGGGTAGTACTTGTTCCGACAAGCCCATTTAGGGAAACGCTGAATGTAATTGAAGGTATTTTAGCAATATTCACATTGATTGCAATGATTTGTGTAATTGTGGTATTCCTAAAGTTCATAATAAGCATGAACAAGAGATCAGAGTTCGTATTGCAAGATGTCAAGCGTTTGGCTTATATCGGTTGGCTCTTGATTTTCGCCGGTATTTGCGAAATCGGATATGGAATCATGGATTGGGTATTAGTTAATAATCTCCATTTTGACTCGTCCCAATTCCAAATTATTTCTTCATGGTCATTCTCTGTATCTGATTTACTTTTTGGCCTATTTGCTTTGATGCTCGCAGGAATTTGGCAACGTGGCTTGGATATGCAGACCGAACAGGCTCTGACTATTTGAATAAAACTTACATCAGACATTATGCCTATAATAGTTAATCTTGATGTTATGATGGCCCGGCGAAAAATTTCGCTTGGAGAGTTGGCTGAAAGAATGGGAATCACCCCCTCGAATCTATCTATTTTGAAGACGGGGAAGGCCAAAGCAATTCGTTTCAGTACTTTGGTGAGTATATGTCGCGAATTGGATTGTCAGCCGGGAGATATTTTGGAATATCGAGAGTCATCAGACAAGTATTCTGTGTCTAACTTAGATAAATAGTTTTTACTCATAATATTTTTTCATTAAAAACAAAAGCTTATGAAACTATCGCATTCTTTGTGTCTTCTCGCAGCGACAGCATTTGCTTTCGGAGCAACTGCACAAGAACACATGAAGAGTCTGAATCCTCAGGAGTTAAGTCCTGAAATTCCGGCTGGTTCAGATTTTTATCACTATGTTAACAAAAAATGGCAAGAAGCGAATCCTTTGACCGATGAATATTCGCGCTATGGAAAGTTTAATATTCTAAACGATTCAAGTAACAATCGAGTACGTAGGATTGTCAGCGGTTTGGCAGCCACTAACCCCGAGCCGGGGACAAATGCCTTTAAAATCGCCACACTCTACGAAGCAGCGATGGATTCCACACGTCGCAACCAGCTTGGGGCCAAACCAATTCAAGAAGGTATTAATAAAATTCAAAATGCAAAACCGGAGGAAATGGAAGACCTCTTTATTTGGATGCATAAGGAATATGGTTCACCTTTAATTGGGGCAGGTCCGGCTGAAGACTTGGCTAACTCTAAAGCCTATGCAATGTATATAGAAGGGCCGGGTCTTGGATTAGGCGATCGCGATTATTACCTCAAAAATGATAAAAGAAATAAGGAGGTTCGCGATGCTTATCGTAAACTCATCGAAAAGAGAATGCAGCTTGCAGGCCTAAAAAAGGCGGAAGCAAAACGGATTGCCGACAATGTAATCAAAATAGAAACTCTCATTGCTGATTCTACTTGGACTCGTGAAGAAAGCCGCAATATTCCGGCTATTTATAATGTTCGGACAATGGATCAGATTAAAGAAATGCTTCCCAATTTCCCGTGGGATCGATTCTTTGTAGAAACAATGGGCATTGAAACTCCTGAGTCTGTTATTATTACCACAATCAATACGGCCAAACAGGGAGATAAGCTTATGGCAACCTTGTCCGACCGTGAGAAGAAAGATCTTTATCTGTATCAATACGTTTCCCAAGCTGCTCCCTATCTCAGCGATGATTTTACAAATGCATCATTCGAGTTCCAGAAGGTTATGAGCGGAGTGAAATCTCAACGCCCTCGTTGGAAGCGTGCTTTGGGAATGACTGAAGGTTATCTTGGAGAAGCCATCGGGGAACTGTATGTGAAAGAATACTTCCCTGAATCGTCAAAGAAATACATGGAAGGACTGGTAGAAAACCTACGTACTGCCTTGGGTAAACATATTCTTAACCTTCCCTGGATGACCGACGAAACAAAATTGCAAGCAATTAAAAAGCTGAATGCTATTACAGTTAAAATCGGTTATCCCGACAAATGGAGAGATTATTCTGAAATGATTATTGATCCGCAACTGTCTTTATATGAAAACGCTCATAATGCTTCAATGTGGGCAGTTAAACAACAACTCAAGAAATGGGGTAAACCTGTGGATCGCAGTGAATGGGGAATGACTCCTCAGACTATTAATGCATACTACAATCCTGTTTTTAATGAGATTGTTTTTCCGGCAGGAATCCTTCAGGCACCTTTCTATGATCCCGAATCATCCGATGCGGAAAATTATGGGGGAATCGGTGTTGTAATCGGACACGAACTCACACATGGTTTTGATGATCAGGGATGTAATTTTGATGCAGATGGCAATCTGATTAATTGGTGGACTCCCGAAGATGCTGAAGCCTTTAAAAATCTTACTCAAGGATTGGTAAGTCAATTCTCAGAAGTTGAGGTTCTTCCCGGACTTTATGCTAATGGAGAATACACTTTGGGAGAAAATATTGCTGACCAAGGTGGCCTTAGAATTGCTATGACTGCCTTCCTTGACTCACAGAAGAAGAAGGGAGTGGACGTAAATAGTGAAGATGCAAAAATAGATGGATTTACGCCCGGCCAAGTATTCTATATGAATTTTGCTAATCTTTGGGGTCAAAATACTCGTGAAGCAGAAATTCGCACGTTGACTACCGGAGATGTGCACTCACTGGGTGAAAATCGAGTGAATGTATCTTTACGTAACATAGCTCCTTTCTTTGAAGCATTTGGCGTGACGGAAGGTCAACCAATGTATCGTCCGGAATCAGAACGAGTGATCATTTGGTAAAAATATTAGAAGATTAATTCTCTTTTTTCATTCAGGCGGTGTATCTAAGCTGTAAGTTTTAATTATGATACACCGCCTGATTTATTCAACCATCTTCTAATTAGAAGTTTAACTGAATGTAGGATAATTTGTCGAAAAAAGGTGATAAAATATTTGCACAATACGAAAAAAGAATGTAACTTTGCACTCGCAAACAGGAATTCATCACTACTCTGATTAATTCTACAAAAGGTTCCTTAGCTCAACTGAATAGAGCATCTGACTACGGATCAGAAGGTTACAGGTTTG
>CAZNMC010000071.1:0-8245 GCA_964574285.1 uncultured Sangeribacter sp. | reverse complement strand
AACCGTTGAGGGTCACACCTCCGGGGGTTCGAATCCCTCTCTCTCCGCCAAGGCCCTGATTTCAGGGCCTTTGTAGTTTTCCAAGGCAAATACAAAAAATAATTACACATAGGTCTGCCGGTAAATAAACCCATATTTGAAAAATAAATAGAAGGTAGGTCTAAACCATTCAAAAGAAAAGTCACACGCCTTGGAGAATGAAAAAATAAACATTAACTTTGTGACATAAATTTCTTCGCCTTCACAATTTTATACTCTACTGACGAAGAACTTCTAAATACATTGAATCCAGAGAAATCCTGGACTGCATTTCGCCTTTAAAAATTAGTAAATAATAATCTGACATCTAAATGAAATTGAAGAAGCTATTACCGCTGATTCTCACTGTCGCTCCATTTATGGCCGGAGCGCAACACATCAAGAGCGGTTATGTAAACTGGGGAATTACCGGCACGGAGTTCCCGACAGCTCTCGAAAACTGGGAGAAAGGTCAAAAATGGACCGACGATGATAACTTTTTTATTTCGAGAGTAAAGCCCAAGATTCGTTTCCGCAACACGGCTACACAAGTCAATCCGTCGCTGGACGAAACAAACGACAAAAAATTAATTTTTTGGGTACCAATCAATTCTCCTGAATTTAATGCTTTGCCGGATGGAGTGTTTGACCGTGAAGTCTTTCCAATGTGGTCTTACATAACTCATTATGGCAACTGGTCCACTCCCTTAGTGAGAATGCCGGGCAATTTTATTGATGTGGCACATAAAAATGGTGTGCCTGTGAGCGTCGTGGCAAGTATACCGTGGGGCAACATCATCGATTCATGGAAAAATTCCATGAAAAAACTTATCACCATTCAGCCGGAAAAATTGGCTGATTATTTGGAGTTTTACGGCATCGACGGATTGGGTTATAACTCCGAATTTGCTTCTGAAGCAGAAATTCCTTTAGGATTAGCCAGCCTGCATGCCAAACTAATAAAACTACTCAAACCGACCGGCCGAATGCCATTGGCAGAAAATATCTGGTATGACGGCACCAACGAATATGGTGGAATCACCTTCGACAACGGCTTAGGAACACACAACGATGATTTGTGGGGTTATGGCGACAGCATCAAGACCCATCTGTTCATGAACTACAATTGGAATTCTTTCAAATTAGTAGATAGCAGTATCGAGCATGCCAAAACCTTAGAACGGACTCCTCTTGATCTGTATTGCGGAATCAATATGCAGGGACGAGAACCCAAAACAGGTGTGATATGGCCTCTATTAGCAAGTCGACCCCTTTCGATCGGCCTATGGGGAGCTCACTCTGAAAATATGTTTTTCGAAAGTCGTGCTGAAAAAGGGACAGAACCTGAAACCCAGCAACGTTCCTATATGCTTCGTATGGAACGATGGTTCACGGGAGGGACACGAAATCCCATCAACACACCCAAAATTAACAACTCGCTGAATATGGAGGTGGATAATTACACTTTCTTTGGGATGTCGAAATTGATGTCGGCACGATCAGCACTTAAATGGAATCTCAGCGATGAACCGTTTATCACTTATTTCAATCTCGGCAACGGCAAATTCTTCAACTACGGTGGTAAACGTCAAAATTCCAACGAATGGTATAATATTGGCGTACAAGACTATCTCCCGACATGGATGTGGTGGTTTTCCGACAAATTCTTAGGGCGCAATCCGGAAGACGCCCCGACAGCAGGACTCGATGCAGAATTCGTATGGGACGATGCATGGGTAGGAGGATCTCTTGTGCGAATCCACGGCACCTCTTCAAGCGAATATCTCCATCTATTCAAAACTGAATTTGAAATAAAACGAGGCGATATTATAACCGTTCGCTACAAAGTGATCAATGGAAATTGCGATGCATCATTAGCACTCTCTGTAAAAGGAAATGAAGCAACCCCGATCGATGAATCGAAGTTGCGCATTATGGACAAAGCTGATACGCACAACGAAATTTGGCGTACGGTTACTTTTAATATCGACGATGAGCTGTCTGGATTGGAAGATAAAGAGTTGGCCATGATTGCCATTCACTTTAAAAACGCTGAAAACCTTGATATGCGTCTTGGACAATTTTCAATTGTAAGAGGCAACGAGACGGCTATGGTACCGGATCCTCCCGTAATCGACCGGGCAGAACTCATGGCGTCTAATCACCGGGGAGCAGACGGAAAAATCATCTTCCACATGCCCAATAACAAAGGCAACAATGTCTGCTATAATATTGATGTCCACACTTCTCTTTTCAAGCTTTATGCACGTCAAAGTGGGAAAGAGCCCGTCTTCATGGGTCTAACTCCTTCATGGGCAGGTCTGATATTTTCAGCTCCTATTGATTTTACAACCCCTGACGCGAAAATAGCCTTTGGAGTTTCGGGGCTATCGCTTGACATGAGTACGGAATCAAAAATCGTATGGTCTGATGAATTCGACATTAATTCCATTTACGAATTCAATGATGAAATAGAAATCAACCGCTCGGTGATCACTCCCGGCGACCCATTCACAATTTCATATATTGACCCCCTTCACGAAAACGGTAAATGGGAATTAAAAGACTCTGAAGGAAACATTGTAGCTACGGCTACTGATCGCCAAAGCCTGGAGATGACCAACGGATTGACCAAACCCGGCAATTACACTCTTACTCTAACGGGAATGGTACAAAATGGAGAAACTCGCGAAGAGCAGCAACGTACATTTGAAGGCTATGTACAGATTGCCGACAATTCATGCGGACGACTTCCTGAAATAACATCTTTGACCGCTAACGGATCAACGGACGCAATCACTATTGACCCGGGCACTACAGTCGAGATGGAATACACCGCCTCAGATGCCGATGGCATCTTGTCGCGAGGGGTGAAAGTAAAAGATGCCGGTATTGGATTTGCTTATTCCGAAACCGGCTACGAAGTCAACAAACCATTCTCCGTATCCTTTTGGTTCAAACCCGACGACTTCAAGAATAAAGCTGTCCACATGCTCAATATTCGCGACAAAGGCGATGTTTGGGCAAATAATAACTGGGGATGGTTCTGGCACACTCTCAAGGAAGACGGATCCTTCGACGCTTTCACCATCCGGACTCCAACCGGAACTATCGAATACGATTTTGGTGACTTTAAATTTACTCCCGGAATATGGCAACACGTAACTTATGTCTTCGATTTTGATTCGAAAAAGGCCGTCCGACCCTTCCTATATGTAGACGGTAAAGAAGTACCGTTAAAATCTTATACCCGAGGAACAGCCACTTATACAGGAGAAAGCATTAAATATGAACCCAGAACCTATGGCTGGCGTCAAAACAACGTAGTTGCTCTTGGAGGATACCTACATAAAAGCGGTTCTATTCGTGCCAATGTGGATAACTTCATGTTTTGGACAAAAGCGCTCGATGCAGAAGGTGCGAAAATCGCTATGGGTGACATCGACACAAAGAATTTACCGGAAGGTCTGGAAGGATACTTTGATTTTGAATCTCAACCCGATGAAAAAGGATCATTTACCAACGAAGGCCACGGTACATTCAAAGCCGGCATCCATGACTATCAAGGCACAGAGATTGAAGGGCAGGGTATAATTTCTTGGAAACAACCGGTTTATTGTGCCGGCTCTCCATTCATAAGCGGGAAGACCTGGGAAATCAAGACTTCACCGAAATGGACTGTCCCCGGAGGAAAAATAATAAGCGTTCAAGGCGATGGCAAGAGCGGAAAAGCAACTCTTCAATTCCCCATTGATGGTAAATTTGATGTAGAACTTAATTTGAACAATGAATATGGCTACTCCCGCAAGACCATTCCAGTAATTGTCGGGTCAGCTGCCGGAGTAGACGAAATAATTACTCAAGACGAACTTGGTGTTAGTCCAAACCCCTTCCACAATGAATTGAAAGTAAAAGTCAACGAACCGGGAAATTATGAGTTCATTCTCCACGACATGAATGGGAAAATGGTCTTTAACAGACCATCCACATTAAATGCCGGTGAATCTATCTCCCTTTTCCCAAACGTGGAAAGCGGAATGTATGTGCTCAGTGTGATTAAAAACGACAAGAAAGTTTTCACCCACAAAGTGATTAAACGCTAAATTTAAGCTCAGTATATAAATTAACCTCCCAACAATCCCAATTTTCAATCGAGTAGGTCAGTCAACTTCCGTTTGCTGACCTACTTGCTATTTTATTCCCGGCTCTCAGAAAAAGAAACTGCCATAAATTAGTAAATCAAACTTTTAGTATAGGGTACTCCATAAAACCATTGGACACTTAGATTCGTTTTAAATACGAAACCTCTTCCCTATTCCGGCACCCAAATTAGAATAGGATTTTATCCTTACATATTATTAAATTTAATGATTATGAATTACACTGAAGCTATCGAATCAACGCCTACTGTGTTGGTGGAATTTTATGCAAGTTGGTGCCCTCATTGCAAGAGAATGGAGCCCGTGATTGAACAACTCAAGGAATTGCTTAGCGATAATGTAAATATTTTTCAATTGGACATCGACCTTAATAAGGAATTGTCTGACATCGAAAGAATCACCTCAACCCCCACTTTCATTATATATCACAACGGCCAACCGGTTTGGCGCGAAAGTGGCGAAATGGACGGCCAATACCTGCTTGATAAAATTCAGTCGTTCTCATGAACGACATTATTTTTTTCAATTTTTTATTTAAACCCAATTAGAATTTATGGCGTCAAAATCTTCCGACCATTCCTTGATAAATGATTATTTAGAAGCTTTGGGAGTGCCTCACACTGCCACATACTCAAATAACCGAATGGCGTCAATACCATTTAAGACACTTTTCGGTTTTTCCAAACTTTTAGAAGAATACGGTGTGACCTCGGAAGCCTATTTCCTGAATGATAAAAGCGAAATCCACAAAATCACACCACCCTTCTTGGCCAATACACGCGTTGGAGAAGTTATAGTTACATCTTTATCCACCGATAAAATAACTTATCTCACTGAAGGAGAACCCGAAACAGTTGAATTATCAAAATTCACTGATGTATGGGATGGCAATGTGTTACTGTCATTTCCGACTGCAACCTCAGCCGAACCGGATTATAAACTCCACACTCGGGTCGACTTCTTTATGCATGCAAAAAAATGGGTTTTGTGGGGATGTGCGATTTTTCTTTTCCTTTATCTGTTTATCGGGAATGGACTGTATTCTCACTGGTCTGCATGGTTGATTGCAGCCGTCGACATTGGAGGAATCTATTTCACCTATCTTTTGGTCCAAAAATCACTCAACATTCATAATCCTGGCGCTGACCGACTATGCAGCGTCCTACAAGCGGGAGGATGCGACAGTATCTTAGAGACCAAAGCATCAAAATTCTTTGGCATATTTGGATGGAGCGAAGTGGGATTCGCATATTTCTCAGTTAGCTTGGCGACAATGCTGCTGTTACCATCAATGCTTCCTAACCTGGCTTTGTGTAACGTCTGCTGTCTGCCATTTACCTTTTGGAGCATTTGGTATCAAAGATTCAGAGCCCACCACTGGTGCACACTCTGTGTCTGTGTGCAGGCCTCTTTGTGGGTACTCTTCTTTGGATATTGCTTCGGAGGATGGTTGAAAGATGCCTGGCCTCTCTCCCCTAATTTCTTTGCCTTGGGAGCAGCTTATCTCGGAGTAATGCTTGGGATAAACGCTTTTATGCCATTGATTGAAAATAGAAACTCAAAATCTTTCGAAAATGAAAACCCCAAATAAAATTCCGCATCCGCAGTTCACATCTGCCAGAAAACTCAAACCTTTGGAAATAAACAATATTCGCTGTGCGCGCCAACACACTGTTCTCACCCCGGAAGTGCTCAACCGGATTGCTACTTCCCAAAAAGATTCCGAAACAACTTCTGTCGGATAAGATCAAAAAAAGCACAGATGAGGTAAACCCCTATAGTCATCCCAAATGCAAATAAAGTAAACTCCGGCAAATTAAGCCTTATCCATTCAATATTAATCATTTTTTTGAAAAGATGAACCCATACCAAAGGATTCTTGTGGATAAGATAGACGGCAAAAGCACCGGAGGAAAGTGTATTGACCACCTTTGACTTGAACCTGAACGATAAAAACAATATAAAGAAAGCCACTGATTCAAGCAACACAAAAGGAGAATTATATGCAAATGCTTTCGTAAAAGGCATATATACGGCACATAAAAAGACTCCTCCCGCTGAGAAAAGATAAATTATCCCCAAAATATATGGAGATAGTTTCGGAGGGGTGTCGTAAGGAAGATAAACAGCCACCAATCTACCCGTTAAGTACACGAGAATCAGTTGAATAAGCGTATAACCCGTCGGATTGAACTCTCCACCCCAATACCAACCACACCAAACGTTGAATAAAAGAAAAAGGGACCAAACAGTTAAAAACTTTCGACGTGACATTACTTCACACCCCTTATTAAGAAAAGGAGCGACAAGGCAAAGCCCAAAATACGCCGGTACATACCATAAATCACTGTGAGACAGAATCATAAAACTCTCACCCAAATCCTTCAGATTAAAAACAATATTCCACTTAAAATACGGTGACAACCAGGCAAACACCAAATATATGCCTACGGAATAAAATATACATACACTCAAAAACTTAACCAGTGTCCGAAATTGCAGGCGAATACCATAATATCCTGATATCATCGTGAAGCAATTTACTCCGATAATTGTCATAGATTCAACTATCAGCTTCCACAGTTGCCGGGAATCAAGAATATTCCAGTTTCCTTGAGGATCAGGTAACCCAAGAGAGGCACCATCAATATGAACCATCAACACCATCATCATACTGACAATTCTCAGCAATTCCATATTGGAGTCTCGTTCCTTCATTCTTTATCAATATTTGTTAAACCATAGGGTATCCCCTTTGAAAAGACCTTCAAAGATAATAACTTTACATCATAAAAAATAATTTTTACCCCCTGCTCAAAAAGTCAACCCTCGTATTTGGAATCAGAAATACTTTTATGTACCTTTATAAAATTATTGATTTCACTAAATTAGTTTTATTTTCTCGGACTATATGTGATGACTGACACCGTGCCCATCTCTAATAAACCGTATCCCGTGGGAAGATTTGCACCATCGCCATCCGGACGAATGCATTTAGGAAATATCACAACCGCCCTCCTTTCCTGGCTATCTGTCAAAAGTCGTGGAGGCAAATGGATATTGAGAATCGAAGATCTTGACTCTCAACGCTCAAAACTCCAATTCTCCAGACTCATTGAAGATGATCTGCAATGGCTCGATATTGAGTGGGATGAAGGAGGATTGACCAACTACGGCAACAATGGGCCATACTCCCAAAGCCAACGCTCTCCCTTTTATCTGGAAGCTCTCACTCGTCTTTCCAAAACCGGGAGACTTTATCCTTGCAGATGTCGGAGAGCGGATATAATGGCGACGCAAGCGCCACACCAAAGCGATGGAAGAATAGTATATGCCGGCACATGTCGTCCAAACACATCTCCACCCTTCCCTATCCCCGATTTGAATACTCCAACTGCTTTGAGACTCTTCGTGCCGGATGAAATTATAAACTTCACCGACAGATTACAGGGACAGCGAGCCGTAAATCTTGCCCATCATTGCGGAGACTTCGTAATGCGGCGAGCCGATTTCGCATGGGCCTACCAATTAGCCGTCGTAGTCGACGATGCACTAATGGGCATTACCGAAGTGGCACGAGGCTTCGATCTCCTACTCTCTACCGCCCAACAAATCTACCTTTACCGTCTCTTAGGTTATCCCATTCCCCAATTTCTGCATCTTCCCCTTATCTGTAACACCGCCGGACAACGACTCTCCAAACGCGACAAAAGTATGGATATGTCCTATCTCCGTCAACATTTCTCCGCAAAAGAATTGATAGGACAAATTGCCTATATGTGTGGATTGCTGCCTGAGGCTGCTCCTATTTCCCCCACAGAACTAATCCCACTGTTTTCTCTCCATAAACTCCCGTCTCAAAAGTATCTTACTGTGCCCAATCTATTTGACTGCCACTAATTCATAACAATATGAATCTTGGCACTTAAATACAATCCTATATAATGTTTCATTGAGTAAATAATAACAAAAAGAGCGAGACGAAAAGTCCCACTCTTGTATTTTAAGATAGATTGTCAAGTCCTAAAATAGCGTTACACTAGAAAAGTAACGAAAATGGAAGAAAC
>CAZNMC010000070.1:0-8984 GCA_964574285.1 uncultured Sangeribacter sp. | reverse complement strand
TTGAAGGGGTATGGGTGAAAGAAAGACCGCTAACTCATTGTGAATTAGCGGTCTTCTGTGGTGCCATCAGCACCACATTCAGCTCCCATTCTCTATGAGCCATTTTGCAAGAGGAATAACTTGTATTATGAGATTTGGAGTCTCTATAGTCTTCTCTTCGGAATAAGTAACGATCTCAGCTTCCTGGAGTCCATACAACTTGTGGAATGTCGTTAACGCTTTTACTTCCCTCTCAAGGGTATCTTGGTTTTTAATGCTGTAGCAAGCCTGGATTCCTTTACCAAGTGCAGGAAGATAGAAATCAACTTCCACCTCTTTATTATAAAAGTAGGGCTTATACTTCTCATCGGTTACGCTTTGACGATAAAGTGTGGTTGCACACAGATTTTCCATCAATGCTGTGTCACTATCGGTCAAGAAGATATTCAGCAAACCATTATCAACAAAATAATGCTTCTTTACTGTGTTTCGCTCAACAAATTTAGATGCATAATTCTCAAGTGAAAATAATAGACACGCCTCCTCACAGAATTGGATATAATCAGTGATTGATGCAACATTCGTAGATTGTCCGGTTGCCTTCACCATTGATGCAAGCCTATTAAAAGAAGTTGGATTTTTGATATTGTCAGCTAATCTTAACACCGCTAATCGCAACGCCTGCTCATTCTTAATTTTATTACGTTGAATGATGTCGCCTAAGATGATTTTTTCGTAAAGTTCATTAATCCAATGCCGCTTGTTTACAAACAATCTTGATTCAGGAAATCCACCCCATTGAAAATAAGTATTCAAATTTCGTTCCACTTCTGCCCGTTTCTTTCCGTAGATCCAATTATCGTCAATTTCACAACCGTTGGCAAACAGATATTCCCTGAAAGAATATGGAAATACATGTTGTTCAATATAGCGGGCACCAAGTCTTGTAGCAATATCCTTACTCAGCATCTTAGCATTGCTACCGGTGATGTAGACCATATATTTTTGATTGGCAAGCCTACGGGCAAAATGTTCCCACCCTTCTACATTTTGTATCTCATCTAAAAATAATATCGGCTTACACTCATATAACGACGAGTATGCTCTGAGGATTAAGTCCAAATCTTCTGCTTTAAGACCTATGAGTCGCTCGTCATCAAAATTTATAAACAACATCTCTTTCAAGGCATGACCATTCTTGATCAATTCCAAAGCCTTAAGATACAGCATATAAGATTTACCTGCCTGACGAATGCCAACAAACACATAACGTGCATTAGGCTCCAATTCCATTGCCCGTGGAATTGGGTTAATTTCTTGCAACAATTCCTGCCCTTCAACTATTATTGATTTCAAAGTTTCTATATCCATGTCTCGTTTCCAGTTTTAATAAAGAGTCAATGCATTAATCTCCCATCTTCCCTACTATGATTTTTAAATTCAATTGCAAATATACAATTTTATTTATTACCAATAAACAAATTTATCAAAATTTATTTATTAATAATAAACAAATTCAATTTATTTAACCCATCAGTATAAATCATTTCTAACTATCCTCCACTTCATATACACTATCTATAAGACATGTTTAACATATACAATTATATTTTTACAAGACGTAGTCGTAGAGAAGATGATACATGGTAATGCGCGATAAATCTTCTTGCCAACCGGCACAGAAGTTTGCTCAATGTATTCGTGCTCTTTGCTGGCTATGATCGATGTGAGCGTCCCATAGGCCAACTCGGGTCATGACATTCCTAAATTCTTTCTCTTTTGGAGTTGTATCGCCGCTTCTCTATTTTACCGACAAAAGGAGTGTGTTTAATCAACTAAATCGGTTTTGAAACCCAAAGCCTGAATAGTCAGGTCAAGTTGTCGGAGTTGTGCCGCACTCTTGTCGTAAATGTTACGGAACTCTTTGACATCTACAGTGCGCACGTATCGAATTTCGTTACGCGTATAGCGTTCCTCTTTATCGGTTACTTTTCGTAAAGCATCGTAAAGAGCCTTTACACGGATGCCAAGAGCATCATGTTCAGCAAGAAGAGATGTTATGTTCCTGCCATTCTCTAATACTGTCACTGCGTTGGTCATATTGATGCGGTATACCAGGCTGCGAAATTCAGCCAGTGCGGTATCCAATTCCTCGATAACCTGTTCGGTAGTTTCAGTTGCTTCATCACCTTCCTGATTTTTGATGCAGTCTTTAAGACGACTTTTCAACTGACTGATTTTGATGTTTAGTTGGGCACGTTGGCTCAATGCTTCAACTAATTTCATATCAGGCTTTTTATTTACGATGCAAAGTTAAAACTCCATACTGCCAATCAACGGCAGCTATTAAAGAAATTTATGGGATGTCTGATAAAACAGCTTTTAAGGAGAGATTGATTTCCACTGCGGTCGCTGTTAACTACGAAAATAGGTTTACAAAGTATTTTTCGAGTGCTGAGGGCATCTTTTATAATGGATCCAGAATCATAGGAAATCACTATTATTTTATCGGCAAGGGCTATCAATAGTTGTAGAACATACAATCTTTGGGCAGGTTCCAACCCATTAGCATCGCTCTCAGCCACTCCTTCCATATGGTGGCATAAAAGCAAGCCACCTTGTTTTAGAAGCTGAGTTTCTAATTTATCAGTACCTTGTGGCCCTATGTATATGTGGTTTGAATTAACGGCCGCAATAGCTTTACCATAGTTTTCAACGCTTGATTTCAAAGCAGCAATGCCGAGTAGACTATAATCGCTCATGACAATCTCACAACAGTGATATTGTGCGAGTTGACGTGCTATTTCAATCTCCCTTTCCGTACTATTGGCCTCACCAATTATAGCAACCTTATAACCCCTTGTTACAAGGCCTCGGTTTCCTTTATAATACAAATTATCTCTGTTGAGTCCTTTCAGACCTATAAGTCGCTCCGGT
Source organism: uncultured Sangeribacter sp. (assembly GCA_964574285.1). Classification (GTDB taxonomy): domain Bacteria; phylum Bacteroidota; class Bacteroidia; order Bacteroidales; family Muribaculaceae; genus Lepagella. The sequence continues at coordinate 6,068 of CAZNMC010000070.1, read as the reverse complement.
AAATCACCATCAAATTGCTCGATATCAAAATGGTCTGGGTCCACATACGTTTTCATTTCCTCTATATGAGGAAACATTACTGATGCTTTCTTCTGAGCCTCCCGTTCAAGTTTCCTGAAGTCATTTTCACAGAAGAATCCATCCACTTTAAAATCCTGCACGTCTTGGTTCCAGTCCAAGTCCCATGTGTCATCGCAACCAACAAGTTCACATGTCCAGGGATTGTGCCAGCGCCAGCGAAGATATATGCAATATCTCTTGTCGGTAGCCGGGTCTATAAAATAGTAGTAGCATTGGCTCGGGCATCCAATCAAGTCTTCATGCCAATGAAATCTTTTTACATCGTTTTCAGCCATAACTTTCTGTAATTAATTTTTACGATGCAAAATTACGGAACTCTACTGCCATTATGCGGCAGGCGGTTTTGACACCTATGAATTTTTTCAATTGAATCAAAAGTTGACTCTGCCCACAGATCCTCTGCGATGTTTTACAAGTTCGAGTACGTTAGAGTTTTCTGCCGTTTCTGTATTATATTCATTTGTCAATACTCCAATAACATCACAATCACAAAATCCGGATTTACAATCCTTCTTTTCTACCACACTGAGATTATCAAGTCCCACAACTATGGGGATATTTCTTCCTGCTGCATCAAATTTCGCAGAACGAATGCTGAGGCGTTGATGGGCTTCACTATCTGTGTCTTTATATTACGGCGGAAATGTTATCATATTTATATCTTCGATGAAGACAATTCCAATGTCAAAATCCTGAAACATCTTCTTTATTAGCATATGGAATGCCCATAGGTAGAGAGCAGCTTTAGAGAGACAGTAAATTTCGCAATTTCGGAATCCTACGACATTCAATTTCAATAATTCTTCTCCGCATGCTATAATTCGCTCCTTACATGAGCACGATGCGGAATAGTCTATTTTAGGCGTATTCTTGCAAATTATGCCAATGTTGGTTGACGTATTCTGCGAAATCCCTTGGATTTGCTTGCTGAAAAACTCATTCATTAAATCTTGATTATCAGAACATACCAAAATTAGGCCGTGAGGTTGCCAACCACCAGTTAATTGGTCAAGATCTGGATTGCCAGTCAAAACCGGAGCTGTATCATTCCAATTCATATTTATTAAAAAAATGCGCTGGATTAATTAAAAATCGTTCAAAGTTTGATTTAATCGATTGTTTTATTTTCTATTTGGTAAATAGATGAATCCGTTGTCAAAGAGAAACTTTTACGGAGGGTTTATCTGGAAAAATCCCCATATAGTACATAGTGATCAGGATATACTCCTGCTCGGGCGAGAGAAAGCAACTTCGTTTTGTTTTCATTTGTAGATCTCTTTAAGATGGATGTCAATATCAAGAATTTCGTGGTAGACAGCTTCGGCCAATTCTTGGGCATTGCTTTGTTTATATTCAGCTATGAACTTTTCACCAAGGGCTGTCGGGGTTGACGTGTATCCTTTCTCTGCAAGTAGGTCTATTACTTTGCGGGAGTGAGGATAGGTCTCAGCAAGACTCGGATCAGTGGAGTTGTATTGCATTTTTCCGTTCCAATTTGTATGGCGGAAGTACACATATTGCTTCGAGGATTGTGCTACGATTTTGACGTAGATATGGCCGTTAAGATTGATAGTGAGCGTATCCTTTTGGATATTCGCTTCGGGATATCTCTTATGAAGAAGTGCCAGACACTCCAATGTGAGTTGCTTCAATCCACTATTGCGAGGTGCTACCGGTGCATTTACATCAAGCCACTCTTTTTCGAGAGAAGACTTTAGAAGGGCAGTGAGGTTGTCAATGTTGAGCAATCGGTTGTCACTGATGAGTTTCAGCGATTTCTGCACAAGGCGTTTGTATGCATTGGAATATCGGGATGCAGGATGATAAATGCTGACAAACAAGATATTTTTGTATTTGCCAAGCATAAGTCGGCGACCAAAAACTTCGACAACCAAGAAATCGGCGCCCATCACTCGCTTCATCCTTGTAAAGTTATCAGGCGAAAGGCTCACTACTATTTCCGGCGACAAGATTTCAATAAGTTTTATAGTGAGAGGGAGAGTTTTATCATAAAGTTCTTCAAACACCTCATCGGCTTTCGGTGTATTGAAAAAAGTAGCGTTGGTAAACACACATTCCTGTGGCTCATTCTCTCTGATACCGGGATATGCTTCCGTCAGCAGGCCCATCACGTTTTTCCAATATCTCCAAGTCGTATGGTTTTTCCAATCGGCATTTCCACGAATCAAATGTTCAAATGGCTGTTCCAGCGAATTTAGAGCCCAGTTGGAATTCGCCCTCATCGCGGTGAAACTACCTCCTGACCCCGGATTGATGCCCATCACCACCACCTTGATTGGAGAAGTAATCTCATCAAGTGGCGATTGTGAATAGAAACCTAAGTCGTATTGCGTTGTGAGCGTTTCGTATTCATTATACGTTTCTTCAGCCCATTTTTCGATTTTTCCTTTCATTTTATTTCTATTGATGTTTGTTGAGGTTTTCAATCATAGCGAGCTCATAGTTGAACTTGAACGAATGGATATTAGAGTTGTTTGGGCAGCAAAGGAGGTCTTTCCCATTTGCGGTTGACCAATAACCATTACAAATCTTCATCGGCAGGAAGATTTTCAAGATTTGGAGAAAGTGCCACCAGCTTATTTGTTGTCAGTCCACAAATGTATTTAGCCTGCTTTTCGGTAAGGTCGGCCTCCTTCTGCATTCGTTGGATGCATTCGTTCATTCCGCTGCCTGTTCTTATAATATTGATGATGGTGTCTAATTTAGACATTGACTGTTGATTGTTCATAGAGTAATGTTTAGTTTGAGAGTCGTAGACGGTGCACATGTTGTGTGCTGTGGTTTGTAATGTGTTGCGTAGCCACTGAGGCAAGAGCACTTCTACCGAGGCTCCATATTTTAATAGTTCCTGTATGAAATCAAACGTTGGGCGCAAATAGAATGAAAATATAGAGAAATCATCGTTCCTCTCTTTTTCCGTCTGACTGTGGTGAAGTGGCAACGAGCGAAAATAGTTCTGCTGGCCATACATGACTTTTATTTCAACCACTTCCGCCTTGTGTGAGTCTAATATCACACCAATGCTCTCAGCGAAAAACTCATCGGCACTGAAATATTTAGGCAGGTTGAACTTTGTTTCAGTCTGCTTTACATCCATAATTCTGTCGAGTGAGTAGACGCGTGTGCTGTTATCCTTAGTACGACGTCCGAGCACATACCACCGTTGACGGAACACCTTGATGCAATAAGGTTCAATTTCCACATGATATGGTTTCTCATCGAATTTCTGATGCACGATGTCTATGGTAAATCCATCGCGCATAGCCTCAATTATAGGTGTGAGGAAACGCTGGCCGGACGGGATTTCCTCAAAGAGAATGCGCCGCTTCAAATGGTGGCTCTCATTGATCAGATTATTGACCGCAAAAGTATTAAGCAGCCATGCTCGGACACCGCCATGCTCCATATCATCGCGGTTTGAAATCTTATACTTCTTGCCATCTGAGCGGTCACAGTATATGTCGATATCGAACAGCTCCTTAATGGCATCTTTATGTCGATGAAAAGTCCGTTCTGGGATTTCATCCTCATTGTCGGTATTATATCGCGAACGCGACCAGTAGCGGTTTATCTCATCACGCGTAATACCATCGGTACGATAAATCAAATCGACCAACCAAATGTATCGGTTAAAAAGTTCACTTGCAGCCATATTCATCACTTTTTCGCAAAGTTAATCAATCAAACTGACATTTTGCGGCAGTTATGTTGTCAAACATGCTTCCATTTTTATTTTAATCCCACCATTTTTTGATGTTATGAGAAATGAATTTCCAGACGAGTCTAAATGCTTTTTCTTTCCGTAAATCCCGTAGATATAAGTCATAAAACTCATCGTGCTCTACTTTGATTCCATAGCGGGTTGCATTTCGTTGATTAATATAGATACCCTCTATATCAGGATTGTCGCTCGCGGCCAAATCAAGCAAGCGGCAACATAACTGCATCCGTTTGACATCTTCTTCCCATCCGATATGTCGCTGCACATACCGCCAGTAGCCGATATTGTATTCGAGTTTCTTTTTGAGCAAACTCAGAATCCAAGACCAATCTATTGGTGAATCATTAACTATTGTATTCCGCCAGAATCTTAATCGTTTCCTCTCGCTGCTTTCCTCCTCGATACGTGCACGCCGTTTCCTCTCTTGATACGCATTCTTATCTATGAAGTCTTCCAATTGTATATCGTCCAGCTCATTGAGTTTCGCAATGGCCAGTTGTGCTTCTTTTTTTGAAATGCCCGTGACTGGATTCACCCTAATGAAGTTTTCCTTTTGCTCGGTCAAAAAATCATCTTCATCGTCAAGGATGATGTAGGGTGTATCCCCATAATACTTCATGAAGTGAGCTATTGCCTCGCCTCTACTTTTTCCTTCCGGGTAGTCAGCTAAATTTCCGCAAATTTTACCGGGTAAGCCTCGTAAAGCCCACATCTGTCTAATCTCATCAAGATCATAAAGTTTATTCCATGATGAAGATACCACTATTTGAGCATTGGTACGTTCGATTATCACGCCAAGACATGATACCGCTTTAGGGCTAAACCGGGGACCAAATTCGTCTGACATATCTTTTCCTGTTAATGCTCGCTCCGCCCTGTTTTGCTCCGTATTGAGGACACCATCAAAATCAAGAAAGATAAACTTGGCCATCAATCCTGTTTCGTCATCATATCGTGGGCCGGCCATCGACTCTTGAAACCATTGCGAAAAGTCGTTTCGCTGAGCGGATTGTGTCTTGATTGCATAAAGAGTTGACCAATAGAGCAAATGTGCGGCCACTTCCGCAATGCTAACATCCGCGTGAGGTATATCAACGATAACCTCACGCTCAACCAACCATTCCTGTGGGTCAGGAGCGCCACCGACAAAAATGTCATTAAACTCATCCAAAGAAACGTTTATTGCCTCACATGGGAATTGGTTCTGAATTGACAGTAGTTGAATATCCTTGACGAGCTCTTCATATAGCGATTGTGTCTCAATAGGCTCATTATAGACATAGTGGAGAACTTTCCAAATATCCTTGAACCTACTTTGCTTAAAATAATCCTGATACTTCATAGTTTCTTATTTTATCGCAAAGTAATAATTCGTAGCTGCCATACTGCGGCAGCATAGAGCCTATGTGTAGAAATTTTACCGATTTAGCGTGGTGACCCTGCTGATTTTCGGGTGAGGTCACCACATTTGACTCGGTCAAGCTTCGTCGAGCTAAAGGTTTTATTGTGTGATTATAGTTAAGCTCTGTTAAAGTTTGGGGTTGCGAGGCTGTGGCGTGAGGGTGAATGAGGGTAAATGACTATGAATTATGTACTAATTTGTATTGATAATCAATATCTTACCTATCTGCCGAAATAGACATGCTGACACCGCGACATACATAACCGTCAATAGTTCAATTACTTACGATGGGTGTGGTGACTTTTGTGGTGACTCGAAGGGGTGTGGGTGAAAGAAAGACCGCTAAGTTATTGAAACTTAGCGGTCTTGGGTGGTGCCACCAGCACCATTTTTATTGAATTGAAATGGATTTGCCTAAATCATCCTAAATACTAATATCCTTATTATCAACTTAATTAAGCGGAAGTGAATTTGCTTGGATATGTTAAATTTCAAAATTTATAGGTAACTTTATAGGTAACTTCTGAAAAGTTTACTATCTTTGCATTCGGATTGGTTCGATTGTAAATGGAACCACAACTTAAACCTTTATATCAAGAATTTAACAAATTTGAATCATGGCAAAGACTCTCTCCAGATTCTACTTCCTCAAAAAGGATGAGAACAAGGATAAGGCAACCCTCTTCGTGAGGGTACAGGACCCGATACGCAAAATTGACGTTCAGTTTACCACCCGTCTTCGTGTATCAGTGCCGGAATGGAAAGTTGCGGTATCGAGTGAAGATACATTGGCACGTCATCGCAAGGAATATCCTAAACTGCATGATAAGCTCGGTCGTATAG
>CAZNMC010000069.1:0-9033 GCA_964574285.1 uncultured Sangeribacter sp. | reverse complement strand
CTTTTACTAATAAATATAATATACTATGTTACACACGATTTAAATTAAATGAAGCTTTCTCGCTGGCCTCCAAATTGAAGCTCAAAACGAGAAAGCAACTTTTCAGGAAATAATGATTAATGAAAACGGAGGGGGCATACTTATGAGTCTCAAAGCAAGACCATAATTCTCAGCATAAATTGTCCCACAAATATACCCCCTGAGATTTCTAAAAGATCCCAGGGGGTATATAAACTATTTACGAAAAATCAATTCAATTGTGAGCCATAACTTTGCGCACGTCAATTGTGCCGTCAGTATATCGGGTAGTAACGATATAAACCTCGCCGGCTTGAGGATAAGCCACACGTCGCCCCTGAAGGTCAATGTATGTCACACTCTCAATTGTCCGACCGTTCAAAACATCTTCAACGCCATCTTGCTTGAAATTGGGGCTGACAACGATGGGGAAACGACGTACCATTCCATCCGGTGATGTGCAAAGAAGCGTGGTCGCTCCCGATGCCAAAGGATAGCCGTATCCTCCGGAGAGCCAAAGGCGAGCTTGACCGTCAGAGGCTGGTTCTTCCTTCCATTCACAATCTTCGGGTGCGAGCAGACCAAATCGAGTGATTATACCATCATGAGATTCATTAGCTTCGTTACCCAAAAGCAACATTGCGGTGCTGAGTCCGGCAGCTTGATGATTTTGTGCAAATGCCGAGTTGTGGGGATAACCGCCATGAGAAGACGTTGAAAAGCCTTCCAGTTCAAGAGCTGCGATCTTCGACGAAGGAAGCGCTGAACCCGGAATCAAACGTTCGTCTGTGCCAGTATTGATCATCTTATCATAATAGATACGACTAAACAGAGAATAGAAGGCTACAGAATCTGTGTTCAGTTTAAATTTCTCTGTAGGTGTACCGATAGTCATTGCTACATGTAGTGAGGAGTCAGTGGGGTCAAGCTTAATAACGCGACCGGTATTGTAGCAATCCGACACAGTTGTTTTACCATTAAGAACACCGCCAATTACGCCACCTGCCCATAGAGCTGGATTCACACAGGAAGTGTTGCGCAAGCTTACAGTGCCCGAGTTATGACAACGCGCAATATCAAGTGCGCCGTTGATAGGCGAGCCGATTACACCACCGACCGCTCCATAAAGTGTAGTACCGGAATGTTGGGACTCAACTGTTACATTCCCTAAATTGAAACAATCATACACACCGGCTTCAAAATCGGCCTTGTTACTTCCTGGACGACCAACTACACCACCCGTGCAGTGACCCCATGAGTAGACATCGCCAGCATTGAAACAGCGTTCGATACGACCATAACCATGAGCTACAACGCCGCCACAGCAAAGACCCTTGTGGCGTTGGATAATTGTCCCAAGATTATATGAATCAGTCAGAGTAACATATTCTTTTAAGTCACTCACTACACCGGCTGTTTCCATATATGCACTCTCAATCTTACCGGTATTGTACAGACCCGAAGCAACCACTCGTTGATCAGTCGTTCCAGCAATAGACTTGACAACACCGTAAGCACCATTCTTGACCGATGTGATGTTTCCGGAGTTCCAACAGTCAATCAGTGGGACATTGGCCGTGTTACCAACTCCACCACAGAAATTAACAGCTGTAATATTACCGGTGTTGAAGCAGCCTTTTGCATAGCCTGTTCCACCTCCGGCAAATGTACCGAACACGCCAAAGATATTAGCACCCCCGGTAGAAACATTCTTATTGAAATCCGCAGTATTGGAACAATTTTCAAGAATAGCGTTTTTGCTCACAGAGTAAACAACACCATAGAGGTTGCTCGGCCCCTGAAGCTCTTTCTCGTTGACACAATCACGAAGATTACCCATACAAGTATAAACGATACCGGCTGCTCCGCCTTTATCGGGATGACCCACCGTGCCTCTGTTAACACAATTTTCAACCAAACTTGATTCGTTGGTAAAGTAAACGATACCGGCTGCTCCCGTTTGTCCTCCACCGGAACCATTGTCCGGAAGAACTTTGCCAAGTAGAGTACAATTGCGAATTACACCGCCATCATAGAGCCGATAAGCCACACCCCCGACTGCGGTGCTTGAATTTGTGCCGACAAGTCCCTTAACTATGCAATTATCGATTGTGCCATAAACTGCTCCGGCGATGCCGCCAATATCACTATGACCACGCACGATTCCATCGATTGTCAAATTGCGGACAGTTCCGGCGTTGCCGACAGCGCCAAACAGGCCAGTGCTCTTGGCAACAAACTTATTAGGATTGTCGGGATTCTTTTCGATACTGTTTTCGAATCCATTGGGATTGTCATAGATAAAATTCGAAAGAGTCTTCCCATTTCCATTAAAGTTGCCCTGGAAACGATTCCCGCTGTGAGCTACGATACGAATTGAATCTCCTCCGAAATCAAGGTCGCGAGTCAGTATAAAATGAGAATAATTATATTCCCAACCGGTGCTTTCGATGAAGTCAGCAAGCTTCTTCCAATCTTCTTTGGACTCAATTCGATAAGGATCCGATTCTGTACCGCCACCACTAAAGATTACGGGAACTGAATTAATAGCATAAGTTTTTACAAATTGTGTTCCTAAAGAAGCAGTAAGGGTGTCACTCAAAATGGTTGTACCAGTGGGAACAACAACATTCAGTTTCGATCCGGAAATGGAGAAACCACTGTTGTTTTCCAGTTTCCAAGTCAATCCGTCAGCACTCGACAAATCGACTGGTTTAAGGATATTGGTGCGTATAGTTCCAGGTTCGAACTTCACAAAAATGCTGCGAAGAGCTTTGGTTGATTCTTCTTTGACAAACGCTTTCAAAACAGGATATGCATTAGCTGAGAAATCAAATATTTCGGCATTGAGTCCTGCAAGTGCTTTCCCTTCCACTAATTCACCTGTTGAAAGTGCTTTAGTCCCTTCTACATCATTATTTTGCATTCCGCCAAAGAGGTTAATGCTACCATCATAGTAGTTGGAGCTGATTTCTTTGGTTGAATTGCGCTGACCGATAATGGCACCGCGTAAAGTGGAATTACTTTCACAGCTGATTTGAGCATTGTTCACACACCGGCGAACTATGCCCCAGCAATCATGTGAAATTGCCTTCATCGGATTGTTGGGATCCTGAGTCACATAAGATGCCACGACGTAAGCCGCAATACCACCAACAATCGAAGCAGAGGAAACTTCACCGTTGTTTACGCAGTCTTCAACGATTCCATAGTTGTCAGATGTAATACCTCCGGCTGAGTTGTGAGCCAGCTTCGAGTTATATGGAGCTGTTGTCTGAACCGCTACAAAGCCATCGTTCTGGCATTGACGGATGATACCTTCCTCAAAGTTATAAGCCGAAATTCCGCCTGCAACCTGATTTCCCGAAATTACCCGACCGGCATTATAACAATTGCTGATTGTACCCGAATAGTTGACTCCGACAATACCGCCAATCTGTCGCTCATGACCTATCACATCGGCATAATTCCGACAATTTTCAACCAGCCCTCTGTTGAATGCCACCACGGGAGCTGAGAAAATATTGAAGTCAAATTGGCAATCTGATGCAAGGGTAAGATTTCGGATCACACCGGTTGACAACAACTGATTGAACAATCCATTATAGCCATTCGGACACGAGGGATCATAATCGCCCGAACCAGTATAGGTGGCCATCTTCAGCTTCAAATTATGGATTGCGTGGCCATCACCATCAAATACACCGCCAAAACCGGTAGAAAGCATAGTACCATTACCGACACCTTTGAAACTTGGACTGGAAGCAAAGTCAATATCGGAAGTCATGCGGAAGTAGTCGCCTGCATGAGCTTGAGAATGAGTTCCGACAGCTTCATGAAGCTGAATAAAATCCGCTGGTGTTTTGATAAGATAGGGTGAAGATTCTGTGCCATCACCATCAAACACTTTGGGAACGACATCAAGAACATAAACCTTTAGACCCATGCCATCAGCAGTGGATGCACCGATGATTGCGGAAGCATACTTATCTTTGACAGTGACAGCAGAACCGGTGATTTTAAGTGCCTCGTTCTCAGTGTTGCCGGCTTCTCCATCGAGCGACCACGCCACATTGGCAGATGAACCCAAAGCAAACGACTGTTTCACTTTCGAAGCCGTGTGCCCTGAGCGCAAGATAACAGGGACAGAAGCAAGTTCTCCTGCTTGAGTCGAAACAAATTTGGAAAGAACAGGATACTTATTAGTCGAAACGGTCCATTTTGAAGAATCAAATCCGGTCGGAATTTTTCCGGTGATTTCAGAAGTCAAACGTCCGAATTTTTTATTTTCAAATTTATTGATTTGTTGATCAAAGAAGCAATTGATAAAGCAAATGTCTTCAGGATGATCTTTGTAGCCCTCTTCGTAGAAAGCATAACCATAGAGACCTTTGCTACCGGCAGTCGAGCTGGAGGTGATTTGTCCTGAAGTATAGCAATTGGTGAAATAGCTCTGCTGGCTCATGTAAACCGTTGATCCGGAATGGACATAAGCAATAGACAATTGGCCTGCAAGTCCACCCACGTTATCATTATCACCACTCATTATGATTGTGCCCGAATTAAAGCAATCGTTGACAACTGCACTGACACAAAGTCCGAAAAGACCACCTGCATAAGAAGCAGTATTAGAGCTGTAACGACGTCCGGAAATAGATGCCGTGTTCATACAATTGGAAACAGTAGCCCCGGAAAGCACACGGCCAACAAGGCCTCCGGTTGCACTGCGGCCGTAAGTGTCGGTCATTGTGCCGCTGACCATACAATCTTTGATAGTACCCAAAGAGAAGACTCCAGCCAGACCACCCATATCACGGGCCTTTTCCGACACGAAACCATCTATTGTGAACAACCCGCGAACTGAACAACCAGTTATCTCGGATTGCGAAGCTTGGCCGGCAATACCAGCCACAGAACCCATGCCAGTGAATTTACCATGTACTCGGCAATTGGTCACCTTTCCATTAAGCATTGCACCACAAATTCCTCCCGTCAGCAATCCGGAAGTCTGAAGTACGCTGTTTTTAACTTCGACATTATCGATTGTACCCTCACATCGGCCTGTCACACACCCTATTTCTGATCCGGAACCGATAGCCATGAAACCATCAACCACCAAATTTTTAACTGTTGATCCTGCTCCTAAATACCCAAAAATTCCGACATAGGGAAATCCTTTGCCATCGATACGCAAGCCTTTGATAGTATGATTGTCTCCATCAAAAACGCCCAAGAACTGATCTGTAGCATTACCAATAGGCACATACTCCGTCACCGGAATGTTTGAAAGATCAAGGTCGGCAGTCAATTTAAAGAATTTACCGGCATACGTATTTCCTCCTTCAACACTCTGCGAAAGAGCTTTCAAATTGGAATAAGACGCAATCTGCCAGGGATCTGATGCAGTACCGGAACCCTTGAAGTTAACCGCTTCCGCTGTGGGGAATGTTATATCATATGTACCGGTAATTTTCACAGTATTCATCCCCGTAAGCACCATCGAAGTAGTCTGCTGATCGGCAACATAAAATCCACTGAAACTCAACGACCCATCAGAAGCTGGAGTGACCACAATGGGATTAGTGGTATCAGGTTTGCCATTCGTTGGATTGATACCGTAGATATAGAAGGCCCCGTAGATAGAGTTTGTGAGCACTTGCTGGGGAGAAAGCATTACCTTCCCAGCAGCTGTCAAGCGTGCTGACAAAGACGCTGTCAAGCCATCAATCATATTATAAATAATGGCTTCATTGGGAAGAGATTGTTCTATCAAAATCGGATATCTCTTCACCTCTTTCGTCTCCATATCCACACCGCCTAAACTACCATTGGGAACACCCCAACGGCTATTGTCGAAAATATTGAAAGTGGCTTTCACCTTCTTAGTGGCCTCGTCAAGAGCAATGATAGCCCACGGGCCGAGGGTTGCCTCGCCATTTTCATTAATTGTACCGCGAATTGTACGGTCTTGCGGCACAGAATATTTTCCATCAGCAGAAATTGAAATGGCTACCACATCAATTTTACCATAGGTTTGATGGACTTCAAGTGTCTGTTGAGGAATAGCTACGGTCCCTGCGGCTGCATTAACAGCCATTTTCACTTTGACATCCTTGCCCCATTGGTATAGATTTCCCACCAACACAGTGTCGGCCGAAGACCCATAATTTTCTACAGAAATGAGAGACCCCAATTGACTGCCATTAGCCGATAAGTCTCTCGAAATAAATTCTCCAACTACAATTTTACCTGGAGCATGAGCAGGGGATTGTTTCCGGGTTTGCTCTTTGCCTCCAAGGGTTAATTCAATGCCTTGAAGCGTCTGATACTCTAATCCGGGCACATCAACAACCGGAACCGATGGTTCGACTGCTACACCCGAAATTGGAGATGCTTCAATAGCCATTGCATCATAGCCCGGTTCAAGACTCACAGTTTCCACAGAAGCCACTGAAGGCAAACCATTGGGTGAATCCAAACCTGTAGAAACCGGGGTAGCTGCTGATTGGCGCAACATATTGCGAAAATCAGCAAGCTGAGATGCCTCCGGAAGTGCGGAAACGGCATAGAGTGCCGGTAAAGCCGCAACTGACGCCAGAAGCATAATCTTAGTTCTGTGTTTCATTGAGGTTAGTTAATTTTTCGGACCGGCCGAGATTGGGTTGATTCCTTCTTCTGCCGGAGGCCGGACCAATTGACCGACAGAGTGAAATAGTGATAAATTACAGTGATTAAAAAAACATAAACTCTAACTCCACAGAGATGAAGGATGGATTCATCTTCGGATTTAATGTTATTAACAACTATATTGCTCCAACTGTAGAGAGTGTTATGAATTACAAAGTTAGGTATTTCACTTCAAAATGAAAAATTAAGGAACCCTAATTATTACTTTTTAACAAATTTTCCTCGCAAAATAATTACGAGGAAACAAAAAAACTCTTTATTATCGGAAGTAATGAAGATAAGGTTGACTCTTTACAAAAAACATAGCACTATCACTTGAGCCACTATGACTCGCATGAACATTGTCAGGGGATATACGGTGGAGTACGCAACGGCCGGTTGGTCGTTGTTGGCAACTTTATTGGCATAAGCCAATGCCGGCGGGTCGGTATATCCCCCACTAATTAATCCCATTAGCGTGAGGTAATTGATACCATATTTCCATCTTCCTATAATTCCCATTACCAAAGCTGGAATAACGGTGATTAAAAATCCGTATCCCACCCAAATAGCACCACGAGTGCAGAATACCGTACTGACAAAATCCTTTCCGGCAGCAATTCCTACAGATGCGAGAAACAAACAAATTCCTATCTCTCGAAGTAGGAGATTTGCAGAGGAATTAGTATAGGTCACCAGATGAATTTTCGGTCCATAGGCTGATATAAGAATGGCGACAATAAGTGGGCCGCCTGCAAGTCCTAATTTCATTGGAACCGACATCCCGAGGAACTGAAGCGGAATACTTCCCACCAAAATACCCAAGAAAACCCCTATAAACATGGTAATGAGATTAGGCTCATTCAAGCGCTTCATGGAGTTTCCAAGTCGATCTGCGAGCCGATTAATGTCATCAAGTTTACCTACTACGGTCAGGCGGTCCCCCATTTGCAAACGTAGATTTGCGGTTGCAAGCAAATCCACACCGGCACGATTTACTCGAGTCACATTCAATTTATACCCCAGGCGAAGTCGCAACGACCCAAGCCGAGCCCCATTATATTCAGTCTTAGTTACCAGTATACGACGGCTGACCACGGGGCCCTGTACCATCTCCCACTTCTTTTCAACAACTTCCCCTATAAACCTTTGAAAAATTTCTTCATCCTGCACCGAGCAGACAATAAGAAGAAGATCGTTTTTTTCTAAAATATCCTCGCTTTTGGGTATAATCACCTTTCCATTAGGTTTCTCTATGCGAGAAATTACAAAATTACAGTTAATCAGCGTGTGGAGTTTACTGATTGTCAATCCGGAGATCAAATCATTAGTCAGGCGGAATGTGACAACATGAGGTTTGAGCTGTGAATTATCTTTATCCTCTTCTATTTCTTGAATTTCCTTGTTTATATTGATAGAAAAAATTTTGCGCAGCAATATCATTACCAAGATTATTCCTACCACTCCAAGGGGATAAGCGGCAGCATATCCCATCGACATCTGTTGAGTTAAATCGTAGGCCTCAGGATTCACTTGGAGTTCGGTCTGTTGAGCGGCTCCAAGTCCTGGAGTATTGGTGACTGCCCCACTCATCACACCAACAAGCTGCTCCAAACTACTCATTCCATGTTCTCCGCCTTGAATCCAAAAGATTCCCAAAGTGATGACCACACTCAGTCCAACACCTATCAAAGCGAGTATGTTAAGCTTGACTCCCCCTTCCTTAAAGGATGAAAAGAAACCCGGGCCAACTTGCATACCAATCGAGAAAATAAAAAGAATGAGCCCAAACTCCCGTAAAAAATGGAGGGTTCCGCCTTCTACATTGTAACCCAAATGCCCCATCAATATCCCTATAAATAACACGAAGGTGACACCAAGTGAAACTCCGAAAATTTTGATTTTTCCCAGATAGACACCGGCAAAAATCACAAAAGAATAGAGCAGAATAGTGCTTGGTAAAGAAAGATTATTAGGGGATAGAAGATCGATCAGCCAGTCCATAAATATATCAGAAGAGAGAGATAAGTTGAACTATAGTTCTCCATCATCGGGGAAACGACCTGAAGAAACCAAAAAAATTTCTATGCCATGAAGCATCCAAATCGACGACAAAGTTACAAAAAAAGAATGGTTTGCCCAATCTCACCATTTGTCAGGGCTTTTCATTACATTGATACTCACCTCTTTCTATCTTAAAAAAATATTATCCTCACCCACTACCCTACTCTTTATCCCTTTCAACTTTTCCATCTCCCATAACCCCACACAATCTTAATGAAAACTATAATAGCCTCTTACCAATTTTTTTGCAAAATAATCGAGTAGGAGGTAAACACTAATCATAGG
>CAZNMC010000068.1:0-9128 GCA_964574285.1 uncultured Sangeribacter sp. | reverse complement strand
AAGGAACAGTTGATCGTAGAGTTGTATTCTAAATAATAAAGGATAATAGCCATGCCAATTTTAGCATTTCGGAAACCCGAAAAGGTTATTATGCTGGAGGAAACAGATTCATTCGGCAAGTTTGAATTCCGCCCTCTGGAACCGGGCTATGGACAGACGGTCGGCAATGCGCTTCGCCGTATACTTCTGTCGTCGCTTGGCGGCTTTGCCATCTGTTCGATTCGTATCGACGGAGTGGCTCACGAGCTGGATACCATTCCCGGTGTAAAGGAAGATGTAACTAACATCATCCTCAACCTCAAGCAGGTGCGGTTTAAGCAGACTGTAGAGGGGACAGAGACCGAAAAGGCTGTCATTAATGTTTCGGGTGTCGATGATGTATTCAAGGCAGGCGATTTGGGCAAAGTGCTGAGCGGATTCGAAGTGTTGAATCCGGAGTTGGTAATATGTCATCTTGACTCGTCTGCCTCCTTCCGACTTGAAGTAACTATTAACAAAGGCCGGGGTTGGGTTCCCGCAGATGAAAATAGAGAGCTTCTTGAAGGATCTGACCCAAGTGTGATCGCCATCGACTCTATCTACACTCCGATAAAAAACGTGAAATATTCAGTTGAAAATTTCCGTGTAGAACAGAAGACTGACTATGAAAAACTTCTGATGGAAGTTACCACTGACGGTAGCATCACTCCAAAAGATGCACTTAAGGAGGCAGCCAACATATTGATTCACCACTTCATGCTCTTCAGCGACGAAAAGATGACACTTGAACAGCCGGCTGAGGCAGAGGGTGAGGAATTTGATGAAGAAGTCCTTCATATGCGTCAGCTGTTGAAGAGCAAACTTACGGATATGTCGCTTTCAGTTCGTGCTCTGAATTGTCTCAAGAGCGCTGAAGTTGAAACGCTTGGTGAGCTTGTTGTTTTCAATAAAAATGATCTGTTGAAGTTCCGCAACTTTGGTCGCAAATCTCTGACAGAACTGGACAATCTGTTGGAAAGCCTGAACCTCTCCTTTGGGATGGACATTTCAAAGTATAAATTAGACAAAGAATAAACACCACGATGAGACACAATAAAAAATTTAATCACTTAGGTCGTAAGAAGGCACATCGCGAGGCTCTTCTGTCGAACCTGACGATTTCTCTTATCATGCATAAGAGAATCTTCACGACTTTGTCCAAAGCGAAGGCGCTGCGTATGTATTGCGAGCCGCTTATTAACCGCTCGAAAAAGGATGATATGCAGAATCGTCGTTTGGTCTTCAGCTATCTTCAAAATAAGGAAGCCATAAAGGAACTTTTTGGTGTGATTGCCGAGAAGGTGGCAGATCGCCCCGGAGGTTACACTCGAATTCTCAAGACCGGACATCGTTTGGGTGACAACGCAGAAATGTGTATGATCGAGCTTGTGGATTTCAACGAAAATATGCTCGAAGGTAAAGACGCCAAGAAAGGTAAAACCACTCGTCGGTCACGTCGTAAGAAAGCTGCTCCCGCTGAAGCTGCTCCCACTGAGACTCCTGCAGCAGAGTAAATCTTACCGGCATCTCATAAAAAGAGAAGTGTATCTGCACCAGATACACTTCTCTTTTTATGAGATAGTTGCGACTAACGGATTTTGTCAGTCCGAAATTAGATTTGTGCCGGTCATATCGGAGGGTTGTGGGAGTCCCATAATGTGGAGAATAGAAGGAGCAACATCAGCAAGCCGACCATCAACCACTTTTGCGGTTTTGTCGTTTGAGATTAAAATAAATGGAACGGGATTGAGAGAATGAGCAGTATTGGGCGTTCCATCTTCGTTCAAAGCATGGTCTGCGTTCCCGTGGTCAGCAATTATGATGGTGGAGTAACCATTTTTCTTAGCTGCTTCCACAACCTTTTCAACGCAGGCATCAACAGTTTGAATGGCTTTTTGAATTGCAGGATAAACTCCCGTGTGGCCAACCATATCCCCATTTGCAAAATTTACGACAATGAAGTCGAATTTATCACTGTTGATTTGCTCGACAAGGTTTTCAGTGACTTCGTGTGCGCTCATTTCCGGTTTCAGGTCGTAGGTGGGCACTTTCGGAGAAGGCACAAGTATCCTCTCTTCGCCGGGCCATTGGGATTCTCGACCACCATTAAAGAAGAAAGTAACGTGGGCATATTTTTCTGTTTCGGCTATATGGAGCTGTCTTCTGTTGTTAATTGAGAGATATTCGGCCAAAGTGTCCTTGACGTCGACTTTATCGAAAAGAATGTGCACACCTTTGAAAGAGGCATCGTAAGGGGTCATACAATAGTACTGTAAACCGGGAATAGGTTTCATGCCATCTACTTCGTGTTGCGTTAAGACGGTTGTTAGTTCCTTAGCTCTGTCGTTGCGATAGTTAAAGAAGATAACCACATGATTGTTTTTTATGCGACCGTCCACCTCGGAATTTACAATCGGCTTGATGAATTCATCGGTGATTCCTTCGGCATAAGACTTTTCAATTGCATCCACAAGATTAGTCGTTTGTTGTCCTTTTCCATCGACAAGAAGGTCGTAAGCCTCTCGAATTCTTTCCCAGCGTTTGTCACGGTCCATGGCATAATATCGGCCAATTATAGATGCAATCTTTCCAGTTGACTCATTGCAATAGTCTTGTAATTTACGGATGAATCCGACACCGCTTTTTGGGTCAGTGTCGCGTCCGTCCATGAAACAATGAATGAATACATCGGGAAGATTATATTCTTTGGCTATGTCGCAGAGTGCAAAAAGATGGTCGAGGGAAGAATGGACTCCTCCATCGGAAGTCAGACCCATAAAATGGATTGGCACTTTATTGTCGCGTGCATACGAGAACGCATTTGCGATTTCCTGATTTTTAAGAATAGACCCGTCAGCGATGGCCCGATTGATTTTAACCAAATCTTGATAAACAATTCTTCCGGCTCCAATGTTTAAATGGCCGACTTCGCTGTTTCCCATTTGCCCAGCTGGTAGTCCTACATCCTCGCCGCAAGCCATAAGCTTTGAGTTAGGATATTCTTTCATGAGAGAATCGATATAGGGAGTCGGTGTATTGAAGATGGCATCGTCCTTTTTGTGGTCGCCGAGTCCATATCCATCGAGGATGACCAATAGAACTTTATTATTCATAAAATGTTTTTTTACCTTTAAGATTATTAATGATTCCAGGCATAAAATAAATCACATCGGGGTGGCCGAGTGGGAATATCCGATGCCTGAAATAAGAATGCAAAATTACATCAAAGGGTTCACATTTTAAAATTTTAAGGGAGTTTTTGATTATTGGTTTGTATTTGAGGTAAAAATATAGTATTTTTGCATGTTGATAATTGCCTTTCAACAATGGTTACTTCCTAAGTGGAACTATTCGGGGGGCAAATGGTCTAAAATTCAGCTACATCTGTATCGATTATGATATTAAAGAAATGGATTGTGCCGGTATTGGCGATTAGTGCCATGATGACCGGATGCTCGAGCGATGAACCGGAGGTAAAGTCACACCCGAGTGCATTTGAAATAAATCTTTCGTTGGCAGATTTAACGCGAGCCGGCTCTGATGAAGGAGGAATAGCGAATATGGAGGGTAAAAGCCTTGTGTTCACCCTTGCAGTGGTTGGTGGTAAAAATAATTCGGTTGTGGTCTATGCGGGTCAGCAGACTGCTGTCGTGACTAATGGAGAAGTGTCTCCCGTGTCGTTTACTCCGAGTCTTGTGCCGGGTGAAAATTATAGTTTAGTTGCCTACGCTAATTTTTCAGGTACCAATGAACTGGCTCTTCCCGACTCTCCAACTCCATCCGACTATCTGAAGGCAATGCAAGCGGTGGAGTGTGACTACACCGCCAATAATGAAGGGTGCGATTCGTATTACGCAGTGCAGTCGTTTGACTCTGCTAATCAGTCGTCAATCGGAGTGACTTTGATTAGGGCCTGTGCAAAGATGCGGGTGGTCAATACCGGCTCGGCTCTCTCCTCAGATGCTACCGTTGAGGCTACGCTTGAAAATGTTTATTCTCTGACCAATACGTTTGATGTTTTGACGGGGGATTTTTCTCTGACTACACCCACGACTGCTACTTTGGGTCCGGTTGATCTTCCTACCGTTTATACTGATTCAAATCAGACACTGATGACCGTCTACTTACCTATCGGGACAGAGGAAATCAATATAAATGTGACTGTCACTGTAAAGGATGGTGAGAAAACAGTTGTAAAAACTTTGGAAGTACCTTTGAAGCGTAATACTCTCACTACTCTAAGTGGTAATTTCTCAAATTAACATCGAGGTAGAGAATTAATAGTAAAAGATATTGACTTAAGAGCTGAATCAGAAATGGTTTGGCTCTAATTATTTCATCCTTGCGATGCTTCGCTTGGATTAAGCTGAGTTGGAGTGGGGAGGTGAAGTTACCGGGTGAATCACTAAATCAAATTAGTGATTCACCCGGTAAAGGTGGAAATGCTGATAGCTGATTGAATTATTTACGGATGCCGAGTTCTTTCTTAGCGATAATGGCGCGATAACGGTTGATGTCTTTTCTGATGAGATAGTCGAGAAGACGACGACGTTGACCTACCATAGCTTTCAGCGAGCGAGCAGTTGTGTAATCTTTGTGATTGCTCTTAAGATGCTCGGTAAGGTGCTGAATACGGAAAGAAAAGAGAGCGATTTGGCTTTCAGGGCTACCGGTATCAGTCGGGCCTTGTCCGTAAGTGGCAAAAATTTCAGCCTTTTTTTCAGGAGTAAGGTACATTTGAGAGAAAATTTAAAAATTATAAAATAAATATGGGTTGCTTTTCTTGAAAAGGAGATTCAACGACTCTCTCTGTTGCTGAGGCCTTTTGTCAAAAAGCGTGGCAAAATTACAAAAAAAAATCCATTCGGCAAATAACCGATGGATTTTTTAATAAAATTGTTTTGAAGGATTTAATCCGTTAAGAATCAAAATGCCAAAACGGGGCGAAGGAAGTTGGCCCCTCCCTTGCTTGTCTGCATTACGATGCCGTTAGAGAATTGTACGGTATGCACCTGGCTGACAGAGTATTCTGTGCTGGACCAATAAACGCCCGACAAAGAAGTAGCCCCATTGATTTTGGCAAGAGCTGCGTTGATGATTACAGCATTCGCGTTGTCCGGGGTGTCTTCATATCCCAGGTCGCCGATGCTACCGTCCACAACACCGGAACAGAGAAGCGAAACTTCTTTGATTGATGGTATATACCATCCGGAAGATTGGGTTGGGGCTTTGGTGGCTGACATCGTGGAAGAAACGCGAGCGCCTACAATTACTTCGTAGTCAAATCCATAATCGCCGTCATTAAATTCATCGATTCCCATGGTGTTGTTGAAGCCCATAATTTGATTAAACACGCTGGTCATGGCTTCGGAGCGAGTGGCGATAGAGACATAATCGGTGTTGTCTGCAATCCATTCACCGACTGTCATATCTGCTTCGTCGTCAAATCCTGAGTAATCTTCCTGCCATTCGCATTTAGTCTGATTAAGACCCACAACGAGTCCGTGTATGCATTGAGGATGAGCTTCTTTGAGAGCCATATCATGTTCAGCGGGATTGCCAACATAGAAGATAACACCGATAGGAGTTTTGTCAGCATTTAGTTCGGATGCCCATGTTCCATCGGAAAAGTAAAAGTCACCGACTTTAGGAGCGGCTTCAGGTTTGGCGAGAGATATGGATTGAATGTTAGAAAGGTCGAGAGCTTCGGTATAGGTAGAACCGACGGCCCAGGAAGATCCGTTTGAGCTTTGAGAGAAGGTTACGTTTCCGTTGATATTGACCGGTTCACCGCTGCGGGGAGTGATGGTGAACTGAGCGTTTGCACCGATTGCGACAGCAAGGGCGATAGAAGCGAGGACTGTCTTTTTCATGGCGTATTATTTTTTAATGAATTTAATGGAGGTTTTGCCAACCGAGAGAATATATGTCCCGGCAGAGAGAGAAGACACATCGAGGCGAGTAGATTCTTCAGATAAGGGGGTGGAGAGACGCAGGCCACCATCGGTGGAATAGACGTTCACTTTCTTACCCTGCGCACCCAGGATGAGAATGGAGTTCGTCACCATGTCGGGGAAAACTGCAACTGACTCGGTAGAGATGGTTTCGACACCGGTGTTCGTCGTTTGAAGGAAAGATACGGAAGTGACATCACTGACAACGGTCGCGTCGTTTTTGAGCACTGAGAAAGTCTGGGCATCGTCAGCGGCCATCAGACATTCAATTTGTGACATTGGAATTTGTGTGCCCGCGTCGGTCACGAGTACCCATTGAAGTTCGGCATTTGCCGAGAGTGCGCCGACAAAAAGAAGGGCGCCAAGTAAAAATTTCTTCATGGAAAGTAGCGTTTTGAGAAATATCGGCAAAGATAAAAATAATATTTCTTCTCGACTAAAAAACACAAAGTAAATTTGCCAGCGAAGCGGCCTACTTTTTGATAAGAAGAATATAATTTACTATCTTTGCATATAAAATAAGAAGAATAAAGAAATATTCTTAACGGCTGAATAAATTCTTTCTATGATGAATACTAAGAGGTTACTGAAAATTATGGGTGTATCCTGTCTGATGGTGTCCGGATGTGCAATCGCTTCGGGGGTTGCCAAAGCCGGAAGCGATTATGATATGCAATTTTTGGAATATCCGACTTATAACGGAGATGATCTGGAATTGTTGGTCGATGAGAGTGGCACACATTTCCGACTGTGGAGTCCCAAGGCCCAAGGGGCTAAAGTGAATATTTATGATTCCGGTCGGCATGGTAAACCGATTATGGAGATTCCGATGCAATTTGACGAGTCTTCGGGGACATGGGTGGCGTCAGTGGATGATAAACTCTATGGTAAATTTTACACTTTTCAAATCCTTTGGGACGGAAAGTGGAAAGATGAAACTCCAGGCGTTTGGGCTAAAGCAGTTGGAGTCAATGGAAAGCGAGCGGCCATTATCGACCTTTCGACAACTGATCCTATAGGATGGGAGGTCGACCGCGGGCCGGAAGTCAAGAATTTCTCTGATGTGATTATCTACGAGATGCATCATCGCGATTTCTCCCAAAGTCCGACGTCTGGAATTGCCAATAAAGGGAAGTTCTTGGCTTTGACTGAAAAAGGGACGACTAATTCGGATGGATTGGCAACCGGAATTGACCACCTCAAGGAACTTGGTATAACCCATGTGCATATCCTTCCCTCATACGATCATAATTCTATTGATGAGACTAACCTCCAGCAGAATGCCTATAATTGGGGCTACGACCCTTTGAATTACAACGCCCCGGAGGGTTCATATTCCACCAATCCCTCCGAGCCTTCGACACGCATACGCGAAATGAAAGAAATGGTAAAAGCTCTTCATGATGCCGGAATTGGAGTGATTATGGATGTAGTCTATAATCACACGGCGCTCAACGACAATTCCAATTTCAGTCTGACCGCGCCGGGCTATTACTATCGCCATCGCGACGACGGCAGCTATTCAGATGCTTCGGCATGCGGAAATGAAACAGCTTCCGACCATCAGCAAATGTCTGACTTTATTGTAAATTCTGTCAAATATTGGGCTCAGGAATATCATATCGACGGATTCCGATTCGATCTCATGGCCATACATGATACAGAAACCATGAATAAGGTAGCAGCCTCACTGAAAGAAATCAATCCTTCCATATTCGTTTACGGTGAAGGCTGGACAGCCGGAGATTCGCCTCTCCCTGTTGGCCGGCGAGCACTTAAAGAAAACGTGGCTGCAATGAAAGATGTTGCTGTCTTTTCTGACGATATCCGCGATGCAGTCAAGGGGCATTATTCCGATGCTTCCGATCGTGGGTTCGCTTCGGGCAAACCCGGATTGGAGGAAACTGTGAAAATCGGTATTGTGGCTTCCACTTCCCATCCGCAAGTCGATTATTCCAAAGGAAACAATTCCAAATTCCCTTATGCATCTACGCCCGAAATGATTGTCAACTATGTTAGTTGCCACGATGATTTATGTCTGACCGACAAGCTTCGTAAATCTCTTCCCGATATGCCTGATTCGCTTCGAAGAGAGGTGGCCAAATTAGCCCAGACAATAGTATTTACTTCTCAAGGCACACCCTTTCTTTTTGCTGGAGAAGAGATCTGGCGCGATAAAAAAGGAGTTCATAACTCTTTCAAAAGTCCGGATTCAGTCAATGCTATCAATTGGAATCATAAAACACTCTATAAAGATCAATTTGACTACTATGCCGGATTGACTACCCTCCGCAAAGAGCATCCGGCTTTCCGTATGACATCCCAAGAAGACATTGCTCGCCATCTGGTTTTCGATAAAATTGATTCCAAGCGAGAGCCTAACCTGATTTCATATACTCTTCGGGATCATGCCAATGGAGATGCTTGGAAAACCATTAAGGTTGTCTTCAACGGTTCCGGAGAGACCCGGGACGTAAAGATCGAAAAAGGGGAATGGCTTGTGGTGGTGCGCAACGGAAAAATAACCCCCGAAGGTATTGTAGAAAAATTTCCCAACGGTCGAGTTAAGGTTGCGCCTTATTCAGCTCTGATATTGGCTAAACCATAGGAGTCGATTTTTGTATGAAGAAAGAGATCAATTGATGACAAAGAAGTAGAGTAGATGTTGTTGTTAACAATAATTAACTAAAAGTTTTAAACTTAAGTAAATTTTAATACATATCTTTGCGAAAGAGGAATTGTGTACATCTCAAATTTGCTCTAACACAATACGTTGAGGAGATATGTTGAGTAATACTTCCCTCTTGGAAACTTTGGAATCATAGTTTTTTTACACATACTTAAATCCTTATTTCAATGAAAAAATTTTACACCTTTGCAAGCGCACTCTTGTTTGGCGCTTTGATTGCTTCGGCAGCCTCGACAGTAACCCTTGATGGTTTGCAGTACACACTTAATGATGACGGCACTGCTAAAGTGACAAAATTTGTCAGCGGCACGGAATTTACCATCCCTGCAACTATTGAAGATGAAGGCACCAGCTACACGGTGACAGAATTGGCAGACAGACTTTTCTATAGTTCCAGCTCTTTTTCTTATAATCAAATAACAATAGTCCGTTAAAAATAACAATATAGGCTAAGCGGCATGCGCCAC
>CAZNMC010000067.1:0-9311 GCA_964574285.1 uncultured Sangeribacter sp. | reverse complement strand
ATTCCTGATTGATTTTGACAACCTTGAATTCCATCGTCTTGTCGACAAAGACATCGTAGTCGCGGATGGGGCGAACGTCGATTTGAGAACCGGGAAGGAAGGCCTCGATGCCGAAGACATCCACAATCATGCCGCCTTTTGTCCGGCTCTTGACATAGCCTTTGATAACTTCGTCGTTTTCCAATGCTTGGTTGACACGATCCCAGCTGCGAGTCTGACACGCTTTCTTGTGCGACAGGCGCAGCTGACCGTTTTTGTCTTCGAGGGTCTCGATGAAGACTTCTACTTCGTCGCCTTCCTTGAGGTCCGGGTTGTAGCGGAATTCACTGATCGGGATGATGGCATCCGATTTCATGCCGATGTCTACGCGTACATCTCGCTTGGAAATGGCTTTTACGCGACCGGTTACCACTTCATTGTCTTTGACGGCTTTCAGAGAGTCGTCGTAGGTTTTCATCAGTTCTTCGCGGCTTTGTGCGCCAACTGTTTCGCCACTTGCATAGGCATCCCAGTCGAAATCCTCGATGGGGGTCTGAACTTTTTCGCTCATTAAAAATTTTGTTCAATCATGACAAATTTCTTATCTGCCAAGTTTTTTACTCAGCGGAATCAATTGCCCGATTGAGTTTAAAGGTGAATAATTGAAATTTGTTAACTCGTGCTCAGAAACCATCAAGTCTCTCCAAAACTCATTGGCTATTAGAATTTTGACTCCTATGAAAACTTTGACAGTCTTCTTAGCGGCGCAAAATTAATAATTTATTTCTTCCACTCCAACTTTTTGAGCTATTTTCTTTTAGAGTTATACTCTGCGGACACATAATTCAAGAGGATGTCGCAAAGCTAATAACTCTGAAACATCCTCTTGAAGAATCAATAATGTATAGTTTTTTAGAAAACACAGCCTTTAATGGCCAGATCAGTGAGCCATATCCATAGCGGACAGAATCCCATGAAGAGTATGACACTTAGTGTTAGTGAGGAGGTACCGGTAGCTACGTAAGTATTATATTCATCTGCGATGATAATACCCGAGAAGGCCGGAGGAAGAGCAGCTGCCACTACGAGCATCTTTAAGTTCTCAGGATCCATCTTGAAAACCAATCCCAGTATCAGGATCACTGCCGGCATGACAATCATTTTCATTATCGAGCCTAAGACTGCCTGCCAGTTGATGTCTATTTTTATTGCTGAAAGTGTAATACCGGCTGAGAACACTGCCATGGATGCATTTGCTTTTGCAATTAAATCAAATGAGGGACTCAGATATTTTGGCCAGGGTATTCCAACCAATACCCATACAACCGCCAAAATCGGTGCCCATGCTACCGGTTGGGCCAATGCGTGCAAGACCGGTTTCCATGGACTTGATTTTTTCGTGGTGCTCGGGTTCTGTTTTTCCAAAGAGGAATTCATTAATGAAAGCCCCACTGGAATACCAATAGCATTGACAACGATTCCCACAATTGCAACTACCAAAGCAACGGAGGGCTTGGTGCCGAAAATAGGTTCCAAAACCGCAAATCCAAGGAAGCCGAT
The DNA here is from genome assembly GCA_964574285.1 of uncultured Sangeribacter sp. Lineage (GTDB taxonomy): Bacteria > Bacteroidota > Bacteroidia > Bacteroidales > Muribaculaceae > Lepagella. Next base: position 7,772 of record CAZNMC010000067.1, on the reverse strand, counting down.
TGTTGGTGAGCCACTAATCAAGGCGCTCACCGCTGCGTCAGCTCCGGTGTTCTTCTTGAAGCAATAACGGAATATAAAGTAAACCAAAAGGAAACATCCCATGATACCCAAAACTGATATAAGCGTCAGTTTAAGGTCTTTGGCCAGATCCTCCCGTGTCGCCTGCACGATCGATACGAACAGGGCTGCCGGCAAAGCAAAGTCAAGCACTACTTTGTTGAATTTCTTTGCATCATTGCCACTGAAGGCCCCTTTTTTGCCCGCGATATAGCCGCCGAGCATCACAACCAATATGGGGACAATTGCATACAATATAATATGTTCCATACAATAAGTAAGTTAGAGAGTTTAACAAATGGAATCAGACTGTATAATCAATCAGAGGAGTCGGATTGAGGTAGCCGATATGACCACTTTCCTTGCCGGAATCTGCGGCCAATTGAACATCGATAAGAGCCGGGGCTTTCGAAGCGATCGCCTCTTTGAGAGCAGCCGACAGTTCCTGTGGGGTAGTGACATAATAGGTTTTTGCTCCAAACGCTGCTCCAAGTTTGTCATAGCGTGCATGGATATCGAGTGTCGTGGGAGCCGGCATATCTCCTCCACCCGGATTGACGCCTACACCATTATATATACCTCCATTATTGAATATTACTACTGTGCATGGAAGCTTATATCGACAGATGGTCGCGAAGTCCATTCCGGAGAATCCGAAGGCTGAGTCCCCTTCAATTGCAACAACACTCTTGCCGGTGGCTACAGCCGCTCCTATTGTTGAACCCATACCCATTCCCATTATTGACCAGGAGGCGCAATCGATTCGATGACGTGGCAGGGACATATCCACTGTGTCTCGGGTGTCGTCCAACGTGTTTGCTCCTTCGTTAACCAAAATTACATCAGGATTACTTTCCAAAATGGGTTTGATGGCACTTAGTGCCGTCCAGTGGGTCATCGGACTGGCAGTAGATGCTTCTTGGAGTCGCAAAGAAAATTTTGCATTCTTTTCTTCAGTTTCTTTCTGAAGGGAAGATACCCATTCCGGGTCTATATTCATCTTCTTTCCTTCCAATGCTTTAAGAAGAAGGTCAAGAGATAGATTCATATTTCCGACAACCGGCGCCGCGATCGGTACATTCCGGTCGATTTCCTCTGCTTCTACATCCAACTGAACAAACTTGATGTTGGGATTCCATTTCCCCTTGCCGAAGGAAAGCATCCAGTTGATGCGTGCCCCGACCACTATTACAACATCTGATTCCTCCATGATGGTGGAGCGGCAGGAAAGGGCACTCAGAGGTGCTTTGTCAGGAAGAAGACCCTTGGCCATTGACATTGCCAGATAAGGGATATTATATTTTGAAGAAAGTTCTCCGATAAGTTTCTCTGCCTGAGCCTGTGCTGCCCCTTTGCCAAGAAGTAGAGCCGGATGTTTGGCCGATGCGATTATTTCTGCAGCCCGTTCTACTGATTCGGAATTGGGCGCTACCGGGGAATAAACATCGACCGGAGTGAAGAAAAGTTTTTCTGCCTCGGAAGCATCCATTATTTCGCCCAGAGCCGGAGTAGTCATGTCAATATATACCCCACCCGGACGACCCGAAACGGCTGCCCGATAAGCTCGGGCGACTGCAGATGGAATGTCCTTAGCGTGACTGCATCGGAAAGCAGCCTTTACGAATGGACGAGCAGAATTAAGCTGATCAAGTTGCTCGTAGGTCCCCATATTCATGTCCACCATCGTCGGATCCGAAGCACCCGAGATCTGAATCATTGGATAGCAGTTAACCGTAGCGTTTGTAGTGGCAGTCAAGCCATTTAGAAATCCAAGAGAAGAGACTGTCAGAAGCACACCGGGTTTTCGAGTGAGGAATCCATGAGTGGCTGCCGCCATACCCGCTTGCTGTTCGAAACGGAAACCATAATAATTCATTCCGATTTTCTGCATGGCGTAGGCAGCCTCAGTCACCGGAATACCAACCAATCCGTAGACATCCATCAACCCAAGGCGTTTGAGTGATTCGGCGAGAATATACATCCCTGTTACCTGTTCAGGGAATTTAGCAGTTTGTTTAGTGTTTTCCATAACTATATTTATTTTAAAGAAAAGCCATCCCGAAAGGTTGATACCTCTCACGGGATGGCTGTCAACTGAAAGTTAATATGTCAACGCCCTTGGCACGTTCAATATATGGCTTCGGGCTTTTTTATAATTTACATTTGGCCGTCGGCTAAAGGTTTAGTGGTGCCGTTCTTCGCAAATTCAGCAATTTGCTCCGGAGTATAACCCAGCGATTCGAGCACTTCGTCGGTGTTGCCGCCCAAAGTAGGACATGGACCATAAGTCGGCTGATAGTTCGACATCGTGAAAGGACATCCGACGGTTACAAATTCCCCTACTTCTCCTCCTTGATTGATTTTAACCAATGTATTGCCATCATAGAGGGTTTGATCGCTAAGTATTTCCTTGGTGGAAAGAACCGGTCCGACAGGTACACCTGCTTTTGATAGAATTTCTGTTACTTCAAATTTAGTCTTGTCGGCACACCATTCCCCGATGCGCTTATAGATTTCCTGTTTGTGGCGGTCGCGAGCATCTGCGGTGTTGAAATCGGGGTTGGTCAACCAGTCTTCGAATCCCAATGCCTTGCAAGCCAATTCAAAATCTTTCTCACCACGCTGAAGGATGATATAAACGTAATTGTTGGCGTCGATAGCTGAATCGAGAGCTCCGGCCGGTTTACATTTATAGGTCCAACCAAGCACTCCGCCTCCTTCAATGTTGCCCGCACGAGGAACGCAGTCACCAAATTTTCCATTTGGATATTGCGGGAACTGAGTCAGATAACCAATTTTGTCAAGTGTGAGCTGGTCACGGGTTTTGATTCGGCAGAGATTAAGACACGCATTGTGCATGGACTGATAGACGAAGCAGCCTTCACCCGTCTTTTCGCGCTGAACAAGAGCTGCCAACAACCCGATCAGAAGATGCATTCCCGTGTTTGAGTCGCCGAGAGCCGCACCGCTCTGAGTAGGAATATTATCATCCCCGGAGAACCATCCCGTTGTAGAGGCTGCTGCAGCAGTCACCTGGGCAATCGGCTCATAGGCTTTAAGATTTTTATATTGTGATGAGAGAGGGAAACCCTTGATTGTGCCGTAGATACATTTTGGATTAAGCTTGTGTACTTCTTCCCAACTGAAGCCCAACTTATCCATTGCACCGGGATGGAGGTTCTCCACGAAGATGTCAGCTTCTTTAATAAGCTTTGTCAAGATCGCTTTGCCATCGGGCGTTTTTGCATCGAGTGAAAGAGATTTCTTATCACTATTTAGTTGAAGGAAATAATAACTGGGAAGATCCGGATTGAACTGAAGTTCTTTACGGGTGGCATCGCCCACGCCGGGACGTTCGATTTTGATTACATCGGCGCCGAGCCATGCTAACATCTGAGTACAAGAAGGGCCTGATTGAACTTCTGTGAAGTCGACAACTTTAATGCCCTGAAGAGGTGCTGTGTTCATAGTATTTTTTATAATTAAAATGTTTTTTCGACGAGGATATAGAGATTAATTTTCTCGCCATTTTCATTATTATAACGCATCTTAAAATAGTTAGTTCACATAGTGTTAAAAAATTAATATTAATTTTGCAATTAATTTTTACTATCTCTACATAAAAAAGTCTACATGAAAAAAATGCGTAAATCGGATCGACAACTGTCGCCCGAAAAAGCTCTTGAAATATTTGATCGGGCCCCATATGTGACTTTGAGCATGATTCGACCCGATGGCTCTCCTTACGGACTACCTCTTTCACTGGTTAGAAGCGACGACCGGACGTTTTATTTTCATTGTGCCGATGAAGGGGAAAAGCTCGATTGCTTGGCGGTTAATCCAAATGTAAGTCTCTCGGCTGTCAGCCGATGTACACCTCGGTTTGAGGAAGAGAAGAAAAATTTTACGGAGTACTATAATTCAGCGATTGCTGTGGGCGTTGCCGAAAAAGTTATGGACAATGAGGAGAAAATCATGGCATTGAGATTACTTTGTCAGCGATTTCTGCCAGCTTATATGGAATACTTCGACGAAGCAATTGCTCGAAGCTTGAGTCGAACTACCGTGATAAGAATTCGACTTATCGAGGCTCCGGTCGGGAAAAGCAAACCTTAGCCCCATCCTTTTGGTTAATAAGGTTTTTAATCCCGCTTTAAACAAATAAATACGGCGACTCAGCATCAAACTGAGCCGCCGTATTTATTTGAATTGGGAAATTATTTAGCGAACGAAGCGAATCACTGTTCCTTCGGAAGAAACATATACGTAAACTCCGGCAGAAAGAGTAGCAACCGAAATAGAACCGGTGCCGGACATCAGCTTGCGGCCTGCTGCATCATAAACGATACCGCTCATACCTTCCGGCACGGTAATGATTCCGGTCTGAGCGTTGTAACTGATGCCATTATTCTCCGACCCGATAGTGTCTACACCACTGGAAGCGATGAAGAGGACATTGGATGGAGCCGATTCCTTTTCGTCTTCGAGAGCGGTCACTGTGTAACGGCCTACAGGAAGGTCAATCTCCTGAGAGTAAGCTTCAGTAGCAATTCCGCTCTTGAAAAGCTGACCGTCGCGATACAGATTGTAGGAACGATTTGCTCCTTCAGCTCGAGAGGCAACTTTTGCCATTTGCTCGGGAGCTTCCAAAATAGCGTAGATGCGCCAGTTGCCGTCCAAAGATGAGTTCAGGCTCTTAAGAGTTTTCCAGGAAGTGTGGCCGGCGGAAGCTGACATAAGGTTGCCCAAACCGTCGGTTGCGGGGCCTTCATCGAAGATCATAGGCTTGGTTCCATTAGCGTATGTAATGTGGTATCCAATCATGATCTCATCATTGGCTTCAATTTCGAATGGTTCATTAAGACGAATGGTGTTGTAGCCTTCTTGAACAGTCACGAGATCCTCAACGTTCAGAGGTTGTTCGTATGCAATGTTGAGGTTTTTGAAGATGACGACAGAAGCAGAATATAGGTCAGTGCTGAAGAGAGCGAAACGAATATGATTGATCCGGTTGCCAACATTCTTGACAAGTGAATCGGCAGGGAATTTGTTGACTGCATAAGTCTCGCGTGTGCCGCTACCGGTCATTCCGACTCCGTAGCTGAGACCATCGACAGCATAGGTGAGGACTGGAGCTGCCTCCGGAGCTTTCCAAGTGAGATTGCGGGCATTTCCTTGCAATTCATATGGAGCTGGGCCGGCTTGATTGATGGGATTTTCAACCAACAGAGGATCGGAGTCGGCAGATTCCCATCCGTTGGGATAGACTGCTGTGACTGTGTAGGAGTGAGTGTCGTAGGAAGGAATTACTTCAGTGTAAGATCGACCGGTTGTTGACTGAACTTTCTCGCCGTTGCGATAGACATTGTATGAAGCCGGTTTCAGCGGGCTGCGCAGAGGTGCTTTTACAATAACCGGAGTTGAGGATTCTATGCCAAATCCTAAAGCAGCTTCGCTGGCGGAAGCCACCGGTAGGGTGATGAGAGAATTTTCAATAGTGCTGTTTGTGGCCAAAATACGTTCGGAAGCATTGGCGTTGCCGTTTTCGCTAACAACTGCACCGATGACAATATTATAACCATTGTAATTAGGGTTGAGACTGCCGAGTTTGAGCCAACCACCTCCCATGTTGATCATTGCACCACCCTCTTGAAGCGGGCCGCCGTCGAGCAAAATTGCGTTGACCTTTGCAGGCACTTTGCCGGAGTAAACTAAATAGAGGTCTTCCTTGCCGGTGATGGTCAAAGGCTCGTCAAGTTCAAGAGAGTATATTGCCATTGCGTTTACATCTCCGGGAGCGATATCGTGAGATCTGAGCACGGTGCCAGCCCCATTGACAATCTGGATGCTGAAAGTGTTGGGAAGAGTTTCACCAAGTGCGAAATTAATGCGTTTGATGGAGTATCCTTCATAGTCGGCCAGTTCTTGCGCTGTGAATCGCGATCCGTATGAGAGATTCAAGTCTTCGTCGAAACCAACTTTATAGGTAGGGGTGGCGTAGTGTTTGAGCTCTACATCCATATCCCAATTGAAGGTGATGGTGCCTTCTTCCTTATCAAGCTTTGAAGTTTCGATGAGAGGTGCGCGATAGGAATCAGGAAGCTTGTAGTTAGCTTTTAGTGTGGCGATTGCGGAGGTTTTACCATCGGTGCCGACAGCTTCAAAGCCATAGGTATAGGTGCCGGGAGCGGGCACTTCATCTTCCCAGGTAGTGTTGGCAACATTCTCAGCGACTTTTTCGCCATCGCGATAAATGTTGAAGCCTTTGAGCGCCGCATAGGAATTGGATGTTCCTTCCACATCCGCCGTCATCATCCATCCGCCATCGATAGCTCCTGAAGCCAGGGTCTTCCAAGATGGTTTAGTTGATTCGAAAGCTTTGGAGTTGGGAGAAGAAGTGGAGAAGGAATTGGCTTTGCTTCCCATTGCGATTGTCTTGTCGGCGCTGACCGGATGCATTTTTGGGGTGTGCATCATGTAATAGCCATAAGCGTAGGTATGTCCCGCTTCAATTTCTACTGGGGTGGAAAGAGGGAATTTTACCCATTTTGCAGCATCAATTTCAGCAATTTTCTCAGCTGGAACTGTGTCGTGGTGGGTAATGACACCGTCTTTCATGACATAAACAATCATGCTTTGCACTACTTTTTCGGCAAAGTGAGCATTGATTGCAGTGATCTTTGAACCTACGAATGCAAGAAGATCGTTTGGATCAAATTCATTTTTAATCCAAACTTTGGTATTGGATGAAGCAGTGCCACCTATGGAAAGGTTAAATTGGGAATCGGTCCATGTCAGGGTGTTGGAATTGTCGCGTTTCAGCGGTTCTTTCCAGGAGAAAGTTCCGTTCATGGAGCTGGTTGCTGCTTGCACAGCGGGCACACCGGGATACCATCCGGCAGGACTTTTTACATCAAGTTGGATCTCCGGCGTGGCAAAGGAGGATTGTCCGTAGACAGCTTCCACTTTATAAGCGTGTTTGCCATCTGCCTGAGAAGCCAGTTCCAAAGATGTGTTGGTAAGAATGTTATCGTTTATTTTTTTGCCATCGGCATAGACGTTGTATCCATCTGGAGTTTCATCAGTTTCGTTGAGCAGATTAGCTGTAATAAGGTATGTGCCGCGACCATTGTGTACCCAGGATTTTCCATCGTATGAGCGGAGGTCACCGTTTGAGTTAACAGCGTTGTCCATTATAGCTACGAAGTCAAGGTTGGAACCGTGTTCAATTCGGAATCCAAAGCGAATTGTTTTACCCTTTTTGATTTCGTAGGGTTCGCTGAATGCAATGGTTCTCCATTGATTGGCAACGAATGCGGGTTGTTTGAGGTCTGCGTCTTGTTCGCGGACAATTACTCCATTTTCCCAAATGATGGCTGTCACTCGAAGAGTTGGCCGATACTCAAAATAGTTAAGGGAAACGATTTTTTCACCTTCGACTAATGCGAGGTCGGAAGGGTTGTAGTTAGCAGCGACGTAGATAGTACTTGGTTTTTGTGTGGTGGTTTGCACCCCGGCATCTCCGTCGTAGTCGCGACCATTGTGCCATTTAAGTTCTTTTTTAGTGTCGGAAGCGGCCCAACTGAGATTCACTGTCGAGAAATTTGCAGAAGCCGAGAAGGTGTGGGGTGCTCCTTGCTTAGCAATTGCCTCGGGAGTGAGCAGCAAATCTCGACCCATCCATGTCTGATAAACTTGCCACCATGGGAGCTTTC